>JBMNNY010000041.1:0-14378 GCA_050942765.1 Bacillota bacterium | reverse complement strand
ACATGCACCAGGTCCAGCGGAAGTCTGGCGATCTTGCGGCTAAACCCCGGCAAAATCCATGGCATCCCAAAACGATATGGGGACCGTTTCGGAATCGGAATGGTCGGGTAAACATGAATCAGATCGTCCGCTTTGTATTGCTCCAGACCTGGGATTGACGGAATGACAATATGTACCGGACCCAAAGTCTTAGAAAGGTGCTCTTTATACTCCACAACAACTTTGGCAACGCCGTCCATAATTGGTGGGTAAGAATCGCTGAACTGGGCAGTCGTAATTTCCCCCATTCCAGTATTCTGCTTTACAACATTTTCTTTCAACCTACACCTTACCAAGGAACTCTCCTCCGATTTGCCGGTACTTCTAGCTCAATTCCGGCATCATTATGACCGTGCAACTCCTCAAAAAGTTTCCAAGTTATCGGTTTAAACCCTGATCAAAGCCTTTAGAGCCTTCAAGTCCCTTAGGACTCTCACCCTTGAAGTCCTCATACGACTCCGCGAATACTATCCTCTGGCCGATTGTCGGATGATCCCAATAAATTACATATTCCAAGGGAGATACATTGAGTACCGACAAATTTCGATCAGCCAGCCGCGCCATTGCGCCAATGAACGCTTCCGGTTTGCCCGTTACCTCCACGGCATATCGATCACATTGCCGTTCAAGGGTACGTATGTACCAATTGCTGAGCGGATCCAATAGCGCCATGATCATCACCGTAATGATCATTAGCATCGGAAGAAAAGCTGGATCTGTGACATTGACATAGCCCAGCCATTTTGCCACATATGGTGCAATCAATGATAATGCCCAGAACGAAAAAATGCCGATCAAAGAATTCAGCAACAGGATTTTGGGCATATGCCGAAAATTATGGTGCGCCAACTCATGTGCCATGACAGCCTCGATTTCGTCTGCTGTGAATGCAGACAGTAATGTATCGCCCAATACCATTCGTCTGGTGTGGCCGGTTCCCGTAATCATAGCATTAGCAGCATTGGTCTTGCTGCTCATGTTCATTTCATAAACGCCCCGGATACCGGAGCCCGTCTTGGCAAATAAATGCTCCAACTGCGCTTTTAGCTGCTCATCTTTGAGAGGCGTGAATTTGTAAAACAGCGGCATGATCAGCACCGGTGACAGGTTGACCAGGAGCACGGAAATCAGGACGTAGAAAATGCCCGCAAACAACCACCAATAACTCGGCGCTTTGATCAGAATCGTGCGCAGAAGTAACAGCAATGGCACCAGCAATACCAGCAGCATCAGGAAACTCTTAAGTTTATCGCCCAGCCAGGATCCGGGAGTTTGTACTGACAGGCCAAAACGCCGCTGCACGCAGTAACCTGCGAAATAGTCGATGAGTGCGTTCCCGACTGAAAAGAGGGCGGCGATTACGACTAAATATAATGCGGGCCGCCAGCCATAGTCGCCAATGGTTGTAGACAGGTTGCGAGCCAGCGGAGTGCAAAAAACTGCCACAGTAAAAAGGATTACATAAAGCAGTCCTAAACAGCGATGCAGGTTTTTCGCTCGATGATAAGCTTGTGCCTTGGCTCTTATTTCGGGATCAAAAAGTTGCTCATTGACAGCTTTCACGCCACTCGCCCCTTTTCCATTTCAATAGATACGGCTACCAATGCAGCCGCGCGACTGTTGCCGTTCTGCGCCGCGCCACACCGCTCCGCGCCGTGCCGTGCCGCGCCGTGCCGTGCCGCGCCGTGCCGTGCCGCGCCATGCCGCGTCACGACTGATCTGCGCCCGATCTGCGCCCGATCCGCGCCCGATCTGCGTACGATCTGCGCACGATCCACGCCCGCACATCCTAGAAGTAGGTATCAAATGAAATTCCCCAGCCGAAGTCTCCTGCCCCGTTATAGGTTCCGAAGAGACTGATCATGTTCCAGCGCAGACCCAGTCCGATATCTGAAAGCAGCGGGCTCCAGCTACCTCCCTGAGTATGGACGGAACCGAGATCACAAAAGATCATTGCCTGTAAAGAATCAATGATCTGCCAATAAAGACCGGTGGAGCCGATTAAATAGCGATCCGACTCGGCCAGCTCATAACCGCGCATGCCGACTTTTCCTATGTCAAATAAAGCGCGGGTAGGCGTTTTCTCGGTGGCAATACCAAACTCCGCCTGCGTCAGCAAGAATAAATCCTTGGTGATTTCCAGCGGCCATTCGCCTTTGGCACCGAACTTGAAATAAACTCCATTGTCATAATCACCGGTGCTGCATCCTAACTCGGTTTCAGCATGCAGTTTCACCGGCCGGATATCGAAGGTGAACCTGTCAGCCAGATACAAGTAATGATTACTCTCTGATGTGGCAGTCTTCTTTTCATATTCATAGCCAACCGTGGCCATCCAAGATACGTTTGGTGCCAGGGCCTGCTTAAAACCCACATGTGTCATGAGGCCCCATTCCGGATCCACTGCCACGGTATCGAGCTCGTCTTTTTTGTTGGTATAGGCAAAATCAAGATACCAGCCCAGCGGCGCCCCGAAGAGCTTGAGGCCCGAAATGGAGGGCGCTATAGACCAGGATTGCTTGCTGATGTTCAGCCCCAGAGAAGTATCGAATCCTAACCCAAACATGCCTGTGGGTATCGGAAGTGAGACATTGAACCAGCCATACAACTCTTCACGATCAACGGAACCGAAGACGGTATCTCCACCGCTGCGGCTCGATCCGATAGGTTCGATTATATAGAGGTATATCTCCACCGTATCAGCAGTGCCAGGAGTTTCTACCACCTCGAAATCGACATCACCAAACATGCCGTTATTGCGTAGCCATGTTACTCCGCGCATTAGCTTCACGGGATCGTATTTTTCTCCCTCATTTACTCCCAGATGAAATAGGATCTCTTCTGATGACGTTGAAAAGGCGCCGAAAATAGTGATTGATTTGATGGTTTTTTCGGTTGGTGCCGCATAAGCCTGATCAGGGGAGGCCAGGCAGAACAAAATGGTGACGGCGGCCATGAGCGTCAGAATCCTCTTGCCGATAGCGGACATATAGGAGCTCCTCCTTTCGGTATATGCACACATCCCTATCTTTAGAATTTCGTCAGACCAGCTAACTTTCCTGCCCATCAACAAGAAGCCGCACCACAATGCGGATTGCAATGCGGTGCGGCGTGAAGTGGTAAGGTAGTATAGGGTAGTATGGTGCTTTGCAGGGCGGCACGGATTCAATAATCAAGGATTAATAATCAATATAATCATTAGTGACAAGCAGCTCGGCCGGAGTTTCTTTCGAGATTAAGCCCCACTCCAGCATTGACTGCTGCGATGCGGTCCAAGCTTCAGGATCAGAGCTTCCCAGGCCATGAGCGTCTGTAAATGCGCTTTGCCATAGTTTCATAGATTCTAGCATGACTTGCTTCTGAACCTCTGCATTGGGACCGCCACTTTCCGGCGCGAATTTAAGACAAATCTCAAAAGCTTCGTCGGGGTGTTGGAGGGCGTATTCCATGCCCCTTAGGGTTGCCGTTACAAAAGCCTGCACGCGTTTGGGATTCTCCTGCAACTGTTTTTCACCGGTCACGACGCCGTGGCCTACCAGATCGAAGTAATCATAGGAATGGATCACATTCGTCTCAAAACCCAGGCTGTGTAACTGAATAGGCTCATTGTTATCAAAGCCAACGATCGCATCGACTTTTCCTTCGCTAAGCACTGCCACCTGGTTATATCCTACCGGCAAAAGATTTACATCGGACTCTGTCATTCCTAACCGAGCCAGAATAGCTTTGATAGCAATGTAATTCGTTCCATAAAATCCCGGAAGGCCGATTGTTTTTCCTCTCAGATCGGCTGGCTCATTAATGGCCGCTTCTTTCAGGGAAACTACGGCAGCCGGGAAGCGAGCGTATAAGGCCATAACATAAGTAACCGGAAGATCCTGACTACGAGCCACAATTACTTCGTCGCCACCCGCAATCACAAAATCAATTTCGCCAGCGGCCAGCAGGCGCATCACATCGTTGACTTTTCCATAGTCCATGGTAATTTCCAGACCGGCGTCTTCAAAGTATCCTTTTTCTTGTGCTACATACCATGGAGCGAATTGCACGTTCGGAATATAGCCCATTACCAATCTGACCGTTTGCGGCTCCTTGCGCTGGCATCCGCCCAGCACCAGTGTTCCAAGAGTCATTACCGCAATAGCAATGACCAGAATCATTAGTGACAACTGCGTTTTTCTTACCAAACCAAATCGCTCTCCCATCCTATTTGATAATAACCTCAACCTCGGCCAAGACGGGGTTGAAAACCTGTGAAATTGAAAATCAATAATTAAGTCTGTCCCCAAATGGGTCAAAATGTCCTGATTGGGGACAGTCCCCAAAGGACTATTTTGATCCAAATGGGGACAGTCCCCAATCGGTATATTTCGGCCTAAACAAACCTGTCCCCGATCGGTACATTTTAACCCAAACAAACCTGTCCCCAATCGGTATATTTCGGCCTAAACAAACCTGTCCCCGATCGGTACATTTTAACCCAAACAAACCTGTCCCCAATCGATCGATGTCCCCAATCGATCGATGTTCCCAATCGATCGGCCTTAGTAGCGCCGCTTCCTGAGGAGATGCTCGCCCAGCAGGAACAGCAGGTGAAAGCTGATCCCCAGTGCGGCCAGCGTGATTAGTGCGACAAAAAGCAGGGTTGTATCCATCATGCCAGCGGAGACGTTGACCAGATAACCCAAACCCCGGTCAGAGCTGGCGAATTCTCCGACCACCGCACCAATTACCGAAAAAGCCATTCCCATGCGCAATCCTGTCAGCAAAACCGGTAAGGCGGTTGGCAACTCGATCTTGGCAAAAACCTGCCAGGTCGTTGCCCCAAAAATGCGCATCAGGTCATACTGATTTTTCCCGACCCGTCGTATGCCGGCAATAGTGTTCATGCAAATCGGGAAAAAAGCAACCATTGCCGCCACCAGAATCTTGGAAGTCAAGCCAAACCCAAACCATATGATGATCAAAGGTGCCAAAGCGACAGTCGGAATGGCCTGCGATGCAACAAGGTACGGAGATACTGCCTTCTCCAGCCAAGTAATGCGTGCCAATAGATAACCGAACGGCAAGGCCAGCGATGCCCCCAACAAAAGCCCGACAAAAGATTCTCCTGCTGTAACAGCCAAATGCCCGAGCAGCGGCCCTTTCTTAGCCTCGGTGATCAGCCGCATAATCACGTTGCCTGGTGAGGGCAAAATATATGGCGGATAGAAACGGGATAGTAACCACCACAAACCGATTAGCGCGAAAAAAATGATTATCGTAGCTGGCCAGCCGGATTTACCTGACTCACGCATCTTCCTTCGCGCTCGCCGCGCCCCTGTCCCATTTTTACGCATGCATCAGCGCCCCCGTTTCCTCAAGAATTTGGCGCACTCTGGTACAGGATTCGTAAAAGCCTTTGCTCGACCAGGTTGTCAAATCCCGCTCTTCAGGCAGATCTACAGCGACTTCCCCGACAATTCTACCCGGTTCTTCGGCCATCACCAAAACACGCTGCGACATGGAGACTGCCTCATTAATACTGTGGGTGACGATCAGCATGGTCAGATTTTTCTTGCGCGCCAGACGCCACAGCTCGTAATTAAACCGTTCGCGCCTCAGGGCATCAATGGCGGCAAATGGCTCGTCGAGCAGGAGCACTCTGGATTCGGTCACCAGCGCCCTGGCGAGTGCCAACCGCTGTTTCATACCGCCCGACAGTTCTGCAGGATATTTTTCCGCATATTGCAGTAAACCGACATCCTTAAGTGCTTTCCGGGCTTGATCCCGGCAATCCGCTACCGTCAGCTTCTTCTGCAGTTCCAGCGGCAGTGCCACATTTTCCAACGCATTCAGCCATGGAAACAGGGTGGGTTCCTGAAAGACAAAGCCGATTCCCCGTTCGCTTGGCGTTCCGTCACACCCAAATACTTTGGCCATTCCGGCATCCGGCTCCAGTAGTCCGGCGATTACCCTAAGCAGAGTCGATTTGCCACAACCACTCGGACCAACCAGCGCCACGCATTCGCCCGGACGGATTGTCAGATCAATGTCCTGCAATTCATTCTGCTCTCCGGTAAATGAAACAGTTACGCCGCGGCACCACACGGCCGCCTGCGCTTCGTCCATCCCCGATGCCCCAAGCGACGCCTGCGCTTCCGGCGCTTCTTGCGGCTTCCGCATCAAAATCCCTCCTGTCGCGCACAAAATAAAAAACCCCAAACCTAAAGGTTCAGGGCAGCCAAACAGCCAAGCTGTTTTTCCTTCTTTCATCCGGACTTTACCGTCGGTCCCGGAATCGCACCGGGTCGGCCATAAGGCTCGCGGACTAGCGTTGGCATAGTGCTTTGCCATGGCCATACGCATTACCGCCGGTCGGGAATCGGCTATTCAGCCTCACCCTGCCCTGAAGGACTTATAAAGTTATCATCAATTTCATATTATAGCATCTTTCCAGCCCAAATGCGATCCATTTATCGCCTTTTCTTTTATCGCCTTTTCTTTTATCGCCTTTTCTTTTATCGCCTTTTCTTTTATCGCCTCTTAAGCAACCTTCGGATTAGATTGCGCCGACGCTTGTTTTTTCGGCGATCCAAATCGATTATCCTCATCAACTCCGCAGCCAAAGCCGCCGAATCATGGCGGGCATAATTGGACTTACTCAGATAATTGCCTGTGACAATTTTAACGTCTTCTTGGGCAAGCGCTTCCCGATCAAGATGCACCGGAACAGAGCATTCACCCAGATATCTTTCCCGTACCTCGTCCTCAATCTCTTCTGTGTTGACAACCACTGTATCAATCAGGCCTGGTCCACAATGACTATGAATCGCTTTCACATGATCAGAGGCAGCAAAGCTACGTGTTTCGCCAAGCTGAGTCATAATATTCATCACATAAATCCGTAAGGCATTGGTAGTCCGCACCGCTTTAAGCACATCCGGAACCAGCAGGTTGGGAAGCACGCTTGTGAACAAGCTTCCCGGACCCATGACAATCGCGTCTGCGTCCATAATGGCATCCACAACTTCCTGAGGTGGACTCGGATTAGCAGGCACTAAGTAAACGCGCCTGATACGGCGATCAACCTTTCCGATCAATGACTCTCCGCCAATGATGCTGTCATCTTCCAGCTCAGCCGCCAGCACCACCTTGTCAAGCGTGGAAGGAAGCACCTGGCCCCGGATGGCTAAAACGCGACTGGACTGCTTAATGGCCATCTCAAAATCGCCCGTGATATCGGTCATTGCCGTAATGAAAAGGTTCCCAAAATTATGTCCGGCCAATCCGGACCCCTTGCCAAACCGATATTGAAACAACTGCTCCATCAGCGGTTCACGATCCGCCAATGCCGTCAAGCAGTTGCGGATATCACCCGGTGGCAAAATGCCAAATTCATTGCGCAACCTTCCTGAACTGCCGCCGTCGTCAGTAACAGCGACCACTGCGGTCAGGTGACTGGTATAATTCTTCAGGCCACGCAAAAGCGTCGCCAAACCTGTCCCCCCGCCAATTACGACAATTTTCGGCCCCTTGTCGAGTACGCGTTTTTCAAAAACACTGGACAGTAAATCGCCCAGATGGCGTGTCTCCGCAACCCTAAGCGCCAGAATCAACAGTACCGAACCAATCAATATGCCAGACAGGCCAAAAAGCACTGAAACAGTTGCCGCCAAGCGCCCCTCATTACTCCAGCGTTCCGGAACGAACTGGAATAAAACTATCCCGAAAACTATCAAAGCCGCCACAACCAAAAGTAAAACTGAGATATATTTTAACATGCCAGGGCGACGTTTCTTAAAAAAAGGGGCTTTCAGCTGCACCACCCCCCTGTCTGCATACGTCGAATAGTAGAATAATCATGACGTAATGATAGCGCAAAAAGCCAAAAACTTGTCTATTGTCGTTCATATAATAGTACTGCAATATTTAGCCATATATTCCGGTAGCCGTCATTGCAGATCGTTCACTGCAAATCATTCACTATGCAAATCGTTCACTACGGATCATTCACTATTGCAAATCACTCACTACGGATCACTCACTAATGCGGATCATTCACTGACGGATATCGCGATGCTCCACTTGCACCTGATAGCCCTTGTCACTGATGTAGTCCCCCAGCTTTTCGGCGATCGCCACTGAACGATGACGTCCTCCGGTACATCCTATGCCGATAATTAGCTTACTCTTACCTTCGGCGGCATAAAGCGGTAACGAAAAGTTAAGCAGGTCGGTCACTCTGTTCAGGAATCCTTTTGTGGATGGCATGTTCATGACATATTTCGCGACAGCATCGTCTTTGCCGGTCAAAGCGCGCAAGTCTTCCACATAGTATGGATTGGGCAGGAAACGGACATCAAAAACCAGATCAACATCCATGGGCACGCCAAATTTGAACCCGAAAGAAATGATGGTAATCTGCAGCCGCTCTTTCGCCCTGATCCCTGCAATACTTAAAATGCGCTCGCGCAGCATCTTACTGTCCAGCGTCGTAGTATCAACTAAATAAGTGGCGCGCGATTTGAGATCCTGCAGCTTGACGCGCTCGTTCTGAATGCTCTCAAGCAAGCCTCCTCCCGGCGAAACCGGATGCCGGCGCCGCGATTCCTTATATCTTCTGACCAGCGCCTCATCGCTGGCATCCAGGAACACAATTTCATATTTCAAATCGGAGTCGTCAAGGGCCGCCAATGCATCGTTAATATCATTGAAAAAGTCGCCCCCACGTAAATCGACCACGATCGCAAGTTTGTTAATTCTGCCGGCTGCCTGCAGGCAAAGCTCGGCGAACTTGGGAATTAGCACCGGCGGCAAATTGTCAACGCAAAAATACCCGACATCCTCCAGCGTTTTCATGGCAAGGGATTTACCGGCGCCTGACAGCCCGGTAATTATGATAAAATGGCTATCTTGCGGGTGGTTGTTTTGCGGATGCTTTTCTCGCATGACTATCACTTCCCACCGGTCTAGAATATTGCACAATTCTACTTATGTTCGCCGAAGTCCTTTGACTAATCACTGCGTTTTTTGGAGGAGTCTGGCAGTGGACTGAATCTGCGACTGAATCTGGCAAGCTTGGGTTCGGGATCTTCCCCTTTAATGATGACATTCATGATTTGCTCGCTACAGAGCCCGGCTTCTCTGGCAATTGCCAGACCGCGTTCATACTTACCAATATGATCAGGATGATGAGCATCGCTGCTGATTACAAAGCGTGCCCCATGGCGCGCAGCGACCTTTACAAAGGGCAGCATCTCATCAGCGTGATGACAGTTGATTTCTAAAAGTGTTCCAGTCTGAACACTTGCCTTAGCCAACTCCGCCGTATCGATGTTAATGTGCAATCCGGGATGCGTTAAGATATCAATGCAGTTGTTGTATAGTGCAGAGCATACGGCGTCCGTATTGCGAATGCGCTCCTTCTTCTCGACATGGCTGCTCATGGCGGATAACGCTATAGCAGACAGATAGCTCAATCCTTGCACGAAAGAACGCGGTCGGATTTGAACATGAAAACCTGCCAAGACAATATCCAGGTCATGCTGCAGATAAGGTGGGATATCGAGAGTGCCTTGAAAATCAATGATATTGGCTTCACAACCCCGCAAAACTGTTAAGCCGCCACTTTGATTCTGGCAGTTGACTTTGTCGATGGCATTCCGAATGGTCTCAAACTCTTCCAGGCTTTCGACGCCGAGACCCCAACGCATGGCTGGACCGTGATCGGCAATGGCCAGCTGGCGTAAACCTGCATCCGACGCGGCCTGAGCATTCATACGCACCGTTCCCTGCCCATGACTAAAGATAGTATGAGTATGATAGTCGGCAATTACTTCAAACGTGGCCTGTTGCCCCTTCCTGAGCACCTTTTACTTATCTTTCCCTGCGCAACGAAAAATCACCACTGTCCTGCGTACAACATCCGGCTTGCCAGCAGCTCGCTACCCGGGCCCAAGTTGTTGAATAGCTTTTGGCTGTCGTGGTGACTCTATGTAAGAGAAGAAGCCTTTGCGCTATGTAGCATAGGCCGCTTATTTTTTGCCCGAAACGGCCAATCCAAAGTGGCCATCCCGAAGCATCCGGCCACACACATAACCGGTAGGCCATCCAATACACTGACGCAGAACTTTTAGTAAAGGAGTGTCAGAATGACCCGGCAACAGCTGAATGCCATGTCTAAAGCCGAGCTGATTCGCCTGGCAAAAGAGCGTGCCATCCGCGGACGCACGGGTATGACCCGTGAACAGTTGATCGCAGCACTCGCATCTGAAATCGCATCAGAAACCGGAGCCGATACTAAGAAACCGCAGCGGCAATATCAACGGCGCCGTATGTATCTTCCGACGGAAGACGTTTCCTCCGAGACCCTGATCAAAAAGGGGCTTGATGAATCAAGCCGTTTGCCGCAAGGTATGTTGCCGCAGGAAGAAGCGCCCCTGCCGGGACCCTACAATGAAACAAAGATTGTTTTGTTGGTCAGAGACCCTTACTGGCTTTATGCTTATTGGGAAATTGATAACATGGTCCGTGAAGACTTACTCCGCGAGTTTGGCTCCTGGGAACAGCTGCCTTTGGTATTGCGTGTCTTCGATCTCTCCGCTGCCGGCGCTACTATAAAGAGCAGCGGCAGCTATATCAGTATCAACGGTAGCAGCAGCATTAGCAGTAGCACCACATACTTTGATGTGCCAATCAATCCTGCCACCGGCAGTTGGTATATCTATGTGGGTGAACCCGGCCACAGTTTCATGGTGGAGCTGGGCGTTATCTCAAGTTCTGGCTGCTATCGCATGATAGCACGTTCCAATCAGATCACCACCCCGGTTGATTCAGTATCAAACGTTGTCGATGAAGAATGGATGGTTGTTGACGAGCATTTCCAGCGTCTCTACCATCTGGCTGGTCTTCCCGGCGGCGCTTCTGAAGCTCTGCTGGAGGGTTATCAAAAGAGGCTTGAAAGAGTCTCATTGGCAGGCTCAGGAGCAATCAGCAGTATTTCAAGCCCGATGTTGCATAGACAACAACTGCTGGAACAGGCGGTCGAACGCCGTTTTTGGCTGGTCCTAAACACGGAGTTAATCATCTATGGAGCGACACAACCTGGTGCGCACCTGACAATTCAAGGGCAGGAGATCAAGCTACGGGAAGACGGGACCTTCGCCTTGCGCATGGCACTGCCCGATGGTGTGCATGAGTTGCCTGTCAAGGCAGTAACGCCGGATGGGGTTGAATCAATCATCATCACACCTGTCATTGCCAAACAAACCACCGGAAGCCCCGCCGGAAACCCAACGGGAAACCAAACCGGAAGCCCCACCGGAAACCGCTAGGCAATGGAGCTAATGGGAGGCTGCTGATCATGGAAAAAGGATATCTGGCACTTGTACTGCACGCCCATCTTCCCTATGTAAGGCATCCAGAGCGCCCGCGTTTTTTGGAAGAAGACTGGCTTTTTGAGGCTATTACGGAAACTTACGCCCCGCTGATTAAAGTCTTCGACCGGCTGATCGACGATGGCGTGCCATTTCGCATTACAATCAGCCTTAGTCCGACCCTCATGTCTATGCTGAATGATCCGCTACTCATCGAGCGCTATGAACGCCATCTTAATAACTTGATCACCTTGGCAGAGCGTGAAGTTGAGCGCACCAGGTGGATTCCAGCCTTTCATGAATTGGCAGAGATGTACCTGAGCCGTTTCCGCGAGGTCCGTTATATCGTCTTTGAGAAGTATGGCTCCCGCCTCCTGCGCGCCTTTAAAAAGTTTTCTGATGCCGGGCGCGTAGAACTAATCACCTGTGCCGCCACACACGGCTATTTACCCATGATGCGCCTCCATCGGGAAGCGTTGCGGGCGCAGGTGGGCGTTGGGGTTCAGACCTTTAGGAACCTGATGGGCTTCAGCCCTAATGGCATGTGGCTTCCGGAATGCGGGTATTTCCCGGGGCTGGATGAAATATTGCGGGAATACGGCATCCGCTACTTTTTCACCGATTCACACGGAATCATGCACGCCGTGCCCAGGCCCAAATATGGAGTGTTTGCCCCGCTCTACTGCCCGTCAGGGACGGCGGTCTTTGCCAGGGATATGGAATCATCCAAACAGGTATGGAGTGCCACAGAAGGGTATCCTGGTGATCCGGCCTATCGCGAATTCTATCGCGATATCGGCTATGATCTCGAATATGATTACATCCGCCCGTTCCTGCATGACGATGGCATCCGCGTCAACACCGGGATTAAATACTATCGTATCACCGGTGCCACAGCCAATAAAGAGCCTTATGTACCTTGGGCTGCTCTGGAAAGAGCGGCGGTTCATGCCGGCAACTTCATGTTCAACCGTGAGCAGCAGGTCAGCTATCTAGCGGAATTCCTGGATCGCAAGCCAATTGTCGTCAGTCCTTACGATGCCGAGTTATTTGGTCATTGGTGGTTTGAAGGTCCGGATTGGCTTAATTACCTGATCCGCAAAATCGCCTATGATCAGAAGAATATAAGGCTGATCACACCCGGCGATTATCTGAATATGTATCCTAAGAATCAGGTAGCTGTACCATCCGAATCGAGCTGGGGCTATAAGGGCTTTCATGAAGTATGGCTGGAGGGCAGCAATGATTGGATTTACCGGCATCTGCATCAGGCGGCCAAGCGCATGACCGAGCTAGCTGACACTTATCCTCATGCGGACGGCCAGTTGCGCCGGGCACTGAATCAAGCGGCGCGCGAGTTGCTGCTGGCGCAATCCAGCGACTGGGCTTTTATCATGAAAACCGGCACCATGACTGCTTATGCCACCCGCAGAACCAAGGATCATCTGCACCGCTTTACCCGTATCTACGAAAGTGTTAAGGCCGGTCATATTGACGATGGCTGGCTCAGTGACATTGAGTATAAGGATAATATCTTTCCTGACATTGATTACACCATTTATCATTCCGGATCAGCAGCTGCCCTGGAAGAAGCGCCTTTTTCGCTGATCGGGCCCGGGTGTGACGCAGGGCGCAGGGTGCGGGCTTAGTCACCCAGGCCCACTTGCTGCGCGCCCTGCCCGTCCGAAAAACTGCCTGCGCTAAAAAGGAAAATGACCGCTTTTTATGTTTAATCCTTTTGGACCATATTCCAGGAGGGGCCGCCTAATTGTGAATAATGGCAATACCGTGCAGTCCAATAGCACAAGCCCAGATAGCCCTGTCTTTTGGAACAGGCTTTATTGCGGCGACAGCCGCTCCTTAGACATGATTCCGGATGAATCTGTACATCTGATTGTTACCAGTCCGCCATACAATGTCGGGAAAAAATACAGCAGCCATGAGGACGCACTGCCATTGCCTGAATACCTGAGTATGCTGGAAGGTGTCTGGGAGGAATGCCGCCGAATCCTGGTCCGTGGCGGGCGAATATGCGTCAATGTGGCCGGCGTTGATCGCCAGCCCTATATCCCGCTGCAATCATATATTACGCAACAGCTATTGGCCTTGGATTTTCTGATGCGCGGCGAGATTATTTGGAATAAGTCAGCCAGTGTTGGTGTATCGACCGCCTGGGGCAGCTGGTGCCGCCCAACGAACCCAACCTTACGTGATGTGCATGAATACATCCTGGTATTTTGCAAAGAGTCCTTCCAAACTTCTCATCGCGGAGAAAGCGATTTGGAGAGCGCGCAGTTTGTCCAGTTGACCAAGAGCATTTGGGAATTTCCAACTGCGTCGGCAAAAAAAATAGGCCACCCGGCTCCATTCCCTCTGGAACTTCCGGCACGTCTGATTAACCTGTTCACCTTTAAAAACGATGTAGTACTGGATCCTTTCATGGGGAGCGGAACTACCTGTCTGGCAGCGAAAATGCTTGGACGCCGCTGGGTTGGCATAGACATAGACGAGTCTTATGTAAGACTCGCCTATCATCGTCTGCAAAATGAAGTTTCGAAAAGCTACTTGGCAATGCGCCCCAAGAACGGCTTTGTCCAGGACGGCCGATTCGATTGTTGATGCTTCGGAAAGACACCTTCTTTGGCTGTCCGGGCGTCCTCAATTGAGTAAAAGGCTTTCTTGTCAAACTCACTGATAATGCGGGTCACTTCGGGCAAATCTTTACGCTTTACAATGGTATAGATGAGCATGACATTACCGGTAGCGCCTTTGGCTTCCACGCATGTGACCCCATAATGTGCCTTAACCAGCATATCTACCAGTGGCGCCGTTTCTTTCGCAGTCACGACTCGCACGACTGAATGACCCATCGCAAGCTTTTCTTCTAAGGAAATACCCACAAAATTTCCGACTGCGAATCCAGCCCCATAAGCCAGATAGCAAAGCACATTGGTCAAGTTCTGCATGACTTGTCCGATGGCC
>JBMNNY010000040.1:0-14429 GCA_050942765.1 Bacillota bacterium | reverse complement strand
GTCCAATAACCATAACAATACCTATAATGGCGGCAATGATCTGCTTCTTGACGTAGGCTAAGGGATCGCCGCCTGTCAGAGACGGATTTGAACGGGTTGCGCTATATACAATAACGATTCCCGCAGCGATTAGGATTAGGGTAACCGCGATCAATGTCCAGTCCAAGTTCTTCAAGAATCTGCGATCCACCGCCATAATCCTAACCTCCGTTCTTTCCCATCCGTCAATCAATCATACGAACGTTTCATTTTCCGAATGGGAATACTGGCCACCAATGCCGTAGAAGACTCATCGGAGTCCAAAGTCACATCGAGGCCTTCTTCGTCAATCTCCATATACTTTGAAATCACGGCAATTAAGTCTTCCTTCAGCGCCTCCATGAAACGAGGCGCAACCTTGGCCCGGTCATGGATCAGGACCAGACGCAGCCTTTCAACGGCGCGATCTTTGCTGCCGCCGTCATCACGCAATATGCGGTTCATAAAATCGAACACGTCGCAGCCTCCTTCATGGCCATCCTAGATGCCAAACATTTTCTTCAGCTTGCCGATAAATCCATCGTCAAAATCCAACGACATAAGTGGTACATCTTCGCCTTCGATCCTGGCCACAATATTGCGGTAGGCCTCTCCGGCATGCGAATTTTTATCAAGAACCACCGGTTCGCCGCGGTTTGTTGAAATAATGATGCTTTCATCATCAGGGATTACTCCCAGCAAATCAAGTGCCAAAACACCATTAACATCTTCTATGCCGATCATATCGCCTTTTTTGACCATATCCGGCCGAATACGGTTGATGATGAGTTTCGGATTAGTTAGGCCGGACGCCTGTAACAAGCCCACAATGCGATCGGCATCACGAACCGCCGAAACCTCGGGAGTAGTCACAATCAATGCTTCGTCAGCACCGGCGATCGCATTTTTAAAACCCTGTTCAATACCAGCCGGACAGTCAATGACCACATAGTCAAATTCCTGACGGAGTTCATCGCAGAGTGCTTTCATCTGCTCAGGCTGCACAGCGTCTTTTTCGCGGGTCTGAGCGGCAGGCAATAAATAAAGTCCTTCCAGCCGCCTGTCTTTCACTAAAGCTTGTTTAAGACGGCACTGTCCTTCTACAACGTCGACCAAATCAAAAACTATTCGGTTTTCCAAACCCATGACAACATCGAGATTGCGCAGACCTATATCGGCGTCAACCATGACTACTTTTTTACCGCGTTTGGCGAGTCCGGTTCCGATGTTTGCCACAGTAGTTGTTTTACCTACGCCGCCTTTTCCGGATGTTACGACTAATACCATTGAATCCATCCAATATCCTCCTCTGTATTACGCCGTTACGCTTTTCCCCGGCGGCCTTTGATACGCCCATTTTTTCTCTCTGCTAAATTCCATCCGGAAGCAAAAGGCTCTACTACAATAGCGTCGTTACGGATCTGGGCAATTTCCGGAACATTGACGCCATCGTCTTTATCAGGAGCACGCACAATTAACTCGGCAATACGCAATTGCACCGGCCTAAGCCGCAATGCTGCCACTACTGCCTGGCGGTCACCGCACGAACCGGCATGCGCTGTTCCTTTTAGTGCACCAAATACCAGAATATCTCCAGCGGCGATAATTTCCGCCCCCGGGTTAACATCCCCGAGTACAGTTATGTTGCCGTCAAATTGAATTTTTTGTCCTGAGCGCACGGTATTTCTGATCAGAAGGGCCTGTTCTCCTTGGGGGAATGCTTGTGCTGCGGAAGTTCGTGCTTCAGGGGCCGGCACAGCTGTCACTGCTGCCTGACGCGTCCCTTTTTCTTTAATTTCCTTAAGATCCTTAGTTTCCCGCATCCGTGCTGAGGCCGAATGACGGGTTGCAGCGGACGGACGGATTTGAGACAGTTCCAACCCGTATTCCGCCAGCAAGTCCTTGATTTGGTCTGCTTCTAAATTTGTGAGTTCGCGTGATGGTTCAAGCACTGACCGGGCGCCTTCGAAAAAACCGCCAGCACCTGCCAGATTAGCCGCCAATGCGTCAAAGGCCTCTTCGAATGAATGCCGTATTGGAAAAATTATACGCAATCCTTCGCGGCTTCCTTTTATGACAGGATCCCGGCCTGGAACAACCTTTTGAATCAGCATCGCGGCATGACCGCCTCCCAGATTACAATAAGGGAGTTTTCGCTGTGGAATCGGAAAAATCCTTCCCCCATTTTCATTCCGCGGGCGGGCTGACATCCGGTTCTTCCGAAGGCGGAGCCAGATCAACCACAGTTCCTGTCGAAGCATCCGGT
This sequence comes from Bacillota bacterium, assembly GCA_050942765.1. Classification (GTDB taxonomy): domain Bacteria; phylum Bacillota; class UBA4882; order UBA4882; family UBA4882; genus UBA4882. The sequence continues at coordinate 12,145 of JBMNNY010000040.1, read as the reverse complement.
ATTGCTGGCTGTGTCAACGGTCCCGATGGTGTCAATGGTGTCAATGGTGTCGATGCTGCCGGAGCTGAAGTACCTGAAGCACCTGATGAACCGATGGGCGTCGACGCTGCTGGCGCTGAGGCCGTCGTCGCGGGCGTGGGCGTCGCCGTCGTGGAAGTGGTCGTGCTTTTGGCGCTTGCTTTCTGAGGTTCAATCTTGAAATAATGCTCCAGAATTTTGGCAGCCACCGGTCCCGCAGAACTGCTGCCAGACCCTCCCTGTTCAATGACAACAATCACCACAATCGAAGGATTATCAGCCGGTGCGTAGGCCGCAAACAAGGCGTTATTATCGGATCCGGCAATTTGGGCTGTGCCGGTTTTTGCGGCTACCGGATAGCGATCCAGCGGGAAATTGCGGAAAATGCTGGCGGCAGTTCCTTCGCTGGCCACTTTTTTCAAACCCTCCGAGATAATTGCCATCGTTTCTGGCTCCAGTTTGATTTGATCCTTGGCATTGACGCGGAAATCCCGGTATTTCTCGCCCTCCGGAGTAGTAATCGCTGTAACCAGGCGGGGCTGATACAAGGTACCTCCGTTCGCAATGGCCGAGTACATCTGGGCTAGCTGGATCGGTGTGGCCAGGAGAAAACCTTGTCCGATGGAAAAGTCCAATGTTTCATTCGGCCGCCAGATTGCCATATCGCCCTTAAAACGTCTCGCCTTGTAATCTTGATCCGGAACCAGACCATCCTTCTCGCCGGGATACAGATCCAGTCCGGTGGCTTTGCCCAGCCCAAACAGGCGTGAATACTGTGCCAATGCATCAACACCTATCCGCCGCCCCAGTTCATACATGACAATATTACACGAATTTTTAAGCCCATCTACCAGGTTCTCTTTACCATGGCTTCCGGCGGCGGAGCTGTATACCCAGCATTTCTTGCCTGAAACGGCGTCCATCCCGGTACAGATGAAAATATCGCTGGCACTGGCCTTACCGGTTTCCATTGCAGCGGCAACAGTGATCGGCTTAAAGGTCGAGCCAGGCGCATACTGGCCTAAAAGAGCCCGGTTGGTGAATGGATGATACGGATCACTGAACAGCTTTTGAGACACTTCCACCGGCATTATTCCGACAAACAAGTTCGGATCATAATTCGGATAGCTGACCATCGCCAGAATATCGCCATTACGCGGATCCATTACCACGACCGAACCAGCATACGCATTTTTATACTTTGTATTTTTGCGGATGTACTCCAGCTGATCCTCCAGAGCTTTTTCAGTGGCCTGTTGCAGCTCCAGATCAATAGTCAGATGCAAATTGTTCCCGGGCGTAGGATAGACTTCCTGCAAGACATCCAGCACGCGGCCGACTTTGTCAACTTCCATCTGTGTGTTACCGTCTTTACCGCGCAACACTTTCTCGTAAGTGCGTTCCAAGCCGGTCTTACCGATGTGATCTCCCTGGCTGTAGCCATCGCTTTTCAGGGTGTCCAGTTCTTCTTTGTTGATTTCGGAAATATAACCGAAAATATGAGCTGCGAGGCTACCGTAAATATAATCGCGCACCGGTTCCCGTGTAACTTCCACTCCGGGAAGATCCATGCGCGCTTCCTCAATTCGCATCGCCACATCAGCTGGAATATCCCGAGCAATGCGAATTGGTTCATTTTGCTTGCGCCAGCGATTCTGGGTCTTGGTTTCAATGTCTTTGCTGAGTGCTTCCTCGGACATCCCCAGGATCTCAGCCAGACGCGGAATAATGCCAGAGTGATCCCGAATCACCTCGGGCACCACTGAGACAGCATGAGCCAGCCTGCTGGCAACCAATTCGGTACCGTTGCGATCATACATAATTCCACGGGGCGCCTTGATTGGTACACTATATGTCCTGACGCGGTTTGACCGCGCCAGGTTTTCTTCACCCTTAGTAATCTGCAAATACCACAACCGGACGGTCAAAATGGCGAAAACGCCGACTACAATGCCGGCGAAAACATGAAAACGTTTTTCTGATACCTTGAGTGCCATTTCAATCCCACCAATTAAAAGACTGTTTTAAAAGCGCTGTGATTGCAGATTTCCCATGCGCAGCCTGGCATAATAGTTTTCCATACGCCGCACAATTATAAAAATCAGCGGAGCCAATAGAGCGTTAAAAAGCGCCAATGCCGCCAGTCTCCCGAGCGGCGGAAACATGGTAAAGCGCTGATCAAAAGACTGAATGATTAACATGCCCAACACGTTATTAAGAATCGTGCTGATGAAAGTTAATAGCGATGGAATAAAAACCTGATCATGGAAAATATGCTTTTCAAGCAGGCCGATCGAAAAGCCCAGCAATGATTTTGTCATGGTATTCACTCCGATGAACCCGCCGGAAAGCAAATCCTCAACTAGACCGAGTGCAAATCCGGCGATCGTTCCGGATTTGATACCACCCACCAGTGTATAGGCAACGACCATCACTAAAAACAGATCAGGCTTAATAAGTAATCCTAACCGCGGGAAAAAGGCGGTTTGCATAACCACTATTGCCAATGTCAGCAGTGATACTGCCAGAGAATGCACTCAATCGCCTCCCGCCCCGTTATTAATCGGAAGGTTGTCGAGACTGCGAATTACAAAAACGTCTTCCAAACGGTGGAAATCGACGGCCGTTTCCAGAAGGCCCTGCTTGGATACGCCAAAGTTGTCCTGCTCTACACTAATAATTCGTCCAATCACTAACCCCGGCGGGAAATAGGCGCTACCTTCCCAGGTCACAATACGGTCGCCAATCCGCAAATCGGTTGAACGTCCATAGGGTGTCACTACACAGAGTCCATCGGTGCGCCCCAATACCCGCACTTGTTCACGCGTACGCTCTACTACGCCGGCAATAGGCGCGCGAACATCGTTCACCAGCAACACGTCAGAGCTATGCTGTCGTACAGCACCCAGGCGTCCGACAACTCCCTGACGGCTGATGACCGGCATGTTCTGCTCCAGGCCGTCCTTAGAACCTTTGTCAATTGTCAGCGTGGATAGCCAGTTGCTCGGATTACGGCCGATCACCTCGGAGGCTACCATATCAAGGGTACGGCGCTCCTTAAATCCTAAAGCCGCGCGCAGTCTGACATTTTCCCGGCGATAAAATTCCAATTCTTCCTTTTCTGCTTTGAGATCAGCCACTTCTTGCCGAAGCTGCTGATTATCACGATGCAGGCGACCAAGTTCTCCAATAGTTTGAATGGTGCCTTTGAAAAAATCCGCCAATCCTGTAACAATTTTCTGAAAAGGTGCAATTACCCCGTGCAAAATCCTTTCTGGAAATGACTGACGGGTTCTCTCACGAGAAGTCAAAAAAATCAGACCCATCAAAACCAGAAAGATCACAGCAACAATTATCAGTCTTCTACCACGGGGCTGTTGCGCCACATCCGGTCACCTCTAACTGACTTTTCTGGAAGAAATCAGCGCGGATTCATAACGGGCCAAGTTTTCCAAAGTCATTCCCGTTCCGCGGGCTACGCAAGTAAGCGGGTCTTCTGCCCGATGCACCGGCATACCAGTCTCTTCACGAATGAGCTGATCCAGCCCTTTCAAAAGCGAACCGCCTCCGGCCATGACCAGACCTTTATCCAAAATATCGGCGGACAACTCCGGCGGTGTTTTTTCAAGCGTCATCTTTAGTGCATCGACGATCATGGCTACCGGTTCCGACAAGGCCTCCAGAATTTCACCAGCTGTAATCTCGATTGTTTTGGGAAGGCCGGTGACCAAATCGCGTCCCCTGACCTCACGCGATCCAACTGCGAACTCGGGATGGGCTGACCCAATCTCTTGTTTGATTTCTTCCGCAGTACGCTCGCCAATCATTAGATTATAGTTGCGCTTAATATATTGCATGACAGCTTCATCCATTTCATTGCCGCCGACCCGGATGGACCTGCTGTTCACAATCCCTCCCAGAGAGATTACCGCAACTTCTGTTGTTCCTCCGCCAATATCCAGCATCAGATTACCGGTTGCGTCATGAATCGGAAGACCTGCTCCAATTGCCGCCGCCATGGGCTCGTCAATTGTGAAAGCCTCACGCGCACCGGCCTGCAAACAGGCATCCAGCACCGCTCTTCTTTCAACGCTGGTAACCCCGGAAGGGACACCCACAACAACCCGGGGGGCCAGAAAGCTCTTGCGACGGTGAGTTTTCTGGATGAAATGCTGCAGCATTTTTTCAGTAACATCAAAATCGGCAATTACGCCGTCCTTAAGTGGCTTGACAGCCACAATATTGCCAGGAGTGCGCCCGACCATCAGCCGTGCTTCTTCCCCAACGGCAAATACATTGCCGGAATCGCGATCAATTGCCACTACGGTAGGTTCTTGCAGTATGATGCCTTTTCCTTTCATGAACACCAATGTATTGGCTGTGCCAAGATCAATGCCCAAGTCTTTGGAAAAACGGCCATAGATGAAGTTAAGCATGAATGCCCCTCCCTGGCTATGAACATCGACAATAGCCGTTAAATTATGCCCCGCTCTTTGAGGCTGACATATCGTCCATAACCGATAATGATATGATCCAAAACTCTAATGCCAATTAGTTCTCCAGCCTGCACCAGCCGTCCTGTCAGAGCCAAATCATCCTCACTGGGCGTAGGATCCCCACTGGGATGATTATGAGCCAAGATTACGGCGGCAGCACTCTTTTTAATGGCACTCTTGAATAACTCCCGGGGATGCACCAATGAAGAGGTTAGATTACCAACTGAAATAATCTCATCGAAAATCACCTGGTTTTTAGCACTCAGGTGAAAAACCATGAAGACTTCCCGATCCAGATGACTTAGGCGTGAACTGACTGCCTGATATACATCAGTAGGCGACCGAAAGGTAAAGCGCTCGCGCCGTGGTGTTTCAGCAGCCCTACGGCCTAGCTCCAGACCGGCCTTGATCTGGGCAGCTTTGGCCAGTCCAACGCCCTTAACCAGCGCCAACTCTTCAATAGCAGCCGTATCAATCCCCTGTAGTCCATGAAACTGGTGCAGGAGTTTTTCGGCCAACATGGCTACCGAGGTTTCAGCAGTACCGGTTCGTAAAAGGATGGCAATCAGTTCCGCATTGGACAACTGTGCCGATCCATAACGCATCAATCTTTCTCGGGGTCTTTCATCCGGAGGTAACTCCCTCATTGTCAGGCTTTGATCCAACTACTTTTCCTCCCTTAATTGGGGAGGCCCTTTCCGGAGAAATCCTGCAGCAATTGCCAAAAACGGCTCAACGGCAAACCGACAACATTGGAATAGCAGCCTTTGATGCCGGATATGAAGACAGCAGCATGACCTTGAATGCCGTAAGCCCCGGCTTTATCCAAGGGCTCCCCGCTGGCGACATACGCCTCAATTTCGCGTTCACTCAGTGAACGGAACTTGACCAGGGTGCATTCGGTTACGGCTCTGCTACGTCCTGTTGCGGCGTCAACCAAGGCAATTCCTGTATAAACGCGATGAGTGCGCCCGCTCAGGATGCGCAGCATGGCAGCAGCTTCTGCGCTGCTGCCAGGTTTGCCAAGTATGCGGCCGCCGATCACAACGATTGTGTCAGCGCCCAACACCAGGCCATGTCCTGTGCGTTCAGCAACTTCTTGTGCCTTGGCAAGCGCCAATGCCTTAACCCTTTTCGCAGGATTACGTTCTGCTGTTTTTTCTTCCAGCTTGCTTGGAATGACGGCAAAATGAAGACCTATTTGGCGCAATAATTCCTGTCGGCGGGGCGAAGAGGAAGCCAAAATCAGTTCCATTTCCAATCGAAAATCCTCCGATCAATTCCAATCGAATCCGTTCATACACGCTCAACCGTAAAACAGCATACTTTAATTATTTTCCACACACCTGCCGAGACTCCTTTTGTAAAATGCACTTCTCTTTGTCTTTTTCAGGTAACTGCGGCAGAGTGCGGTTGCTCGCCCGTTAGTCCCAGTGGCGCGGCGCACGCGCCGTCACATAACTTAGCGCCGGCATTATCGCCACCCATAGCGTTCACCAAAACCCGGGGTCATGTGGATTGCTCCATCGCCATCCACCAAAACAGCTCCCACCTCGGGATAATACTGCTCTAAAAAAGCTAATCCCTTCGAAACACCTAATACAAACACGGCAGTTGACAAAAGATCCGCCTGCATTGAATCACTGCTGACAATCGAAACGCTTTGCATTCCTTTGGCAGGATATCCGGTGGCAGGATCGATAATATGATGGTAGCGCTCGCCGTCTTGCATAAAATAGCGTTCATAGTCTCCGGAAGTTACGACGGCACCGTCAGTGATCTCCAGAGTTCCCAAAAACCTCTCATTCTTGCGGGGATGTGTGATCGAAATCCTCCAGGGGCGTTTTTCCGGATGGCCCCCGTAGACCACCACATTACCACCAGCATTAATCAGGACATGACGGATGCTCCTATAGCGCGCCAAGCGCTCGATAGCCTTTCCAGCAGCAAATCCCTTTGCGGCACCACCCAGATCAAAAATCATACCAGCCTCAGGAAGCTCCACCGTTTTATTGGAAGAATTTAAAATTACTTTACGATAATCTGTAAAACGCAGCGCCTGCTGGATTTGTTCCCGATCAGGCACCTGACTGAGCGTCTCAGCCTGTTTCCATAGCTTAGAAACGCTGCCGATCACGGGATTAAACGCCCCATCCGTCAGATACGCCAAATTGAGCGCTTCTTCAATCACTCCGAAGGTATCGGCCGAAACCTGGACAGCGTATTGACCTGCGGCGGCATTGACCATCGACAGCTCGCTGCTGCTGTTAAAGATGTTCATCAGCTGATCAATTTCTGTAAAGACCTCAGCCGCTTCCTTAATGGCAGCGCCTGAACCAGGCCCGTAGGCCTTAAGCGTAATATAGGTGTCCATGGCAAAAATGGTCTGTTCCGCAGGCAGCCCGGCACATCCCCAAAGCGTCAAACAGCATGTAAACAAAAGGAGCAGGAGAGCAATCCATGCTCCCCGGCTCCGCAATCTCAAGCACATCCTGATCCCCCCGCAAACCGATTCTGGGTGCAAGTTCTATTATCAGGCAGGATTACTGCTTGTCTGCGTTTCTATCTCCGCCTTATTATCCAGTACTGTAGCAGACTGTATACCACCAGTTATCGTTTTCATCGGACACTTTTCTATGCAGATTTCGCAGGAAGTGCATTTCTGAGGATCAATGTGCGCCAGCGCATCCTGGATTTCGATGGCACCTACAGGGCAATTCTTAACGCAGATCCCGCAGCCAATACACCCTACCTTACAGGTCTTGCGGACTTCAGGCCCTTTGGCGTGACTCATGCAACGCACATGAATTTTCTTAAGAGCTGGCACAATAGTGATCAAACCGCGCGGGCAGGCCTTCACACATTTGCCGCATCCGTGGCAGACGGCTGGATCTACTTCGGCAATGCCATTGGAATTAATGTGCAATGCCCCAAACGGGCAAATCTGTACGCAGCTTCCCAGACCAAGGCAACCATAGCGGCAGTTCTTATGGCCGCCGGCAATTTGGTTAGCTGCCCAGCAACTTTCAACCCCGACATAGTCGAAATGGGTGCCGCATTCCGCTTTGCCGCCCTGGCACCTGACGATTGCCATATCAGCATAAACATCCGTTTCATGATATTCAACACCCATAATATTGGCTATGACAGGAACTGCTTTTGCTCTGCCGACCGGACACCTATCGATTGGCGCTTCTCCATTGGCAATCGCCTTAGCATAGCCCGCACAGCCGGGAAAGCCACAGGCGCCGCAGTTTGCTCCGGGCAGAACGGCGGCTATCTCATCAATACGCGGATCAGCCTCAACTGCTAGTTTTTTGGAAGCGAAGCCGAGTCCAAAACCGAAAATGAGCCCCATCGCAGCCAAAAGCCCGGCTGCGGTGAGAATTGCTGTCAACATTCGATGCCACCTCCATTATAGCCCAAGCAATGCTTTCAGATCAAAACCATTGAATCCAGAGAAAGCGAGCGATAAAAGCCCGGCTGTGATCAGTGCCAGAGGAAAACCTTCAAAGGATTTGTAGACCTTGTTCAATGCCTGTCGCTCACGAATGGCGGCAAAAATCACGATTACCATCGTGAAGCCCAGCGCTCCGCCGATGCCATTGACCACCGAAGTAATAAAGTCATAATTCTCGGTCATATTCAAGAGAGTCACGCCAAGCACGGCGCAGTTGGTGGTAATAAGCGGCAAATAGACGCCGAGTGCTTTATAAAGACCCGGGCTGGCTTTCTTGAGTACCATTTCTACCAGCTGTACCAGAGCGGCAATGACCAGAATAAAGGTCAGTGTCTGTAAGTAGCCCACATTCAACGCATCAAGCAGCATCTGCACCAGGTAGGTAATGGCGGATGCCATCGCCATAACAAAAGTGACGGCCATGCCCATTCCAAACGCCGTTTCAACCTGCTTGGAGATGCCAAGAAACGGACAAATCCCTAAGAAACGCGACAGCAGAAAGTTGTTTACCAATATGGCACTCAGCATTACAAAGACTAGATTACCGAGCATTAGCGCGCACCTCCCTCCGTTTGGCGATAAAGTTGCTGATTAAATTAATCAGCGCCATCAAAAGACCAAAGGTAATAAATCCTCCCGGTGCCTTCTGCAATACTAGCAGCGCATATTTTTCTCCAAACAGTTCAAGCCCTGCGAAACCGAAATCTTTGGCGACCAGGAATTTACCAGTACCCAATATTTCGCGGATCGTACTCATTAGTATCAATGAAAGAGTAAATCCCATCCCCATTCCTAATCCGTCAGCCATGGAATTGAGTACTGAATTCTTCGAAGCAAATGCCTCCGCCCGGGCTAGAATAATGCAGTTCACAACAATCAAGGGAATGAAGATCCCCAGAACTGAATGAATGGAAGGCACAAAAGCAGCCATTAGTTTATCCACAATTGTAACAAAAGCTGCAATCACGACAATGTATGCCGGAATACGCACTTTGTCGGGAATCACATGGCGCAGAGCTGAAATAATTGCGTTTGAGCCGACTAAGACCAACGTAGCCGCCAGTCCCATCCCGATAGCATTAGATACTGACAATGAAGTAGCCAGCGTCGGGCAAGTGCCGAGCACCAAACGGAAAACTGGGTTTTCCCGCGCGATGCCATTGGTTAGATCTTTCTTAATACTCATTGCCTCGCCCCTCCTAATAAGTCATGCCAAGCCCGGTGGCGACGGATCTGTAGAGTTCAAAAGCGGCGTTAATTCCGCGTACTACTGCCCGTGATGAAATAGTAGCGCCCGAGATAGTGTCGACATTGCCACCATCCTTGGTGATTTTGAGTTCATTCGCAACGGATGAACCATCAAAAGCTTTCTGAGCGTAAAACTTGGGTTCTGTAATCTTACTCCCTATAGAAGGTGTCTCGCCTTGCGAAATAACGCGTACACCAGTCAGAGTTCCATTGGTATTCATGCCAACTAGCAGCATGATCGTACTGGCGTATCCTTTCGACATCACATTGACGGCCAAACCAGTAACTTCTCCATCAGTACTGGATTTGGCAACATAGACATCACCAAACAGACTCCGAATTTCTGCCGGTGCCAGTTCTTTCAGTTCATTACTCAGGACGAAAGCACCGCCACTATTCTCTGGCAATACCTCCAAAAGACTCTTCTGTGTGGCGTCCTCTTGCTGTTTCTGTTGCTGCTTCTGAATCAGCGGTTCGGTGTAGTAATTGACAACAGCCAGTGCGCCGGCAGCACATCCGGCAATCAACATCAGGATTAACCCCAGTTTAATCGATTCACGCATGGCGCTTCACCTCCCCAAAAATACGCGGGACAGTGAGGCGATCAATCATTGGCGAAAAAGCATTCATAATTAAAATCGAATAACATACGCCTTCGGGATTTGCTCCAAAGCGGCGGAACAGCATTGTCAGCACCCCTGCTGCAATGCCGAATATCGCACGGCCTTTTCGAGTTACCGGCGAGGTCACATAATCGGTGGCCATGAAAAAGGCTCCCAGCAGCAGACCGCCAGCCAGCAGATGAAATAGCGGATCCTGTTTGAAAATCAGGGCGAAGACAGCAACTGTCCCAAGATAGGCCACAGGAATGCGCCAATCAATAATACGGCGAATAATCAAGTACAGACCGCCTGCCAGGAGCGCAATGGCAGAAGTTTCGCCGAGCGAGCCGGCAATATTGCCCCAAAGCATCGGTTCGAGCGGTACCTGGGCCCCCATTGATTTGGCCAACTGCAGCGGCGTGGCAGAACTTATCGCCTCAGTGGCTAATGAAACGGCATCGCTCGCTGCCAGTTGCTGCACTACTGATTGGGCGGCATGCGGCCATTTCCACACATTAAGAAGTGACGGCCAGGCAGCGGTCAGAAAAGCACGACCGATCAAGGCCGGGTTAAACGGGTTGGTTCCCAGTCCTCCAAATACCTGTTTAGCGATAGCAATCGCAAATATGGAGCCACACGCCGGAATCCAAAGCGGTACTGTCGGAGGTAATGTTAAAGCCAGTAATAATCCGGTCACGGCAGCACTGCAATCCTTGATCCTGATTTGCTCCCGTAGAGCCAATTGAAGAAGAGCTTCCGTACCAATGGCGGCTGCCATTGAAATGACAATTACGGCCAAGACGCGCCAACCGAAAAAATAAACGGCAGCAACGGTGGCCGGCAAAAGCGCAAATATGACTTCGCGCATGATACGTTCGGTAGTCTGGGTAGTTGCAATATGGGGATTGGATGTTACAATAAAGCGCTCAGGCAATTCATTCCCCTCCTTAACCTTTTTTCCGTCTGGCGGCTATAACGGCCTTGGCGGATTTTATGGCTTGTAACAGAGGACGCCGGCTGGGACATATATATGAACAGCATCCGCATTCCCGGCAGTCCATCAAGCCGATTTTCTCTGCATCCGCAATTCTGCCTGTTTCAGCATACTTACCGAGTAAGTTGGGCAACAGTCCGTAAGGACATGCTTCCACACACTTGCCGCAACTGACACAGGCGATCGGCTCCAGTAGCCTGGCTTCTGCGTCATTCAGTACTACCAGGCCAGCCGTAGTCTTTGTCACCGGTACGGCCAAATCATAATAGGACGGACCGGTCATGGGGCCGCCTACGATAAGCTTGGCAGCATTGTCTTTCAGGCCGCCGCAGGATCTGATGACATGCTCCAGCAACGTGCCGATCCTGACTTCCAGGTTTTTAGGATTCACAATACCCGAGCCGGTTATCGTCACGATTCTCTGAATCAGTGGACGACCAGTTAATAAGAAATCGGCGAAAGCAGCTGCGGTTGACACATTGCTGACAATAGCGCCAACATCAGCCGGCAATCCGCCGCGGGGAACCTCGCGATTTAAAACTGACTTAATAATCAACCGCTCTTCGCCTTGCGGATAACGAGTGCGCAGGGGGACAACCTTGATTTGCGGCAGACTGGCGACAATGCGCGTCAGGCGATCGATGGCTTCTTCCTTGTTATCTTCAACTGCGATATAACCGATCGGTGCGCTCACTGCCTTCATAAAAGCACGCAGACCTAAGACTACCTTATCAGCTCTCTCCTGCATGACACGATGATCGCAAGTCAGATAGGGTTCGCATTCCGCACCATTTAAAATAACAGCTTCAATCGGTTTATCGGCCGGCGGCGCGAATTTCACATGTGTCGGAAAACCAGCTCCACCCATTCCAACCAGTCCGCATTCCCTAATCCAGTCCACTATTTCTTTAGAAGAGGCCTGCTCCCATTTATGATGCGCCTTCAGATCCGGATGCATCTGATCACGACCGTCCGAATCGATGACTACCGACATAACTTCTTGTCCGGTATGAATTGACATCGGAGCAACGGCGGCAACTTTGCCAGAAAGTGAAGCATGAACCGGCGCAGAAACAAACCCGCCTGGTTCGCCGATAACCTGTCCGGTCAGCACTTCGTCACCAGGTTGTACCAAAGGCTTACAAGGTGCACCAATGTGCTGTTGCAGCGGAATAACTACTCTCCCAGGAAGCGGTACAAGTTCAATTGCGAGTCCGGCAGTTCGTTTGGCCGGATCCGGGTGGATTCCGCCCCTAAAGGGTTTCCAATGCATGTTTTTCACCTCTTATGTCGATTGCCTGTCCTTTACCGCAGACATTTTCTGTTT
>JBMNNY010000039.1:0-14474 GCA_050942765.1 Bacillota bacterium | reverse complement strand
TATCGCCAGTAGCCTGGCGTTTTATGCCCCGGTGGCGGCTGAGGAAATTTCAACAACCGTAATCGCCTTATTTAATGATCTGATGATTTTTCCGCTGGGGGGACTTAGTGCCGTGCTGCGCATGGCGCTTTGCACAGTGGTTCCGATAGGACTGGCAGCCTGGTTGCCAGCGAATTTCCTGCTTGGGCAAAGCGGTGTGGCGCAGGTTGGTGTGGTGCAGGCCGATGCGACCCATGTCGGCGCGATCCAGGTCGGCGCGCCCCAGGCCGGTGCGACACAACCGGATCTGCGGGGCGTGATCATTTTAATAATGACAATCGCAGTGGCGATGCTCGCAGCCACTTCATTTAGGAAAGGAATGAAATATTATGTCAAACGTGGTTCGACAAGATATCATGACCGCGGACACCGCAGTTAATCTTGAAGACGTCTCGAAAGAATTTACACAGTGGCAGCGCTCCGGTAAGTTCAAGGATTTGCTGCGCAACTTAGTTAAGCCTGAGAAGAAGGTGGTCAAAGCTCTGGACCACGTTTCGCTGAAGGTTAATCAAGGCGAGTTTGTGGCTTATGCCGGGGCCAATGGTGCCGGAAAGAGTACAACGATTAAGATTTTGTCCGGCATTTTGCAGCCGACTTCCGGCGCTGTAACAGTTCTGGGGATGAGTCCTGAAAAGTCCAGAGTTGAGCTCATGCGGCGCATTGGTGTGGTTTTCGGTCAACGTACAGAACTATGGTGGGACCACCCCATTTCAGTCAGTTTCGAGTGGAAGAAGACAGTCTGGAATATTCCACGGGAGGTCTATCGCCGTCAATTGGAGATGGTCACCGAGCTACTGGATTTGGGCGATTTACTCAATACTTTTGCCCGCGAGTTGAGTCTGGGGCAACGTATGCGTGCTGATCTGGCTATGATGCTGCTCCATAATCCGGAACTGATCTTTTTGGATGAACCTACGCTCGGGCTGGATGTGCTAGCTAAGCGGCAAATGATCAATTTCCTGAAACGGATTAACCGGGAGCAGGGGACGACCATTATTGTGACAAGTCATGATATGGATGATCTTGAGGAGATGGCCCAGCGCATAGTGCTCCTTTCACGGGGGCAAATCGCCTTTGATGGGAGTTTCGATGAGTTGCGTCAGCTGACTGGCAGCTTGTGCCGGATTCGGCTTGTGTTTCAGGGGGCGGGAATCGGTGAGAACGTTCACGGGCGCTTGGCTGAGCTATTGAACGGCAGTGGTAAAAGCGCTCGATTGCTGGCTGCCAATCATAACAGCTGTGAGTATGAGTTTGATACAGCAGAAATATCCGTAAAGGATATGTTGGGGCAAATCGCGCAACTGGATGGCATCGTTGATATTGAGATTAACAAAGCGCCTATTGAGCAAATAGTGGCGGAGTTATATACCAGGTGGCGCGGTTGACACAGCGCGGTGCGGTTGACACGGTTGCGGCTGACACGGTTGCGGCTGACACGGTTGCGGCTGACGACAAAGTGAGCCGAAAGACGGAATACCGAAAGACATAATGTCGAAAGACGTAATAAAGGGGTAGAGACGCAAAAAAGCGGAGAGGCGGCGTGCGGCGTGGCGAGAGAGCGAGCACCCCGGAGAACCTCTCCGCTTTTGCTTTGGGGTGTTAGCGCAAGTTAAGCTCAGGTTGTTGGGAGCCAGTTGAGCACTAGTTGGGCGGGGTGTCAGTTGAACGCTAGTCGAACGCCAGTTGAACGCTAGTTGATCGCTAGTCGTGCGCTAGTAGGACGCTAGTCAGACGCCAGAGGAGTGTCGGTTGAGCGTCATATGATCATTTGGCAATAGAATCTTCATCTTCATTAAGCAAGTAATTCTCGATAAACACAGCCAGACCGTCCGCATCATGATGGCCGATTACCAGATCAGCAACCTCTTTGACAAAAGGCTGAGCGTTGCCCATTGCGACGCCAAGGCCTGCAAACTCGATCATGTCCAGGTCGTTTATATGATCCCCGACGGCGATCATTTCTTCCGGTCGAATACCAAAATACTCGCCCAAAAACTTCAAGCCATTCGCCTTTGTAGCCTGAGCCGGATAGAGCTCATAGAACCAGCTGCCGTCGTAGTGGTCGCTTATCAGCCCGCGCATATGCTGTTCATCTAAGTACGGTTCGGCCAGTTCGCGCGCATAGTATACCTGATCCTTATTGTCATTGACTGAGAGTCGCATGGGATTCCAGTCAATACATTCAGTCAGCGAAGCTACCTTGGCGGCGTTTTCCCCTTCATACTTAATGTAGTCCTGACATTGCGGCAGGCAGGGGTCGATATCATAAAAAAGGTCGGGAGGGTGGGCGGAACCACGCGACACAAAAGCCGTCAGGCCGGCATTTCTCCAAACCTGCAAAATAGGCACGACTTTTTGGCGCTCCAGAGCAATTGTGTGCAACGACTGAAGAGTACCAGGCATAGTGATAGCCCCGCCATTGAGCGCTACCAGCGGATTGTTAAGCCCAATCTGGTCAGAGATGCGCCCCATAGAACGGGGGCGACGACCGCTGACCAGGCATACCTTGAGGCCGACGGCATTGGCGCGGCGTACGGCTTGAACGGTACGATCGGTAAGTTCACTGCGACTGTTTAGCAGCGTTCCATCAATATCTAATGCTAATAATCTAAAACGCATCAAATCCCGCCTTCCTATCCAATAATAACACACGATCCGAAGGCGATCCAAGATCTGGACGGAAGATTGAGTGGACGATTGGACGATTGGGGACTGGTTTATTTGGGTCAAAATGTACTGATTGGGGACAGTCCCCGTTTGGGTCAAAATAGCCCGTTGGGGACTGTCCCCAATCGGTACATTTTGATCCTTTTTGGGACAGACGTGGTTGCAGTGCTCGACGCGAATATTAAAGCTGATGTTGCCATAGATCATTATCGTGGAGGGAGTTGCGCGGAGAACGGAGTAATGGGGGGGCGGCCTTTGGAGGATAAGAAGCAAACGAAGAAGCAAACACAAATGCGGCGAAAAACGCGGGGGCTGGTGCGGGGACTGACGCGGGGGCCAGCGCAGGGGGCAGCACGGGCGACGACGACACAGGCAACGACGCAGGCGACGACTACACAGGCAGCGACACGAGCGATGGCGCAAGTACCGGCATTTGCGCCTACACCAACACACGCGCCAACTCAAGGCATGGGGCAATTCTTAAAAGGCACTCTCTTCCTGACCGCGGCGGGCTTAATCAGCAAAGTCCTTGGATCCGTATACCGCATCCCTTTAACGCGCATGATCGGACCCGAAGGAATGGGACTATTCCAAATGGCCTACCCGATCTACCTCATTTTTCTGGCGCTTTCCACCGCAGGCTTTCCAGTCGCTGTTTCCAAACTGATTGCCGAACGCACTGCTATTGGCGATAGCGTCGGTGTCAGAACTGTCCGCCGCGCGTCATTGCTAATCCTGACCATTCTTGGCGCTTTCAGCGGACTAGCGCTCTTTTTTGGTGCGCGGCCTTTGGCGCGTATCTTTTATGACCCCAGGGCATTCTACACCATTGCGGCTTTTGCTCCGGCCGTATTTTTCATGTCAGCAATGTCCGCCTGGCGTGGCTATTTTCAAGGAATGCAACACATGGCTCCAGTTGCCGTATCGCAGGTAATCGAGCAGATCGTGCGGGTGGCCACAATGCTGGCGCTGGCCGCCTTCCTAATCAGGGACGGAGTTGAACATGCCGCCGCCGCAGTGGCCTATGGCGGCGCTACCGGCGCAGCAGCCGGAGCGGTCTATCTTTGGATCGTTTATTTATCATTCGGCAGGAGATTTGAGCATGCAATTGGAAATTTACAGCGCAAGGCAGATTTTGGCGCAATAGGGGCATTTGGTGCAGTAATACGCAAAATCGTATCTCTGGCTTGGCCGGTAGCGCTGGGGGCGGTTTTGGTGCCGCTGACTCAAGCTGTTGATTCTCTGATCGTGCCGGCGCGCCTCGCTTCACTCGGATTAGGTCCGGAAGCCGCCAGCGCGGCAATGGGTCACCTGGGCAACGCCTGGGCATTGGTCATGTTTCCAACGGTGCTCACAGGAGCAGTCTCAACCAATATGGTACCCGCCGTTTCAGCGGCATTAGCCCGCGACGATTGGGATCGAATCCGCGCACGCGTGAGCGATGCCTTCCGGATAGTGTTTTTAGTTGGAGTTCCCGCTTGGGTTGGATTGGCCAGCCTGAGCAAAGAAATATCAGCCTTTCTTTTCTCGAATGCCGGCGCAGGCGCAGCAGCGCCACTGGTCTGGCTGGCTCCGGCTTCCCTGTTTTTTGGACTGCAGCAAGCCACGACTGGCGCTTTGCAGGGATTAGGCAAGCCGCATCTGCCGGTGCAGCATTTTTTAATTGGTGCAGTGGGCAAGATTATTGTAACGGTTTGGTTAACCGGTATGCCGGGATTTGGTCTGTGCGGGGCAGCACTCGGAACAGTCGTATGCTCAGTATTGGCGGCTTTGCTCAACTGCGCAGCCTTGATCAGAATCACAGGCAGAGTGGCGAGCGCATCTCTAACCAGGACCATTTGGTCTTCGGTGGTCGGTGGCCTGGCAGTCGCGTTGATCATTGCCTGGTCCCGGCGCGTCATAGGGCAGATAGCACTTCCACAGTCGATTATGGTCCTATTGATCATCGGGGTGTCCGCCATTATTTATGGTTTGATCATGCTTAAGACCGGCGCAATTAGTCGCGATGAAATTAAGCTGATATCTGCGGGCGGGCGCAGCGCCTGATGAAGCGGCGGCAAGACAGAGGTAATTGCGGGAGTGGCGGATGAAGCTGCGGTCCGTATCGGCGGCAGCGCAGCAGGGTAAACCGCTGCGGCGCCGAACAATAGGTTTAGGGTATTGAGACAGGAGGTTCAACTTCAATGGATCATGAGCTGGAGCAGCAGATGGATAAGGAAATAGTCGGTAAAAGTCAACAGGTTCATAAAAAAGGATCTGATCAGAATCAGACAAATGCCAAGGAGAGCCCATTTCAGCGCTTAGTCGGGATTATGGCACAGCTGCGCGCGTCAGAAGGTGGCTGTCCATGGGACAAGCAGCAGACCCTCACGAGCCTGAGGCCTTATGTTCTGGAGGAAGCTCATGAAGTAGTACAAGCTTTGGATAGCAGAGATTATGCCAATTTGCGCGAAGAACTTGGGGATCTGATGCTGCAAATTGTCTTTCAGGCCCAGATAGCCAAGGAGTCTGGAGCGTTTACTATTGATGATGTCTGCAATGGGATTGCGGACAAGCTGATCCGGCGCCACCCGCATGTTTTCTCGGATGTAGAGGTAAGCGACGCTGCTGGCGTGCTCGTGAATTGGGAGAAAATAAAGGCGGCGGAAAAGGGCAAAGCAGAGCCTTCCATTTTAGACGCCATACCGACGGCGCTGCCGGCCTTAATGCGTGCTTACAAGCTACAGGAGCGGGCTGCCAGAGTGGGGTTTGACTGGCCTGATGTGCGCGGGGCACTCGCCAAAGTTGATGAAGAGATGCGCGAGTTCCGGGAATTGATCCCTGTTGATCATTTTGATGATCAAGGAGCGGCGGAAGCCGAGGCCATGGCACAGGCCAATGATCAGGCGCAGGCCAAGACAAAGGCTGAAGTCACGAAAAAAAGCAAGCCTGACCGTGCCTCTGCTGATCCACGATTGGCCGAAGAGTTTGGCGATCTGTTATTTGCGCTGGTCAACGTCGCCAGATATCTCGGAATTGATCCAGAGTTAGCGCTGCTGGGTACGGCCAGTAAATTTGCATGGCGCTTTGCGCAGATCGAGGAAGGTGCTCGCAGGGAAGGACGCAAAATGGAAGATATGACTCTGGAAGAAATGGACTGCTATTGGGATGCAGCGAAAGTAAAAAAAGGCTGAACTCCCGTAAAGTATCATGGGAAGCCTTGTCAGGAACTGTATATGAATTCCTCCCTACCGGAAAGCTAATAAGGCAGGGAGGGATTTTTTATGCTAGGGAAGAGAAATAGGAGTGCCAAACCAGCTTCGGCGCGGTTGATGCGGTTTACATTGCTTTTAATTGCGATTGCGTCCATTGTGGCGACGATGACTGGCTGTCCCGGTCCAGAGCAGGAACTGGCTGAACGGGTCGTCGAGAGGTTTTCGAGTGAACCCAAGCTAACGTTGTATTCTCATAAAACGGGTAAGAAGACTACGATTGGGCTTGAAGAATATATAACTGGCGTTGTGGCTGGTGAGATGAAACCAGGGTGGCCCAAAAACGCCTACGCTGCCCAGGCAATTGTCGCCAGAACTTTTACATTGGAGTTGCTTTCAAGGGGCGGTACCAGAGATCTGCACGGCACAGATATCTGTGATGATCATGTGCATGCGCAGGCGTATAATCCGAGCAATATCACGAAGACCATTAAGGATGCCGTACGGATGACCAGAGGCGAGGCGATGGTCTATCGTAACCGCTATGTCAAGGGATGGTTTTCAGCTTCCTGCGGCGGAAAGACTACGAATGCCAAGACAGGGCTGGCCTATCGCGGCAAAGAGCCCGCATATATTAAGTCTGTACGTTGCCAGGAGGGTCGCATTACGCCGCCGGAAGTCAAGAAATGGAGCGCCGAAATCGATTCTGAGACGGTTTTGCAGGCGCTGAAAAAGCTTGGCAAGCCGCTGCCGAGCCTTGGCGGCGCTCAGATTGCAAAAAGGGTAGACAATAGGGCGGCAGTACTGCGCTTGAGCGGTGGCGGGCAGACCGCTGAAGTTGCCGGGGCGGATTTCAGGGTGGCGGTAGGGCCCGAAAAAATGCGTTCGATTTGGCTGACGCAATTTGAAGTAAAGGATGGCAAGTTGGTCACTTCCGGAACAGGATTTGGTCATGGCGTTGGCATGTGTCAGTGGGGCGCCAATGAGATGGCGCGGGATGGCAGTAGTCCGAAGGAGATTATCAAGCATTATTTTCCGAAAGTGACGATTAAGAAGCTTTGGCAGTAGGGGCTGGCAGTAGGGGCGTAGGGTGATGATCATCAGCTAATAGGAATATCTGCTCCCGAACAAGCATATGTTTTACTGGCAATGTATGTTCGGGAGGGAAATCTGATGGCTGAAGAGAAGCGCAAGAATGTCGGAACGATGACTGCTCCCCATCAGGTGTTTTTAAATGAGCGACAGCAGTTGAAGGTCGAAGGGGTCTTGAATGTAGATCATTTCAGCGATGCCGAAGTAACACTGGAGACCACCAGCGGCGTGATGGTTGTCAAGGGAGAAAATCTTCATATTCAGCAGCTAAATCTGGATGATGGGCGGCTGGCAATGTCAGGCACTGTGTACTCGCTGGTCTATGCCGGAGACAGCGCCCTTAAGAAGAGCAAGGGTTTGCTGGCGAAGATGTTTAAATAAGAAGTGGATGTTTAAATAAGAAGTGGATGTTTAAATAAGAAGTGGATGTTTAAATAAGAAGTGGCGAAATTATAAGAAGCAGCAGAAGCAGCGAAATTAGCTAAGAGTTCGTGGAATCAGCGGAATAACGCCGAATCAGAATCGGTGTCGAAGAGGGGACGACGCCCGGGCGGGCGGATATCCTCTTCTTGGGGCTGTCACCTTATATGGGACAGCCCTTTTATATATAAGGACCAAAATCGGTTGATGATAAAGGAAAAAGCGCAGGTGTGCCGAAATAAATGGAGGGATGCCGAAAAATCGGCAGGGCTAGAGAATGGCGCAAAAAACGAAAGCGCAAAGATGCAAAATCGAATAATTTGCAAAAGTGCCGAAGCGCCGAATTTTGAGCACCACGACAGATCAGACAGGGAAAGGAGATGATCAAAATTGGTAGCGATGCTTCAACCGGCGATGTTCAGCAGAGAAGTCGGAATCATCCTTGATACAATTGAAGAGGGTATTCATGTAGTGAATGAAGACGGCATTACCGTGTTATATAATCGTCGGGCAGCTGAATTGGATAATCTGATTCGGGAAGAAGTACTCGGTAAGCACCTGCTGGACGTTTTTCCGTCATTGTCGCCCGTGTCCAGCACGCTTTTGCAGGTCTTGGCAACCGGGAAGCCGGTGGCAGATCATCAGCAGACATTCCAGAATTTCAAGGGTGATCAAATCACAACAATTAATTCAACCAGACCGATCTATCATCATGGTGCACTCATTGGCGCAGTCGAGGTCAGCCGGGACATTACATTACTGAGGGACATGGCGGAAAAGCTGGTCGACCTGCAGGCGGAACTGTATGCCAAAAAAACGGTCCGTTCGCGCAAAGTGCCCGGCAAAGCACGGTATACATTTGACGATATTATCGGCCGGTCAGCGGCTATGCAGCCGGTCTTTGAGTTGGCGCGTAAAGCTGCCGAGACATCTTCGGCCGTTTTGATTCATGGCGAAACCGGCACCGGCAAAGAGCTATTTGCGCACGCCATTCATAATGCCAGTAGTCGCGGCGCCGGAGTCGGAGTCGGCCTGACCGGGCCATTTATTGCCCAAAACTGCGCCGCGATGCCGGACACTTTACTGGAAGCAATTCTGTTTGGCACAGTCAAAGGTTCTTTTACCGGAGCGGATGATCGGCCGGGATTATTCGAGGTCGCCGATAAAGGCACGTTATTTCTGGACGAAATCGATTCGATGCCTTTGGATCTGCAGCCCAAATTGCTTAGGGTACTTCAGGACGGAATGGTGCGTCGCGTAGGGGCTGCGACTGAAAAGGCAGTTGATGTGCGCTTAATCACGGCTTGTCGCATGAATCCGAGAACTGCCGTAGAAAAGGGACTGCTCAGAGAAGACCTGTTTTACCGGATCAACGTGATTAGCATTGCAATTCCGCCGTTGCGCGAGCGTATGGAAGACATTCCCGATCTGGTGAGTGCTTTCATAAACAAGTACAATGCGCGTCTTGGAAGGGCGGTCACTAGAGCAACGGAGTCAGCACTGAACAGCCTGCGTTTGTATTCCTGGCCAGGAAATGTGCGTGAACTGGAGCATTTTGTAGAGGCTACCATGACGATGTTAGATCGAGATGACACGGTGATTGATCCCGGAGACTGGCGGTGGAATGATCGCTTACCGTCTGGTTTAGGCAACATGAGTAGCATAGGCGCAGGCTCTGACGCAAGTGCAAATGCTGGCAAAAGTGCTGGCAAAAGTGTTGGTGCAGGCGCAGGTGCAAGCAATGACGCATACGCGGACGCAAGCCTTGTCGTGGGCAGTGAGGGTGGCGAGGCCGCGTTGCGAACGACTTTGAATGAAATGGAGGAAAACTTAATCCGCCGGACGATGGCCGAATGTAGGGGTAATGTATCCGAAGCCGCGCGCCGATTGGGTATTCCACGCCAAACGCTGCAATATAAGCTTAAGAAGCTTTTGCGCAGTTAGCTCGCTGCGGTTGCGGTTGTTTGCACATTTGCATGGGCAGCAGCGTGTTCGGCCGTATGCTCAGAGATTGGCTCAGCAGTGTGTTCAGCCGTGTGTTCGGCCGTTTGCTCAGCCGCGCGCGCTTTTTCTGAGAGGGCTCTCTTAACGATGCCAATCGAAAAGCCGGTTAATTTGGCAATTTCAGGACAACTGAGACCGCTGGCTGCTTTAAGCTTCCTGATGAGGGCATTGCGCTCTGTTATCTTCAGGGCGATAAGGTTTTCGACGGGTTGGTTTTCGGTAAAGCGCTTTATCACGGTACGGGCGATTTCTGTCTTAAAAAGTAAGGGATCCTCGAGCGCGATAGGATTTGGATCGAGTACTCTGCAGTACTCAACAAATTGCGCTTTGCCACCAAGCAGCTCCAGTCCCAGCGCAGTATCAGTAAGGCCAGGCTCAATTGCATGCTCGGGAGTTATATATTCTGTGTAGCTGCTCCAGGGGTAGGCATCGCATGAAGTTACGATGTTGGCCTTGACGGGATTTTGATGAATGTAGCGCAACAATGTCTTTAAATAGGTATCATTGTCGACTGCTTCACTCAGAAACCGGTTCTGAAATAGATGCCCCACACGCTGATGCTTTTTATTATGCCACTTGACATATGAAGTGCCGATGCGCTGCATGATGGCTCCGACTTTAACAGCATCCTCCTGCAAGAGGAGGTGAACATGATTGTCCATAAGACAATAGCCATGAATAGTATGTTTGCAGCGCTTTTTGATTTCGCTGAGAATGCGCAGAAACCTCAGATAATCCTCCGGATCAAGAAAGATGCTCTGCTTGTTTACGCCTCTGATCATCACATGATACATTCCGCTTTCACTAATCTTCCGGGCTCCACGTGGGATTGTAATCAACTCCTTTCTAACTTCCTTTCTAACTGGCGACCGACGCCACTATCCGCCTTAGCCAATGGCGCGCCTGAGTTCATTCTTGAGTCCGTTTTTGGCGGGAGCGAGGGCGCATATTATATGTCCATTATATGCCATATAATTCTATAAATAACATAAAATTCCTTCCGTATTTCATAAATTTACCAAGTCTGTCCCCAACCAGATCAAAATGACCCGATTGGGGACAGTCCCCAATCGCTCATTTCGATCCGAATAAACCAGTCCCCAAATGGGTCATTTCGATCTATTTAAGCCTGTCCCCAATCGGGTCATTTTGGCCCGTTTAAGCCTGTCCCCAACCGGTATATGTTCTGGGGTTTGTGGAAATGATAGCCATTATGAACGTTGCCGCTCTTCGTTCTTTGAGGGGGATGGGGATGGGGTTCCGCCGCAACAGTAGCAATAGTCGTAGCAGTAACAGCAGGAGTGGATTAACACCAATTGGCCCAGATCCAATTGGTAATGCTGCTAATGTCTCCAAAGCTCTAGGACATACGGCGGATCTGGTCATTCGCAAAATCCCAGCTGCTACCACCACCGGTAACATAAGCAGCATCAGTTCCCGGGGCGCTTCATCAGTCCGGGCGGTAGTTTTGTTCCTGGAAGGTTTGGCTGACGAGGAAGCTATTCGCCGTTATATTATTGACCCATTGCTTGCAGAAAGCACCCGCTCCGCCGCCAGCGCCGTCACCGCCACTCCCGCCGCCGCCGCCTCCGGCGCCACCCCCGCCACCGCCGTCACCGGTGAGCTCAGTGCCATCAAGAGCACGGCCCACGAGTATCTGGAGCCGCTCATCGACGCCCTTCTTGAGGGTCAGGTGCTACTCTTCACGGACAGAGGCCACATCGGGAAGGCTTTTGTTATGCCCGGCTGGTCGCTGCGTCCGATTATGGAACCGCCCTCCGAAAGGGTGGTCCGCGGCCCGCGCGAAGGATTTACCGAGACTCTCAAGGAAAACATCGCCATGGTGCGCCGCTGGGTGCGCGCCCCAGAGCTGCGCGTCGCCAAAATGCAAATTGGTACGCGCACCCGCACCGATGTGGCTATCATGTATCTAGAGGATGTTGCCAACCCGGACATTGTGGCGGAAGTGCACAAAAGGCTCTCGGCCATCAAAATAGACAGCATCCTGGAAGCTGGTTATTTGGAACAGCTCATTTCCGATAATCGGAAAACGCTTTTTCCTTTAACGCAAGCCACCGAACGGAGCGACAAAGTGACATCCGCGATCCTGGAAGGGCGCATTGCGATCCTGGTTGACAAGAGTGCTTCCGCCATTATTGCGCCTACTACGGTTAATGAATTGTACCAGAGTCCCGAAGACTATTATTACGACTTTTGGCTGGGCTCACTTTTGCGCGGCATCCGTTTGCTCGGTAACAATCTCGCCATAGCCCTTCCCGGTCTGTATATCGCTCTTGCCGCAGTCAACAGCGAACTCCTTCCAACACAGTTAGCGCTCAACATTGCCGCTTCCCGGCTGAGCGTACCCTTTCCTATATTAATTGAGGTCCTGTTAGTGGAATTGATCATCGAAATTTTCCGGGAAGCCGGCCTGCGTCTTCCATCCACAGTAGCACAGACTTTGGGTATAGTGGCCGGTGTAGTGCTGGGCATCGCTGCCGCTGAGATTGCCGTTATATCTGACGCAACCCTGATAGTATCAGTAATTACTGCTGTGGCTTCCTTCTCCGGCCCCAACTTCCAGGTAGGGATTTCATGGCGCTGGCTCAAGTATTTCATGATTTTTGGCGGAGCATTCATGGGTCTGTTCGGAATAGTCATGGTCGGATGCGTGATAGTCTCCCATATGGCCACACTGCAGTCATTTGGAGTATCCTATCTGGCTCCTTGGGCACCCCTGCAACCGGATGCGCTCGTCGATGCGCCTATCAGGCAGCCGATTTGGACAGAACTTAAGCGCGCTTCGACCTGGCGTACCAAAAACCGCCGACGCATGGGGGACACAAAAGGAGAGGATAACCCGTGACGTTCCCGGAAAAAACGACACTGCGCCCCAGCATGTATTTTGTGCTGATGATTACCGGCCTGCTTGGTTTCGACATGCTGGCCAGTCCGCTGATATCCGCAAAAGCGCTTGGAAACGCTGGATACTTTGCGCCATTGGCCGCCGCAGTGCCAGCCGTTGCGGCTATGTGTGCCATATTTGCGCTGCAGAAGAGATTTCCTGGCCAAAGCTGGGTGCAATACTCTATTAAGACCATCGGGCGCATTCCGGCAACAATCATTCTCCTATTACTGATGATCACCTGGCGTTTTTATACTACACTGCTCAGCCGTGATATTATGTCGCTCGTTTCTACGCATATGCTGATCAAAACTCCGACATGGGTCTTTAGCCTTATGGGATTCCTCGGAATCATCTATCTGGCCTATCACGGGATCGAAAGCATTTCTCGTTTTATGTCATTTGTGTTTGTGCCTGCCTCGATCGTCGTATTCCTTGTAGCCTTATCCGCAATGCCTTACATTGACATACGCCAGTTGCTGCCAGTCTTTAACTTCAGTTTTTGGGACCTGGTCAAGGGAGCTTTTGGCGTGAGCTACATATACCTTCCGATAATGCTGCTACTAGTGATGACTCCATTCACCCGGGACCTGCGTTCTGCGCGACGCTTCACTTCAGGGGCTCTGGCTTTAGGCGTTTTGGGGTTTATCTCCGAAAGCCTCAGCGCCATCGGCATTTTCGGCGCCACCGGACTAATGCGTTATACTTGGCCTACTCTGGAGTTTGTGCATATTGTCAATGTTCGCTATTTGGCGCTGGAGCAACTGGGCGTGTTGCTTCTAACAGTTTGGCTGGTGCTCACATTCGGAGCGGCTGCCTTCAGCTATTGGGGAGCCTCATATTCCTTATCCCAGCTATTTCCGAAAATCAGCTACAAGACGGCGATGCTGATTTTGGGCCTGCCCACCGGGCTTATTCTGCTGCTACCGCGCAACATCATTGATACACGTTACTATTTACAGTTTTTGCAGAAATGGGGTACGATGGGGATCTACATTTTTCCGTTGACTATATGGTTAATCGCCGTGATTCGAGGCTGCGGAAAGGGGAAAAAGAGGCATACCAAGGATTAATGGCTTGGATCACTTGACTGGGGGCTTGAATGGCGTGAAGGTTTTAAGGCGCTTAAATCGCTTAAATCGCTTGGAACGCTTGGATCGCTTGGATCGCTTGCAAAGCTTGAAGGGTTTATTGCTTGGCGCGCTTTTGCTGCTATTCGCCTTACTGCTTTCGGGCTGTTGGGATGTTGAAGAACTGAATGTGCGCGAACTATGCACCGCCATTGCCATTGATGGCATCCCCGACGATGCGGAAGATGCGGGAGACAACCGCATCCGAGTGACCCTGCAATTCCCGCTGCCCCAGCATATTTTGCCTCCCACAGCCGGAGTAGCCACAAGTCATCGGACAACATTCTATACTGTATCGGTTAATGCCAAATCCGTCGGCGAAGCTATCAATAGAATAAATGATCAGATCACCGGGGTGTTGGATACCAGCCATGTCAAGCTGATTCTGCTCCAGGAAGATTATGCCCGCGGCGGCATATTACAGGAGCTCGATTTTGTGACACGCGTGCCCAAACTGCCGCGGCAGGCCAGCATAATTGTCACCCGTCAAAGTGGAGAGTTTATCCTGAGTCAGACTTCGCCAAAGGATTTATTGCCGTCCCTTGATATTTTTCAACAACTGCAGTTGAAGAGTTCCGGTGGATCCTTAGATGTGCCGCTCTGGAAATTTGTCAAAATACTTGATGAGCCGGGTCAGGATCCATTTTTGCCAGTTATGGAATACAATGAAGGCAACAAGACCTTCGCACTGAATGGCATCGCTGTTTTTCAGCATGATAGGCTGGTTGGTCTGCTGGATACCAACCAAACACGTATCATCAGTATGCTTGATCACGGGCGCAATGACTCCGGCTTTGAAATTCCGCTCCCCGGCAACAAGCGGGCGACTTTTCGGAGGTTCAGATGCAGCAAGCGTATTATCCCCCAAAACCCACAAGGCAGTAAATTCCTGATTAAAGTCAAAGTTCATTGCGTCCTTTCAGAACTAGACTTTAGTCAGCCAAATATGACCAAGGCCGAAATGGAACAGCTACATAAACAGGCGGCCCGTTTCATTAAAGAAGAGTGTCAGCGCACATTGCGCAG
>JBMNNY010000038.1:0-14606 GCA_050942765.1 Bacillota bacterium | reverse complement strand
GTCACGGGTCAGCATGCCCGCATCACAAACCGGCACCCCCCAAGTAGAGCCTACCGCCGTCATTGACGCGATGATCACCGGATTTTCGCAGGAACTTGGCATAGTTTTGCAGCGCGGACACCTCACAGAAAATGAACGCATCCTCGCCGAAGAGCTGTTGCGCGAAAAGTACGGAAACCCCGCATGGAACAGGGAAAGAGGGAAAAAGCCTGCGGAATCCTAGCGCCGTATCACACCCCACTTATACCTCAGTGCGCTTGCGCTGATGGTGCCGACAGGTTCCGGGCGCGGTAATCTTCCAGCGTCAGATATCCTTCGGCGCAGAGTACCATGACCTCGGGGCATAAAAAACGATACGAAGAGCGGTATAGATGCCGCGTGAGCGCCTCCAGCTTGCTGAGAGGCGCAGTTATATTATTGAGACCGGCGGTATTCAAAATATATAGTGCGTCGCGATGCGGGATGGCGAAATAAAAGGGCATCTGCAGATCCCCACAAGCATCCCTCAGTTGCTCGATTATCAGAATGCGGGCGGCATCGTAACCGTCTCCCTGCAGGAAGGCATAAAGGCCTGGTGATCCTGACAGGAGCTTGGGTTTACGCGTACGCTTGAGCAGGTTGGCCAGCGCATTTTCATGAACCGTTGGCAGCGCCACCCGCCATTGGGCTAAATGCTTGTGTGTCAGATAAACGGTGCGATCCGGAAATTCGACGGCATAAAAAACAGCCAGATCACCAAAGAGAGCGGTTGACACAGGAGCTAGTTCGCTGCCGGAGTACACGGTGCCAAAACTTGTCGGCCGGATCTGGGGGAAAATGCGGGTCACAACCTGCTTGTACTGTCCTATATTCTGAGACTTGTCAAGAGATGCCAAATAATATGATACTAAATCATTGCGCATTTTGGGATCATGCTGCCACGCCCTAAAAAGTGACTCCAGATTGAGGAGCATTAAGCCATCCCCTAAATCGCATTCCAACCCCGTCAGATCATTGCCTTGCACCCGCGACTGAGGATAAAGTGCAGCCAATTCTTTCTTAAACTGGCGCTGAAATGCATGGGCCTTGGCGTCAGGGTTCTCGAACAGCCATACTAGCGCAGCCGCTGCGAGAGCAATAATGAACACCAAAACCACATAGGACCGTTTCAAAGTAGGACACTCCTTTGGCGGATATGGGGATTATCCTATAGTTCACAAATGACCCCAAAAGGAGTTTTCCATAGATCGGCGAAAGTTACGCATTAACTGATCGATTTGCTCAAAGCGCGCGAAGACGACGCCTGCGATGGCAAAGCGTGTGGAGCGTGCGCAGGCAAAGCGCGCGAAGACAATGCACGCCGCACGCCGAATTACAGGGGAGAATGGAAATACATGAAAACAATAACCCGCAGAGCCGAACTAAGCGATATTCCCCGCATTAGGGATATATGCGCCAACATATGGGATGGATATGATTATCTTCCAAACATCGTCGCAGACTGGATCAAGGATCCGCAAGGGGAGTTTTGCGTCATTGAGGTTATGGATAATCCTGATAGTCCTGATAGTCCTGAAGGCACCGCCGGTGGCGATATCGCCGTATTGGGCAAGCTGAGCATTTTGAACGATCAGGACGGTTGGCTGGAAGGCTTACGCGGAAATGCCAAATATAAAGGGCAGGGCTATGCCCAGGAATTAACGGGTTACTTCATAGAAAAGGCGCGCGCCATGAATCTGGGGACACTCCGGCTCGCTACCTATTTTGGTAACTCAGAAAGCCTTCATATTCTGCAGAAGTATGGCTTTCGCGAAGTACAGCGCTTTGTGGAGTTTGATTTAGAACTGGACGGCCAATTGGACGGCCAACTGGATGGCCAGCCGGACAGCCAAGAAGAAACGGCACCGGTATCTGCACCCGCCGCGTCGCAGACTGAAACAAAGGCAGAGGCCGAGGCGGCACCCTTAAAGGAAGAATTTCGCTTAATGACCATGGCCGATCTTGATGATACGCTCTGGTCTCGGATTATCACCTCACCATGGCTGCAAAAAGCAGGCGGTTTTATTTCACACGCCTGGGTATTTTGGCCGTTTGAGCAGGCACAGATGCAACGCTGGATCGCTGAGCAGGCTGCCTACTTATTCCCTAGGACTGGTGAACTAGGCATTTTCCTGATGGATCATCATGAGCAGAGTAATTATCAGTTTCTGCCTTTGCTGACTAATGGCAGTGAGGCGGCAAGCCTTAACCGATTAGTAAAGCTGGGAAAACATCTGGCGCAAAAGTCAGGACGAAGCATGTTGGTCTGCAACTGTCCGGAGGATCAGGAGTTGTTTCAGACATTCTTCGCGCTTGGCTTCAGGCATTTCGATATGGATCCACCCGAAGTAGGTCACACAATTATTTTGGAATACGACTTAAAGCGATAAGGCCATAGCAGTGGCAACAAGCGAGTGGAGGAATCAGAGTGAAGAAAGAGTGCGCATCTGAGTGTCAACAACAGGATTGCGGCAGCGGGGCAGCGACTGGCGGGGCCAAGGGATGCGAATGCGGCCACGAAGGCGCACGCGCAGTCGGTCGAGTCGGTCGCAATCGCGAGCGCTCGTTCAAGCGCTATAAATGGAGCGGCTGGGCTATACTAGCAGCAGCCTTTTTTGTGGTCTTCATACATAGATACCATATCGCCGCAGTAGCAGATAACCTACTGGCTCCCAGGCCAGATGGTCTGGGCCTCAGCGGTACAGCGCTCGGTAATCTGGCTTCAATATACTTTTATTTCTACGCCTTAATGCAAATCCCAAGCGGCATTTTATGCGATTCGATCGGAGCGCGTCGCACCGCTTTTGCGGGAATGACTGTAACGGCCATCGGGTCCATCCTGACAGCTCTTTCAGGAAGTCTGGCCATGATTTCGATCTCCCGGGCACTGGTCGGGATTGGAACCGCCGTGATCTATGTCGGTGTACTACGCTATCAGACACTCTGGTTTCCAGCGGAACGCTTTGCCACTATGTCAGGCTTTACCTCAATAACAGGGAATTTTGGAGCGATGACCGCCGCCACTCCACTGGCGATGCTAGTTTTATATGCCGGATGGCGCGGTTCTTTTCTGGTGCTGGGTTTGGTCAGCTTCGCGATGGCTATTTTGGTTTATCTAATTGTGCGCGATTATCCGCAGGATCTCGGTTTTCCGGCTGTGACAGAGCAGGCTGGCGATAGCGGACTCAGCTTTGCCGAACTATGGCGCGCATTGAAAACGATTGTCCGCAACCGCATGACTTGGCTTTATTTCTTGATATACTTCGGTGCCAGTGCAGCAACGTTCTCATTCAACGGCCTATGGGGCATTTCTTATCTGATGCAGGTTTATCAGATACCGAAAGAAACTGCATCCAGTTACACTCTGCTGGTCTCACTCGGTATTGCGCTGGGCTCACCTTTCTGGGGCTGGATATCGGATATATCGAAACGCAAAAAGCCGATCATTGTCGGTGGTACTATTGTACAGACGCTGTTATGGATTATGTTGATTGCGCCGGCCGCCGACAGGCCACTCCTGCCCAAATGGCTGCTACCCATCGTCTTCTTTTTAATTGGTTTCAGTGCGATTGTGTTTGTGCTGGCATTTGCGGGGGCAAAAGAGAACAATAACGTCAGGTATTCTGGCACGGCAATCAGTGTAGTAAACTCCGGCGGTTTCCTGGGCGGAGCACTGACCAATGCCATAGTAGGCGTGATACTTGATGCCAATTGGCAGGGCAAGGTGATCGATGGCGTGAGGGCTTTTTCGCAAGGGGCGTATCATAAGGCTTTTTGGCTGTTCCCGGCCATGGTCGTGCTCGCACTGATCTGCGCCATCCTGCTTCCCGCAGACCGCCGCAAAAAAGAAAGCTCCGTCAATAGCGGAGCAACGAGCCAAGTTATTTGATCGTTACTTTGGCGAACAGAGTAGGATCCCGCCAGGCGTTGGCCGGAACATTCGCCAGCTGACACTTGACATTGCCCGGCTCGTCAGAGTCAATCAAAATAATCCCCATACCGAATGCCTTGCCGGGAGCCGGACGCAAGCCAATGTACTCTAAAGGAATGGCCAGTTCAAACTGATAGCCATCTGACGTGCGGCTTAATCCGAGCGAGGTGCCGTGAATGAGCCCGATTGGCTTGCTGGCAGGCTGCCAGATTGTCCATTCGGGCGCTTTGCCGTCTGTACCCGGAGAAACGCCAAAACTGAAATCATCAGTATTATAGACCGTCGTATCATAGTCGCCATCCAAGTCCGTATCGAGGAAAATCTGAATGCAATCGCCGTTCCACATAAGAATACCTTTTTGATCATTGACCAGTTTATCATCGCGGATTTCGCCGGCAATATATAGATGACTGGCACTGTAGGCCAGCATGATACGTCCGGAAAGATCGGCCGCTCCCTTCCAGCGATTAGCACCAGAAATGCATTGAGCAGCACTATCGATACGGATTTGTGTAAACCCGCCCCATTCTGACAGTTGTCCGTCCACTTTCACATTAGATAAGGCGCGGATCTCCCCCATGATCGCCCTGTTTGCCAGTGAAGATTGCGAGTATATTACTGAAATTAATGCCAAAAACATGATCATGACGACGATTGCCTGAGCGCGCGTCATGCCGGTTATAAGGCCTCTGCGGGTAAGGCGGCTTCTGCGAGTCATGCGGGTCACCCCCCTCTGGTTTGATCATGCCATAAAGATAAGAAACTCTGTTTACGCTAATGTTACGAAACGTTTAAAACAATCCCCTGATCAGCGCCGGGCGCATCGGGCGCACGGGGCGCATCCGCATCTGCCCGCCAATCAGCGCGGCAAAACAAAGCGGACAGTGGTTCCTTCCGGTCCGCTGGATACCTCAATCTCGCCGCCATGGGCTGTAATAATTTCTTTGACAATTGCCAGACCAAGCCCAGAACCGCTCTTGTCTTGCTCTGATCCGCGGTAGTACCTGACGAAGATAAAGGGCAGATGCTCACTGGCGATGCCATGACCATCGTCCCGCACTGTCACTGCCAAATTATCGGGATTAACTTCTGCAGAAACGAAGACGTTTCCTCCGGGATCGTTGTATTTAATGGCATTGTCCAGCAAGTTAAGCATAACCTGCTTAATATGATCCCGACTGATGGGAATCAGGGGCATTCCTGCCGGCAAAGAAACATGCAGCTTGATGTGTTGTCTGGCGGCATGGTTCGCAAGACCTTCGACACTTTCGCGAATGACGTCATCCAGCCGATTCGGACTGATATTCAAGTTCAACACCGCACTGCGCTGCCGGGAAGCCTCCAGTAGCTCTTCGACCATACGGGTGAGACGGTCGGTTTCGCAGTCCAAAGTCTGTAAGGTACTAACTTCGGCAGGCAGCTCTTCCGGGGGTGTATCAAGCAGCGTAATCAAGTAGCCTTTGATAATCGTCAGCGGGGTACGTAGCTCGTGGGAAAGGCGCGAAATATATTCCTGGCGTTTTTCTTCCAGCTTGCGTAAATCTGTAACATTGCGCAGGGTCATGATCAAGCCCTGACCGCCTTCAATTTCCCACGGAACACAGGTGATACGAATGGAAGTGTCCTTAAGGAATGGCCACTCCAACTCGTGAGTATACAGTCCACCGGCATTCAGGGCGGCTGAAATGATCGATTGCATGCGGCCCATCGGAAGCAGACTGGCAGCTTCCCGGCCGACCAGTTTGTTGCCTTGTTCTTCAAACAGGCGTGTAGCCGCAGGATTGGCCAGCAAGATGAAGCCCTTGTTGTCGATAGCCAGCAGCCCTTCCGAAAGGCTGGACAAAATCGCTGACAAACGCCGGCGGTTTTCTTCTGAAGAGATCAGCATGCGCTGGATTTCGTCTGCCATATGATCAATGCTGCGGGAAAGTTCGCCAACTTCGTCCTGACGGGTGGAAGAGAGACGCTTGGAAAGATCTCCTTTGGCAAATGATAATGCCGTGTCGCGCATCTGAAGCAGCGGCTTTGTGAGAGTGTTGGCCAGGATTAAGCTGATAATGCCTGCGCCAATCAATGCCAGTAAAGTGGAGTAAACTAACCGCGCTTGCGTGGCTTTCAGGGAGTGATCTGTTTCTGCCAGCGAAAAGGCCTGCGTAACATAACCCAGCGGTTGAGTGCCTATGGCAGAGGTGATGACCAGCCAGCGGGATCCTTCAGCAACAGTGATTTCACGCTGAAATCGGCCGGCGGCGGGGAGAGCGGTGGCGCCGTCAACGGCCCCGGCATCAGAGGTAGTGGCAAATATGCGCTTATAATCGAAATCGGACGCGACCAAAGCACCCTGCACATCAAAAATAGCGAGTTCGCCGCTGACAAAGGCGGCAAACTGTTGTAGCAGAGTGTTAGCCACAACCGGAAGATTCTCAGGAGTCTGCACAAAGACTTCCGAGAACTGCGAAATGGCCGTAAGCTGTTCTTCCAGCTGTGCAGCTTTATCATCAATTAAATAGCGCGTCAGCCACAAGTATTGCACTACCAGGATTATGCCAAGGGCAAACAGTACGACGCCCATAAACACTACTGCCAGCCGCAGGCGAATCGTCTTCATGGGTTTTGCTCCCGGAATTTATATCCCACACCCCATACTGTAAGGATAAAAAAGGGGGTGTTGGGATCATCTTCGAGCTTTTCGCGCAAACGACGAATATGCACGTCGACGGTGCGATCATCACCAAAAAAGTCATAGCCCCATACTTCCTGAAGCAGCTTTTCACGAGAAAAGGCATAGCCAGGATGCTCCGCAAGAAATGACAGCAAATCGTATTCTTTCGGAGTCAGATCAATTTGCTGAGCGCCGCGGCGAACTTCATGGCGGTCTAAATCGATGGTCAAATCGAATAACTTAATGTGACGCTGGTTTTGCGGCTCAGCGTCGGCAGGGGGCGGGGTGCTGACGCGGCGCAAAACCGCCTTGATGCGGGCGACCAGTTCGCGAGGGTTAAAAGGCTTAACAATATAATCATCCGCACCCAGTTCCAGACCAAGTATTTTATCAATATCGTCTCCGCGGGCGGTCAGTATGATAATCGGAGTGGTGTGATTTTTGCGCACTTCCCGGCAAATATCAAAACCGTCCGAATCGGGGAGGCCTAAATCAAGCAAAATACAATCAATATTGTTATCTGCGACCTTTTGCAGGGCGGTTTGTCCATCCAGCGCCTGAATTACTTCAAATCCAGCCCGGACCAGATTGGTTTCGATAAAACCTTGAATGCCCTGCTCGTCGTCGACTACCAAAATTCTCTCGTGCAATGCATTCACCTCCGCATATCTAAAGTAGCCTAATGAGGAGAATTCGTCTTTTGGGACGTGCGTTCCTTCATTTAAGCCAAGACCTTTCCTTTGGACGGGCAGGCTAATTTTGTTAAAGGACTGTCGGCATGCGCGACGAAGTAAAAAAGATGGAAATGGGGGATTAAACAGTATGCTGGCTGCATTTGAAAGCGTAGTCAATTCTTTTAGGGAGTCGCTGAGTTTCGAAAACCTGAAGTCATTGATCGGCACGGTGCTGGTGATTGCGCTGATCATTGTTATATCTGCCCTGGTAATGCGCATCGTCAATTCACGCTTGACGGCGTATCTGCTCCGGGAGGATAAGCGTTACATGTCTGAAAGGCGCGCCAAGACACTGGTGCCGCTGCTCAAAAGCATTGTACGCTATCTTGTTTATCTGATCGCCGGGTTGACAATTCTTAGTAAATTAGGTGTACCAATCGGATCGCTGCTGGCGGCAGCCGGAATTGGCGGTGTGGCAATCGGCTTCGGGGCGCAGAGTCTGGTGCGCGATGTCATCACCGGGTTTTTCATATTGTTTGAAGATCAGTTTGCTGTCGGAGATCATGTGTCGTTGTCTGGAGTATCAGGAACCGTTGAAGAAATGACTTTGCGCGTCACTAAAATCCGCGATTTCGGGGGACAGCTGCACATTGTTCCCAATGGCCAGATCAATCAGGTTACTAATCATATGGGCTCACGCATGCGCGTGCTTTTCGAAATTACGGTTCCGATTGATGTCGATGGCAAAAAAGTAGAAGAAATCTTATGCAATTTGTTTAAAAAGTTTGCCAAGGAACACAGTGAAGTTCAGGAGGGGCCCAGCCTGCTGGGCGTATCCCGGGTGGATCATACCGGAGTTTCGTATCAGCTGATTGCCAAGACCGATCCTGGTCAGCAATGGGCGGTGGAGCGTGAATTACGCGGGGCGGTCTGGAAGGAATTAATCGCACATGGAATTTACCCGGCAGTGCCGCAGCAAGAGTTGCGCACCTCTGATTTCAGGAAATTCGACTAGTTGAAGGAGTGCTTTTCGGATGCCAATGCAGCTGCATGTGGGCGATGTAGTTCGAATGCGGAAGGAGCATCCTTGCGGGGGTACCGACTGGGAAATCATGCGGGTGGGAATGGATTTTCGGATTAAGTGCCTGAAATGCGGGCGCGTGGTGATGCTTCCGCGCGTCAAATTTGAAAAGGGCATTAAGACCGTTTTGCAGGGAGGATGCGCAGATGAGTAAAAAGCTGGTGGCGTATTTTTCAGCGACTGGCGTTACTGCCAATGTTGCCAGGCAACTGGCGGAAGCCTGTCACGCCGATCTGTATGAGATTAAACCGCAGGTGCCATATACCAAGGCCGACTTGGACTGGAAGGATAAGAATTCACGCAGCACGATCGAGATGGCAAACCTGGTATCGCGGCCGGCAATTGCTGATCGCAATGCCAATATTGCAGCCTATGATGTCATCTTTGTTGGTTTTCCGATTTGGTGGTACGTCGCACCAACCATTATTAATACATTTCTTGAGAGCTATAACTTTGCCGGAAAGAAGATCGTGCTTTTCGCAACCTCTGGTGGCAGCGGCTTTGGCAAGACCGTGGAGAACCTGAAGGGCAGTGTCGATGCCTCTGCGACAATTATCGAAGGCAAAATATTAAGTGGTCCGCAGACACTAGAAAACTTGAAGTCCTGGGTGGATAGTCTGGGGCTTTAATGGTCGGGCCGGAGGCCGGATTTGCGTTCTGGCATAAAAAGTTGATTCATTTCTAACTAGATGCTATAATAATGGATGACTTCCCTGCTCCGTCCGAGCGACGGGGCCGACAGTCCATAGGGAGGAGGTGCCTTGGATGAGAAAATACGAGGTGATGTGTGTCATCAACCCACAGCTCGAGGAAGAAGCCATTGATGCATTGGTCTCCAAATATAGTGAGATCATTACCACCAACGGCGGCGAAATCGAGAAAGTGGAAAAATGGGGCAAACGCCGTCTGGCATACGCAATTGAGCGGATTACAGAAGGCTATTATGTGCTCACCTTGTTTAAAGCTCCGAGTGAGGTCTGCCAAGAGCTCGAGCGGCTTTTGCGGATCGACGAAGAGATCATTCGTTATCTGATTGTCTTAAGAGAAGAGTAATCGAGGTGATCGGGCATGTTAAACCGCATAGTCCTGGTCGGAAGATTAACTCGGGATCCCGAACTGCGTTATACGCCTAATGGTGTCCCGGTAGCCAACTTTACGTTGGCAGTCGACCGCGGTTTTGCGAACCAGCAAGGTGAGCGTCAGGCCGACTTCATTGACATTGTTGTTTGGCGTAAGCAGGCCGAATTATGCGGGCAGTATCTTGGCAAAGGACGTTTGGTTGCTCTGGAAGGGCGGCTCCAAATTCGTTCCTATGAGACCCAGGAAGGACAGAAGCGGAAAGTAGCGGAAGTCGTAGCCGATAACATCCGATTCCTGGATAGAGGACGAGCCGATGATCGTACCGGCGAGGGACAAGAACATGCTCCGGAAGCGAATTATCAGAATAACGACGAAGATGATCTTGGCAACATGAGCCTTGACGATTTGCCGTTTTAAATGACGGTTAACGTTCCATTTTGAATTGCGTGAGAAGGGAGTGAACCCTTTTGCCCGGAAGAAAGGACAGAAGAAAGACCAAAAAGCGTATTTGCGCGTTTTGTGTTGATAAAGTTGAGCATATCGATTATAAAGAAATCGGAAAACTACGCCGCTTCCTAACGGAGCGCGGTAAGATTCTGCCGCGCCGTATTTCCGGTAACTGCGCGGGGCATCAGAGGCAGGTCACATTGGCTATTAAGAGAGCCAGACAGGTCGCCTTGCTGCCATATACAACCGAGTAGTCAGTGACATGGAAATGAGCCGGGCCATTAGGTCCGGCTTTAATTATGACAGGGGGTTGTTGTTGCGGCTGACTGGTGTCGCGGCGGACTGCGTTGCGGTCGTGTGGCGTCGCGACCGAGTGGTGTCGCAGTAGTGGCATCGCGGCCGAGTGACGCCGCGGCCAAGTGGCGCCGCTGTGCGGATTGGCATTATCGTGTATTGGCATTGCAGGCATTTAATGTCGCCTGGTTTTCTAGAGGATTCCGCAGAGTATGCGACGAATAGTATAACGCAATAATATCGTTCCAATTCGCCGTACGCTTTGGGGGTGGAGCTGTGACTCAGCCAGCGGGAGAAATCGACATTGCCCGTAACATACGTACTATTGAATGGCTGAAAACCGAGTTGATCGGCGGCATTGCCAACCTCTGCAAAGCGATGCTCAAAGGAGGCCAGGAGCTCATCAAAGATGCCTTGGCCGGTATTATTATGACTTCATATTTGCTGGGCCGTCGGAT
Source organism: Bacillota bacterium (assembly GCA_050942765.1). GTDB lineage: Bacteria > Bacillota > UBA4882 > UBA4882 > UBA4882 > UBA4882. The sequence continues at coordinate 3,961 of JBMNNY010000038.1, read as the reverse complement.
CGGGATCTCGTTTTCCAAAATGGATTTAAGGCTTGCTGAAAAATTAGCTGCGAATATTGCCGAACCCCACGAGATCGAAGAGTGGTATGGGGACTTTTCGGCCCTAAAGGTTTATCTTGAAGATAAAAATCGTGGCGAGCCTTTTGTAAATAGGGGGTTGGGCAAATGAAAGTGATTTTAGTCCAGGATGTTAAAGCATTAGGGAAAAAAGGCGACACCAAAGAGGTTTCGGATGGTTACGCCCGCAATTTCTTGTTTCCCCGTGGATTAGCTGTCGAGGCTAATCAGGTCAATGTTAAGAAGCTGGAGTTCGAAAAAAAGGTCGAACAGGAGCGCAGAGAACAGGAAGAGGCCGAAGCCAGGCAGATTGCCACCACCATCAACGATATGCAGGTTGCCATCAAAGTTAAAGCAGGCGAAGGCGGCCGGCTGTTCGGCTCCATAACCGCCAAAGACATTGCTGATGCCATCCAAAAATATAGCGGGATGGAAATTGATAAACGCAAGCTGGAGCTTTCTGAAAGCATTAAGGCTTTAGGAAATTATCCCGTTAATGTGCATCTATACCCGGGAGTTACCGCAACCATCACCGTAAGAATCGTTGAGGAATAAGATTAGCAGTATTACCGCAGCGTCATGCGCAGCGTCACGGCTTTCGGGTTCTCGTGCAACCGATCCAGTGCATTCGGGTTCCTGGTAGTCGTGACTTTTTGATTGCGTTTTTTGGCATGTTTTTGATCATGTTTTTATTCATGATTTGTGATCATGTAATTGATCATCAACGAAATTAGCTGATTGTGCAGTAGTAGGAGGAATGATGCGATGAAGGGGTTTATGCGAGAGATCAAATCCGACAGCGCCCTGAGCGATCGTTTACGTGATGAAGATGACCAGTTGCGCCGGCAGGTGGCGGCGTTGTTTGCCCTGCTGGCGAACATTTACGGTACTGACAAGCTTGTGCTGAAAGCCGGCAAGCTGGAAGCGCTAAACCTGATGCGTTCTGATTTACTGGAGGAGCGCGTTTTGGCGTTACAGCGCCTGGTATTTGAGGATCCGACCATTAATGATCTGCCGGCACGTAAAGATTTACCGGCCATTATTAATGAAGTAGAGGAAGAAATTGCCGACTTAATCGCGCGCCGCACGGTTGAGGAGAAAATCGAGCGCAAAACAGCCGAGCGTATGCAGCAGCGGCATGAAGAATATGTGCGTGATGTCAAAGCCCAGGTCCTGAAAGACCTGGCGGGGCCGGAAAACCCCCAGACTTTGAAGCGTTACGCTGAAATTGAGACTTTGGAACAAAAGCACCTTGCCAGATCCGTGATTGAGACCATTCGGCCCGCCTCGGTACATGAGGTGGTTGGGCAAGATCGGGCTGTGAAAGCGCTGCTTTCCAAGATTGCCTCGCCATTTCCGCAACATGTCATTCTGTATGGTCCGCCGGGCGTGGGCAAGACAACTGTCGCCCGTCTGGCGTTGGAAGAGGCCCGGCATTTGCCTTTTACGCCATTCAGTGAGCATGCGCCATTCGTGGAAGTGGATGGCTCCACAATTCGGTGGGATCCGCGTGAAGTAACCAACCCCTTGCTCGGTTCGGTGCATGATCCGATTTATCAGGGAGCACGTCGGGATTTGGCAGAGGGAGGAGTTCCTGAGCCCAAGCTCGGTCTGGTGACGGAAGCGCATGGAGGGGTACTCTTTATTGATGAAATAGGCGAATTGGATCCGCTGCTCCAGAACAAGTTGTTGAAAGTGCTCGAGGATAAGCGGGTGCAGTTCGATTCTTCCTATTACGATCCGTCGGATCCGAATGTGCCCAAATACATCAGGCATCTCTTTGAAAAGGGTGCCCCGGCCGATTTTGTGTTGATTGCCGCCACCACGGCTGATCCGTCCGAAATTAATCCGGCGCTGCGTTCGCGCTGTGCCGAAGTGTTTTTTGAGCCGCTGACGGCTGCCCATATTGAGGAAATTGTCAGGAATGCTGCGGCCAAATTGAAGGTTGATTTGGATCCAGAGGTCCTCGAAATTATCAGCGAGTACACTATTGAAGGGCGTAAAGCAGTTGGTATTCTGGCGGATGCCTATGGTGTGGCGCTTTATCGTTCGGTTGGCGGTGTGGGGGACACTGAGGGCGCGGAGGCCGCGGACGGCGCTGCGGGTGATGTGCCAGGCGCAGAGGGCGCTCCGGGTCAGGTTCAGACCCCGATTCGAATCACAGTTGATGATGTCCGCGAAGTGATTCAGGCTTCGCGTCTGTCGCCCTATGTTGGGGTGAAGGCTTCCGATACATTTGAAACCGGAAAAATCTTCGGGTTGGGTGTTTCCGGATTCGTCGGTTCAGTACTGGAAATTGAGGCCGTGGCCTTCCCGGCCAGAGAAGCCGGCCGCGGAACCATCCGCTTTAATGATACCGCAGGCAGCATGGCCAAAGACTCGGTATTCAATGCTGCGTCCGTAGTGCGTGCGCTGACCGGACTGGATTTGACGGATTTTGATGTGCACGTGAATATTGTGGGTGGCGGAAGAATCGATGGCCCGTCCGCTGGTGCTGCCATATCACTGGCGATTGTAAGTGCCTTGCAGAAAAAAGGCATCAGCCAGCAGGTTGCCGTCACCGGCGAGATTTCGATCAGTGGTCGTGTCAAAGCTGTCGGCGGCATATTCGAGAAGATCTATGGCGCCAGACAAGCGGGCATTAAGAAAGTCCTGATTCCGGCTGAGAACATCAAGGATATTCCGCCGGATCTGCATGGTATGGAAATTATTCCGATTGAGACGTTTGCAGAAGCGTTGCCGCATGTATTTGCAGAAGCAATACCGCATGCACATGACATGAAAGAAACTGCGGCCATTTCGGAGGGTTCCCAGAATGAGTGAGATCATTGAGCGTATACCGCCTCAAAACATCGATGCCGAGAAGTCTACTCTCGGCTCGATGCTTTTAGAGAAAGACGCCATATTTGCAGCTCAGGAAATCCTTAAGCCTGAGGATTTCTACCGTGAGGCGCATCGCCATATTTTTCAGGCAATCGCGGCATTGTCTGGCCGCGGAGAGCCGGTTGATTTGGTGACTGTGGCAGAAGAGCTGCGGCAGCGCAATTTGTTGGAGCAGGTGGGTGGCGCTTCTTATCTGGCTTCTCTGGCCAACTGTGTCCCAACGGCGGCTAATGTCGAGCATTATGCCAAGATCGTCGAAGAAAAGTCGATCCTTAGGGCACTGATCAGCGCTTCTACAAGGGTGGCGCAGATGGGTTACGACGCCAATCTGGAGGTTGAAACCATTCTGGATGAGGCTGAACGGGCCATTTTTCAAATCACTCAGAAGAGGAACGTCCAGGGTTTCGTTTCGCTGCGCAGTATATTAATTGAAGCCTTCAACCGTATCGAACAACTGTATACCCAAAAAGGCGGAATTACCGGCATCCCAACCGGCTATGCTGATTTAGACCGGCTCACCTCCGGCTGGCAGCCTTCGGATCTGATCATTATTGCCGCCCGTCCCAGTATGGGAAAAACAACCTTCACTCTTAATCTGGCTCAGCAGGCGGCTGTTGATATGAAAATCCCGGTAATCTATTTCAGTCTGGAAATGTCAAAAGAGCAATTGGCTCAGAAGCTATTATGCGCCGAAGCAGGAGTTGACAGTCAGCGATTGCGCACCGGCCAGCTCGTAGAGTCGGATTGGCCGCAGCTGTCGTACGCTTTGGGACGGCTCAGCGAAGCCACGATGTTTATCGATGACACGCCTGGCATCAGCGCCATGGAGATCCGCGCCAAAGCCCGTCGCATTAAGGCCGAACATAATCTTGGGTTGATCGTGATCGATTATTTGCAGCTGATGCAGTCACGTGCTCGCTCGGAAAACCGTCAGCAGGAAGTGGCGGAGATTTCCCGTTCGCTCAAGGCGCTCGCGCGCGAACTGGCTGTCCCGGTGATTGCCTGTTCGCAGCTGAGCCGC
>JBMNNY010000231.1:0-2512 GCA_050942765.1 Bacillota bacterium | reverse complement strand
TTTTAATAACGACCGGATCAGTAGTATAGAGTGAGGCCAGAAATTCTCCGCCAAAGAAGAAAACCACTCCCATGAATGCCGCTACATACATACCAACCCGCCGCGTCTGCCATCCGTAGAGTTCCGCCCAATCCGGACGTTTGGCTCCCAGGCTGCGACCAACTAAAGAACTGGCTGCCGCACCAAAGCCCATTCCCGGAGTAAATGACAGGCCGACAATATTAATGCCGATCTGATGCGCAGCATAAATGATGGTACCTAAGCCCGCGACAACCTTGGTATATGTGATCATGCCTATGCGCATGATGACTTGCTCGAACATTGCTGGAGAACCAATCTTAACAATACGCCTTACCAGATCAAAGTCCGGCGTAAACTTGTCCCTGAACGACACATGAACCGAAGATCTCCCGTTGGAAACGGCGTAAAGTGCCATAAACATACCAGCTACCCTGCCGATAGCCGTGGCAACGGCTGCTCCGAAAACGCCCCAGCGCGGAAAACCCAGGTAGCCGTTGATTAGCAGCAGGTTACCGACCACGTTCACGACATTAGCGATGATATTATAGCGCATCGGGGTGCGCGTATCTCCGGCACCCCGCAGGATTGCTGTTACCGCCATTCCGATTGTTTGCGGAATAAAGCTTAAAGCAATTACTCTCAGATAGGTTACACCATAATCGATGGCATCTGGGCCGGCTCCCATAAACACCAAAATTGGCCTGGCCGTTAAATATATGCCAATTGTCATCAGAACGCCTAAAACACCTACAAGTAGCAACGACTGCCGGGCAGCTGCGTTAGCCTCGTTGATATCACCAGCGCCAATAAACCGTGCTACTACGGCGGTTGTACCAACATTTAGAGCCTGAAAGGCTGCCAATGCCAAGAACACCGGTTGGTTTGTCAGACCGATCGCAGCAATGGCTGCCGGACCGACACCACCTACCATCATCATATCAGCCATACTGAACAGTTGAATAAGCAACTGCTCAAAAACGGCTGGCCAAGCCAAGTGAATAACATTCTTGCGCGCTTCCTGGACGGTTAGCTCACCATGATGTTCCTGCGGGCCGTAAGGTCCCAAGCTTATACGCGGCCGTTGCGTTTGTGAATTTTCAGCCTCCTGCGGTCGTGGCGTCTGCGAACTCTCTACCCTCTGATTTTCGACAGCTCCTTGAGAGATGTGCTGCGCTCCTTGCTCAGCCCTCTCGGGCAATATGTCCATAAAAACAACCTCCAGCTGATTCGAGATCCAAAACTTCCTATAAGCTAAATTTATCATTAATCACGCCTAACGTCAAACTAATAAAATCGCGGCAGTATGGCATTTGCTGGCTGCGGGCGTTGGTGCAGTTTCCAAAGGACAAGATAAAAGCATCGAGCATGGCAATAACGCATGGACACCTCATGGACGCCTACCGATACGGCAAGCGAAAGGAAAATGCTATCAAGAACACGAATTCTATACAATTCGAAGCAGACAGGAGGATGCCATAAATGAAATACCATCAGCGCCGCCCTGAAAAGACCATCACGGATCGGGAACAACTACTGAAGGTTCTCCGCGAAGGCAATGTGGTCACTTTAGCCATGTGCCATAATAATGAGCCATATCTTGTTACGGTGAATTATGCCTTTGATGAAGCCGAATCCGCGATCTATTTCCATTGCGCGCAGCAAGGCAAAAAGTTCGACTATCTGTCGGCCAATCCGCGCGTGTGGGGACAGGTTTTTATTGACGGTGGCTATATGGAAGGCGAATGCAATCACCGCTTTATAACAGTGCAGTTTGCTGCCAAAGCTGCCTTTGTGGAAGAAGAATCGGCCAAGCACGCAGCCCTTACCCTGCTGATCAATCATTTTGAGTCGAATCCGGAACCGGTTCTTAAGCGCTTCCTCGGAAACCCCGCGGCTTTAGCCGGGGTGTCAATTGTACGCCTGGAACTGCAACATATTACTGGAAAGGTAAGCCATATGACAATATGAAGATCGAAATTTTTCATTCATACCCGGAGTGCTCAAGCCTGCTGGCCATTATCAATGATCATTACCTAATAAACGCCACCAAAATGTATCTTTATCGTGATATGATCGGCAGTGTCTATTTTCTTGAAAGCGATAATCGGAAGTATGTCTTTAAGCTTTTCCGGCGCGAAGACACTGAGCAGGTTTTGCAGTCACTGGAGATTATCAGCTACTTGCGCAGCTTTGACTACCCGGTCGTGACTGTCATAGCGATGCCGGATTCCGGCGCCATGCATATGATGCTTGATCTGCCGGAAGGCAAGCGGGCTGGCGTTTTGTACGAGTTTTTGGAAGGTACAGTGCCGGACTTTGCGGCTGGCGACATTACGGCGGTAGGCCAGCAAATCGGAAGACTGCATAACCTGATGGCGAATTATCCCAAGCCGCTGATCAGACGCGCAAAGAGTTTTTACATCGACCGCTATATAGACTTATTGAGGGAAAACGGCTATGACGCAGCCAAGACCGCCACTCTCGCCGAGTA
>JBMNNY010000037.1:0-14707 GCA_050942765.1 Bacillota bacterium | reverse complement strand
TCAGCAAAAAAAGTTGATGACCAGCATGCTCAATTTTATTTGCCGGGTTTGCCGCGCCTTCCAGATTGTCAGAACTGGCCATGACCATCAGCGGCTGCCCTGTAATAGAGGAAGGGCGGTCTGCTCCCAGAAATGCCAAAATTGTCGACTGCAGATCACCAATCGTGATAAGACCATTTTTCTTAGTACTGGCAGAATACAGCAGACCACCTGCGAAACCCGACCCCGAAATAAGCACCGGGGTAAGTGTGTTACCCGCATCCTGGGCATCGCGGGAAGGGTAGGGCGTGACCCAAAAAACCGCCAACTCATAACCCTCATTTAGCGCCTCCAGCTGACGCTCTGCCAGTCTGGCAAAGAATACCTCCGCATCCTCTATAATTCGCCGCCGCATGGTTTGGCGCTGCGCTGGCAGAAACGCATCACGCTCCTTTTCCAGGCGACTACTATCTCCCAGCTCTACGACCAGACAATCAGCCGATTCCCAAAAGCGATCCACTGATTGCCACAGGCGTTCATAATCTGTTTGAATGCCGTATGGCCGGGCGGCATTCTGACGCAGTAAATCGTCACCCATACTGCCCATGGCAACTTTTCCGGATTTATTCATAACTGCCAGCACAAATTCTCGTCCGGGCTTAGCACCCGTGTCGGCATTACCGCAGACCGCAATACGGATACCGGCTTGTTCAAGGGCTGATCCCAGGGTTCCTAGCAGGGGAGGGTACAAGTTACGGGAATTTGCTTTGAGCAGGCGCGGGTAGTCTATCACGACAACTTCTTGTTCCTGCGCAGTAACCCCGGTGTACCGCTCGAAAACTTCGCCGGCAGAACCATTTGAGAGTCTTTCATCAGCGCGATAGTTACTGCCGGCTTCAGAGGATCCATAAGCGCGGCCATTGGCTCCAAGCGTAGCATAGGAGTTCTCCGGTGTAAAAGCTCCCGCTGTGCGTACATTCATAATACCCCACGCCGACTGCTCTTTAAAACGATTAAGTGCGGGTGCATCAGCCGCGATAATATCATCTAGATCAACTGCCCCCGCAAAGATAATAATTGCTTTCGGCCGTTTTTCGATCATTGCGCTGTCAGTAACGTTGGCAGTAACGTTGGACAGCGCATTGACGGGCGGGAGGACTCCCGTCCCCATGGCCTTGGCCACCGATGTCATTGTTCCCATGGCCGCGGTCTCTGGCGCCATCGCTCCTAAAGCGGCAGCCCCCAAAGCCGCGGCAACGATCAACAAAAGCCAGCCATAGCGCTGGCATTTGCCCTGGTGTAGGCAACCGCCCCGGCGTCGGCCTGCCCATCGTTTGCTCATCTCCATCTCTCACTCCTTCGACGGTGCGGGCGTATGCCTCTGCGTGCCTTGACTGCTTCCGCTTCCAGCCCGTCGCCGCGCCAAATCCTCATACAGGCGCAGATGTTCCTCAGCCATCTGCCCGACTGTAAACCGCTCCGCAATATGGTTGTGCCCGCACACGCCCATTGCTGCCCGCTTAGCCTCATCCATTGAAAGTAAACGCGCCATACCTTCCGCCAGAGACCAGGCATTGCCCGGCTGTACCAATAGGCCGGTTTCCGGGGTAATCAACTCGGGAACTCCGCCAACCGCACTAGCTACAACCGGCTTTGCAGCAGCCATTGCCTCCATGACTGCAATAGATAATCCTTCCTCCAGCGTTGGAAGCGCAAAAAGGTCCATAGCTGATAAAAAATCATCAATTTTGGGCCTAAATCCGGCAAAAGTAATGATCTCTCCCAGGCCAGCTTTCTGGGTCTGCCTTTCGAGCACGTGACGCATTGGGCCATCACCGACAATCACATAGCGAACTCTCGGGAAGCGCTCCTTTAAAAACGATGCCGCCTCAATCAGGAATTGAATTCCTTTCTGTGGGATCAGCCTGGCAATTGTCCCAACAAGCAGTGCGTCCTCTGGAATACCTAATTCTTTTCGAAATTTGTCTGGCGCGGGAAGTGCCGCGTACTCTGCCGGATTAATGCCATTATATACGCAAGCCACTTTTGCCTCAGGCAGACGCATCAACTGGACTGCCTCATTGAGTAGTGCCCGCGATATCACAACGACCCGGTCAGCTCTGTGACCAATAGTTGCAGCCGCTGCAGAAGTGAGATAATTTTTCAACCGATTATCATGGCGGCGCAGTTGGTTATGAAAAGTGCAGATAAATGCATAATTCCTATCCCTGCGCTCTGGAAGGTCTGCAAGAACACTGATGTAGCCAGCCTTAAAGCTGTGTGCATGCACAATATCGACATCATTCTGCCGGATAATGCGCCGCAATATGCGGGCGGACTGCCAGTCGCGAACCGGATTAATTTCTGGGCGGATCGGCAAATGATAGATTTCTGTTTCAAGCGCGCTAAGGCAATCCTGGTCAGGCATTTCCGGACTACAGACAATAATAGGTCGAACCTGCTGCCTATCCAGATTTTGTAGCAGAGAAAACAGGTGTTTTTTAATGCCGCCGGTAACCGGGCGCATAACAAACATAACCTTAATTGGGTTGCTCAGATCAATCGCCCCATAATTTTATGGTTTTGCTATAGTTTTGCCAGACAATTATTGATCATACACAGCAGCCGCCAAATAAATCCGGCAATTGATCATACCCGGTTATTGATCATGTATGGAAAACGTAAGTTAGTGGTGAAACGTTAAGATTGTAATGATCAGCATGCGCCGCAAAAGTGGTGCCGCAAAATTGCGTTGTAAAATGGCGCTGCAAAATGGTGCCGTAAAATGGGCATATTTAATGATAACTACTATGCCAGATGGTGGCGGAGGAGAGGGTATCTTTGTGGCTATTGGCAGTACTGGCTATCATCAGTGGGGCCGCACTTTTGGTTGGGATTAGAAACAGTCAAATCGGGTTTACAGAGACCTGGAAAAGGGTGGTCCGGCAACCCGAGTTCTATGCGATTCTCATATTTGTCGCCGTAGTCTTGTTAGATGTTTCGCTAACCATGCGCTTGCCAGAATGGTACTATAACCGCCATGGTGTTGCGGACTGGATATTGCTTTTAGCGCCACTTTTGCCTTCGTTGCTATGGATTACAACTCTGGCGCTGCGCGTTCAACCACAACTACCTTCAAACAGTGTGCTGCTGATCACCGGATTAGCCAGTTTTATATGGACTGGCCTGGCAATCTGGTGGCTTTTTTGGACCTTCGGGTTCGGAGCGGTGAAGTCTTTTCAAGATTTTATCGGTATCCTGGAAGGGATTTTGCCAGCCGTAGGGCTGCCGCTTTCCTGGTTTGCAGCCTATAACATGACGCGGCGCAGGCGCAAAAGGGTAGCTGGATCGTAATGGAGTGCGTGACGAATCGCCACAAGCAATTGCTTCACGATTGCCACCGGTGCAGGAAAGAGCGGAACAGGAGGAGAATATGACGATATCTTGCTTAGATGCAGCTCATCTAGAGGGAGGATACTATGTCATTATCTTCAAAGAACGCATTTCCTGTTCCAGGTGAAAAAGCTTTTCCAGGTCTCTGGCAGGCCATTGGAGAACTGCTAAAACTAACGTTTGCTTTGATAGCGTTTGAGACACTCACTGACAAATTATTCGAAGTGGTGGGAGTCTCTTCGGAAAACGCCAGCATTCTGTCATATAGCGTAAGCGCCCTGATGGGTTATGGATTGATTATCTTTACCGCCATTAAGCGCAACAAGCTTAACATCAAAGAGGTTTTTCCGACTCGCAAGCTTTCTCCGGGGTTCTGGCTTGGCTTGCTGCCCATAATTGCGGGCTTAAGTGTTTTGCTCTCAGAGCTGGACAATCTGTTGCGCATGATTTTTCCAATGTCCCCGGATTTGATCGAAATTTTTCGCACCCTTTATGGATCTTCCGAGTTAAACTGGCTATCGGCGGTCGCCGTAATCATTGTAGCGCCTTTGACCGAAGAAACATTGTTCAGAGGGCTTTTCCTGAATGGTTTCAAGAGAAGGTACCCGCATCATATCGCCATTGTCGCTTCCGCTTTCCTTTTCGCTACTATGCATATGCTGCCCTGGCAATTCATTGCTCCGTTAGCGCTGGGAGCTTTATTTGCCTGGCTGGTGCTGAGTACCGGCTCAATATTGCCTGCGCTAATCGGGCATGCCTTCAATAATGCTATCCCGTATCTGATGGTGTTGGGTGGCTGGCAAATTCCCGGCTTTAATGCGTTCGGTCAACTTGACACGGCGGTTTTCCAACCGGCCTGGTTTGATTTGCTGGGGCTTGGAATACTGCTGTTTGGTCTGTTAATATGGATCTCTAGTGGCGTAATAAGGATTAAAGGAAGGTGAGTTGATGTGACAGCGTGTCTCGAATACCAGCGCATGACACTGCCGCAGCTCAAAGAACTGGATCGCAGTTCGACCGTTTTCTTTATTTCTGTCAGCCCCATCGAAGTTCATGGACCGCATTTGCCCACCGGTACAGATGTCACCGTCTCTCTGGAATTGCAGCGGCGTTATATTGACGAGCTATCCAGGCGGCATCCGGAAATGACTATGGTAACTCTGCCGCCGCTTTACGTTGGCTCAGACGCCTTACCGGTCAAGGGCTCACTGAGCGTGCCAGCTGTTGCCCTGCGTACGGTGCTATTGGCATATGCCAAGGGATTGGCGGCACAGGGATTCAAGTATCTGTTTATCGCCGATAATCATGGTGGTCCGCGACATCAGATGGCTTTTGAATGGGCCTCCCGCAAGGTATGGAAAAAATACCGGTTTTATATGATCAATCCGTTTTTAATAGAGTTTCGGATGATGTGCCATCAAGACGCGGCTTTTTTATCTGAGACAGGGCTGGGGCCCGGAACCTGCGGGGATGATGCGGATGCGCACGCCGGAACCAATGAGACTTCATTAATGCTGGTTGCAGATCCGGAGGCGGTCGGGAATTATAAAGAAACGCCACCATCATTACCTCAGAAGGCCAAATTGCGTTTGGTATCGGGCATGGTCGGCGCTCTTGGAGGAAGCAGAGTGAAGCGCGATATGGAGCATCTCGGGGCCACGCTGGGGTGGGTTGGTGATCGTAACATGATGCCGTATATGGGCGATCCAAGCCGCGCCAATGCGGAAGCAGGAGAGGCCATGCTCAAGGCACGCGTGAACATCGCACTGAACTTATTTGAAAAAGCACTGGCCGGCGAGAGACCTGATACAGCCCCGATGCTTTGGTGGCTGAGCCCGATGATGCGGCTGCCAGAATGATGCACATGATCAAATGATCACATGATCACATGAATAAAGGCCTGCTCTTAACTTACTAGAGCAGGCCTTCGCATCTGTATCCTTAACTGGCGCTTTCTACTACAGCTTCAGTTTCAGCTGTGCCATACAATAACTGATAATACTCGCGCAGCATGCGGTGCGTCGAGAAACGTGTGACAGCCATTTCAATACTGGCGCGCATCATGTGCTCCCATCTGTTGCGATCGTTATAATAAACTGGCATGACTTCGTTGAAAAGTGTGTGGTACAATGCCCGCCGGTCTTTTTCGTCCTGGTCAGGTCCCTCGCAGGCCTCCCCAATTTGCCATCCATTGACTCCATGACGGCAACCTTCTGGCCACCAGCCATCCAGAATACTGAGGTTCAAAACGCCATTCATGGAAGCTTTCATTCCGGATGTTCCGCAGGCCTCCTGTGGTCGGCGCGGGTTGTTAAGCCAGACATCACAGCCTCTGGTGAGAAGCTTGCCAATCCGCATATCATAATTCTCCAGAAAAACCACGCTGTTAGGGAATTCTCTTGCTTTGGCAACCAGACTGGCCACAATCTCCTTGCCATGTCCATCCTGCGGGTGTGCCTTGCCGGCAAATACCAGCTGCAGTTTTCCGGAATGCAGCATCGGATTAATGACTGCCGGATCCCCAAAAATGAGGTTACTGCGCTTATATGAAGCAGCACGACGGGCAAAGCCAACGATTATGGCGTCCATGGCAAACCGCGTTCCGGTTCGGACAGCGATGTAATCGATCAGGTTTTGTTTGGCTTCCTGATGTGGCTGCCACAGGCCAGTCCCGCTTTGATAAGCGTCCCATATATTCGGATCCTGCCAGGTGCCCGGGTGTACGCCATTAGTTATGGATATAATCGGGCAGGTGCCTGATACATTTTGCCACATATTGCGGGCAGTTTGGCCGTGAAGTTCGGCTACGGCATTCGCCAGGCGTGCCAGACGCAAACCGGCTACGGTCATATTGAAAGGGTCACCGCCGATGCGCATCATCTGGTCATAGGATAATCCGTTATAGGCTCCTGTATAGCAGAGTGCGGCATGTGAGTACGACGCATTACCTGCCGGAACCGGCGTATGCGTGGTAAAGACAATCTGGGCGCGTACCCGGCGCCAGGCCTCTTCAAAACTGGCACCTTGCGCCATTTGCTCCCGAATGAGCTCTACTCCCGCCAAAGCGGCGTGACCTTCATTGAAATGATAGACATCGACTTCGATACCCAAGGCGCGCAAAGCCCGCACTCCGCCAATACCAAGCACAATCTCCTGGGCAAGGCGATCCTCGGTAGAACCGGAGTAGAGACGGTCCGTAATCAAAGGCTCCTTATTTTCGGGGACAGCGGTATCAAGGAGGTAGAGCGGAGCGTTTCCGAAATGTTCGGTCTTCCAGACCTTGCAGACCACATTCTGACCGCGCGCAGTTACGTTAACGGTCACGCCGGTATCGATCAGAAAATCATATTTTGAGTTCAGAAAGACATCAAATGGCCGGCCGTCGTCGCCGATTAATTGCTGCGTGTAGCCATGCTGCCATAGCAAACCAATGGCTACCATAGGCAAGCCAAGTTCACCGGCAGTTTTAATGTGATCACCGGCCAGAATACCAAGACCGCCGGAATAAATGCGAAACTCCGGCGCCAGGCCGTATTCCATGCAAAAATAGGCCACCCTTGGGAGTGAATGAATTAGTGTAGTCATGCAGTTTCCTCCCTGCTATAAAATAAAGGCAGTCTTAATAACGGCAGTCAGAGTTTGGACAGGGTCTATCTAGTTTACATAATACCGATGCAGCCTTTAAATTATAACATGGATGAAACTTGGCGCGATAGGGTATATAACTGGAAAAAGGGATTTTAATTGGCGCCTTGCCATCCGATCTCAGTAATCAGCTCTTTAAGAAGAGTCACTGTTTCTTCCATTTTGCCAGGCATGACCTTGTCAATGCTATCCTTGCCATTGTGATACGAATCCGGGTGACCTGGCAGACTATGCGAAAGCGACACAGCTGGAATTCCGGCCTTTAAAAACGCCGCTGAATCATCGTACATAAACCCGGCCGGTTCCACGGGCTGACGGAGTTCTTCAGCCACCTGTTCCACCAGACTAATCAAGCGCGCGTCAGAAGAGTAATGCCTTAGGAAAGTTCCGCTGCCGCTATGGTGGCGCAGAGGGCCCTGTCCGGCAAGGCATTCAAGGTTGATTAGTTTGGCATTAGCCGCCAGGAGTTCTGAACGATGCTCGGCGACATAGGCTGCGGAGCCCTGCATGTTGACTTCCTCGCCACCGAAAAAGATCAGCTTGACGCGCCAGTTTTCCGATAATGCAGGGTCATTAGCCAAATCCTCTGCCAGAGTCATCATAATTGCCACAGCAGTCCCATCATCTCTGGCCCCCGGGCTTTTGTCACTGCGCAGGAAACCGCCTCCCATCGACAGGGCCAAGCCTGTAGCGCCAAGGACGCCAATTATGGCAGGAATTAATAATATGAGGAGTAGGGTGTTACTGGATGCAAAGGGTTTCTGCAATACTAGGGCTGCAATGGCAATCAAAATTATCAGCCCCAGCGAAATTGCGCCGAAGTTATGAAAGAATTCGCGGGCCTCATGATCAAACAAGTCAGTTTTGCTGTCATAGTGTGCCCCTATGATTATCTCCTGCCGGGCATCTTGCGGACCGGCTTCCACCACGATATTGCGTCCTTCAGCTGCTGAAAGGAGCGATACGGTTGGCAGGTTGTACTCGAACTCCGCGAAATAAATCACCGGAGCCAGCAGTGCGAATATTAAAGCCCAAACAGGACGTCGCTTCCAGAGGAAAAAGATGAAGGCCAGTGCACAAAGCAAAATGAAAAGCCCCACTAGAGGTTGCATGGCTGTTCTTAATAAAAAGTGTTCTTCGGTCACGGTCAAACCGGCCTGTGTGCAATAGTCGGCAATAAAGTCCGCAGTTGCATCTACGGCTTTAGATCCGTTTGGCCTTGGAATGGCGATCTTGGTCAGAATTTCCCATGGTGTCATTATGATGCACACCTCTTCCCTTTCTTATAGATAGCGGATATCGTAGTAGGTCGGGCTGATGACCGGCTGTTTGCCTTCCAGATCGCAGATAAATAAATGAAAATCGAGCGTTGCCAAAGAACCTCGTCCCACTTCCAAAAAGCGACTGTTTTGGGCAAGGTCCACACTCACGATCAGATAATCGGCACCTGCTTTCAGAGCTAGATTATTGGCAGTGCGCAGCAGTGGCAGCGGGCTTTCACCTTCTGGCACCACCAAATCAAAAACTGACCAAGTTTTGATGCTGTCACCGGTCGCCGGTATTTTGGGCAAAGGAATGACTGTGCCAAAAACATTGCGTATTGGCCGGAGGAGGCGGTAGATTAGCGGTACGCCCATGACAACGCGATCATATTCCTGCGAAACATCCCAAATCTTACAGGATGTGCAGCCTTTGGAAATCTTGGCGCAGAGGTATTTATCAAAGAATTTTTGCCGTTCTGCCGGATTATCGTAAATTGGCCACATATCATGATCCGCAAAGGCTTGCTCCATTTCCCGGTAATCTTTGACAGTATCAATTTTGGTTTCAACTTGCACGTCGGGATCGGCTAGCATTTTCCTAAATACCGGCAATGTGAAGAAACGACGTGTTCCTTCAATGCGTGTGCCAATGCGGTCGTATATTGAAATAGCCCTTTCGTTATCGGATTTGACATGGCCGAAAATGAACCGGGCACCTTTGGCACGGGCATGTTCTTGCAGGGTCAGCCATAAACGCATCATGGTGCGATCAATGCCGCGCTGGGCTTCCGGGTTTGAACGCCAGTCAAACATGTAGGCGGCGCGTATCCTCTCTCCGCCAACTGTCATATCCATAGGCGCAAAAGCCATCACGCTGATCAGCGAGCCTGTTTTCTCATCTTCAATAACAAGCAGTTCACTATCTGGAAACATGGAAGACTTAAAAAAGAAATCGCGTCGGTTTTCGGTAATGCGAATGTCACTACCCTGCGGGGCAAGTAGTTCCATGCGGCATAAAGCTTGATTGTCTGCAGGCGTTGCTGGTCTGATAAGCATAGTAGCCCTCCTAATAATAAAGAGTGGAGTTATGACTTACATAAAAACCAAGTTCCGGTGCCTGGGCGGACTTACATGTTAATGGCGGCGGCGATTAGCGCGCCAACATAAAACAGGCACATCGCCCAGGGAAGATATATAGCCATAAAGCGGGGAACTTGATACTCAGGAATTCGGATTCCTGTCTGGCAGGATTTTCGCCAGACAAGCACCGGCAACAAGGCCAGCAGGACACCGCCAATTGATCCGGCAATCTGAATCAGTTCCACAAATCCGACCAGATTAAATGCGATCAGGATTATAGACGGCAAAACCGTAATCGCAAATGCTATCAGGCGCGAGCCGATCTGCCAATCGGAAGGAAAATGAAACATGTCAACTATATTCGTGAGAATGGCAGCGGCAGTGCCCCAAAAGGAAGTAATCAGGGCAAAGAACGCAAAGACATTAGCCACCAAAAACCCGACCGGGCCCAGAGCTTTGCCCCATGATACGGTTGCCACCTGCGAAATATCCTGAGTATTTAAAAGACCAAAGATCGAGATCGGAATGACGATTACAAAGGCCAGGTTGATCAGCAGGGCAGTGCGGATCGCTTTGGGGATTAATGCTGGCTTGTGGGCGAGGCCTCTGACAATCTCGGGCACAGAGGTCTGAGACATGCAGGTAAAAATACCTACTGACAACAGCGGCCAGATCCCCGGGGCATACAGCACGGTCAGGCGGCTGGGCTCGAAATCCGGGCGCAAAATTGAAAAGACTGTTAGCCCTATAATGATGCCGCCCATAGCCAGACTGACAATTTTCTGAAGTTTGCCAGCGATGCCCAAACCCAGCCAGACAACTGCAATTCCTGGTATGAAAAAACAGGCCAGGCATGTGGAACGCTGCCAGCCCGTAACAGCCTGGAGCGCTTCGGCACCGCCGAGAATATAAGCAGTCAGCGCCGGGATGGCTACACCAATAGTGATGGCAAATAAAAACCCGAGGTAATACCGGCCCGCTTTCCCCTTAAAAAGATAGTTCCTGAAAAGACCGGTTAGTTGTGTAACCTCAGGCGTGCGTAGCATTGCCTCTGTAATAAAAAGGTGCGAAATCATGGAAAAGAAAGTACATAAAACAGCGGTGATAATTACGGCTGGAAATCCTCCGGTACGTGCCGCATATGGGAGTGAAAGTACGGCGGCGCCAACGTTTGTTCCGACAAGGTAGGCAACAGCTTCACTGAAAGATAGTTTTTTGAATGCCAGATTGGTCTCGACCAGGTTAGTGTTTGCTGCCGCAGCGTTATCCGTCTTCATTGTTGTATCAAGCGTCATATGTTAACCTCCTGCATCGGCCGCCCATTTATATTCGGTTACAAAAGACTTTGTTCGTCAAAATAACCTAAATTCCTCTTGTAGGCGGAGCTTTGCTGAAATTGTCTTTACAGGATAATCGACATCCGTTGTTGAATATCGGCATCGAAGTGGGAGGTCTGACAATGGAATTCTGTGCTGATCTGCATCTGCATTCGCATTATTCGATGGCGACCAGTAAGGATTGTATTCCTCCCGTGCTGGCTCAATGGGCCCAAAGAAAAGGATTGAAACTGATTGGGACGGGGGATTGCACTCACCCTGGATGGCGTCAGGAGCTGCGTAACTGGCTGGAACCGGTGCCGGCCGAGGACGGGGTATATCGCCTTAAGGACGGGCTTTTTCCGGACGTTCGTCTAATCGTATCCGGGGAGATTAGTACAGTTTTTAGGCGAGACGGCCAGACCCGCAAAGTGCATAGTATC
This sequence comes from Bacillota bacterium, assembly GCA_050942765.1. Lineage (GTDB taxonomy): Bacteria > Bacillota > UBA4882 > UBA4882 > UBA4882 > UBA4882. The sequence continues at coordinate 3,589 of JBMNNY010000037.1, read as the reverse complement.
GTGATATTGCCTTCTTTGGAGACTGCGGATCAGATCGCGGATCAGCTGGGGCGCATTGGCAATATTGTAGCCGATGGCAGACCGATCCTAAAACTGGATTGTCATGACCTGCTAGCGATATGCTTGGATGTTTGCCCGGAAGTGATTTTTATTCCGGCACACATCTGGACGCCCCATTATTCTGTATTGGGAGCTTTTTCTCATTTTGACAGCATGGAAGAATGCTTTGGTGATCTGACCCAGCATATCTTTGCAGCCGAAACGGGACTTTCTTCCGATCCGCCCATGAATTGGCGCGTGGCAACACTCGATCGATTTACGCTGGTATCCAATTCGGATGCCCATTCTCCGCGCAATTTGGCCAGAGAAGCCAGTATCTTTGCCTGTGATCCAGGCTATAGATCGCTCCGGAATGCTCTGAAGACCGGCGATGGGTTCGTGGGTACGATTGAGTTTTATCCGGAGGAAGGAAAATATCATTATGATGGACATCGTAAATGCGGAGTAGCTTTGCATCCGCGAGATACTGACAAATATAGCGGCCTTTGTCCGGTTTGCGGCCATAAACTGACTGTTGGCGTGCTGCACCGGGTGGAGAGTCTGGCAGACCCGGAGCGGCCATCTGGCTTTATACCGCGGAATGCGCCGCGCTTTGAACGGCTGGTTCCATTGGCTGACCTTCTGGCAGCAGCTCTGGGAATAGGTGCTCAGAGCAAAAAGGTAACTGCGTTATATGATAATCTTGTACAGGAGTTCGGAAGTGAGCTGGCCATATTGCGGGAAGTTGCGCCCGAGGATGTAAAGCAGATCGCCGGTGCGGCGGCTGCCACCGTCGTGGCGCAGAGCCGGGCTGGCAAGCTGGAGGTCACCCCTGGCTTTGACGGGCAATACGGCCGGATTGACGTTAAGAGCATAAAAAGCGGGCAATAACCGCACATTGGCGGCTGATGAGCAAAATTGCAGTAAAGGGGATCAGTTAATGGAAAAAGGGTATATTCAGGTATACACCGGCGATGGTAAAGGCAAAACTACTGCGGCAATGGGTTTGATCGTGCGAGCTCTGGGCGCCGGATTGAAAGTCCTTTTCATACAGTTCATGAAAGGCTCAGAGTACAGTGAAATAAAGTTTTTGCATAGCGTTAGCAGCAATGCACAACTGGAAATCAGGCAGTATGGTACCGGACGCTTTATAACTGGCAAAGCAGATGAAGAGCAAATCGCAGCTGGCGCAGAAGGGTTGCGCGAAGCCGCCGCTGCCCTGCAGAACGGGCAGTATGATTTGGTTGTCATGGACGAAGCCAATATGGCCGTATATTTCGGATTGTTCTCGGTGGATGAGCTGATTAATGCGGTTCAGAACCGGGCACCAGGGGTGGAAGTAGTCATCACAGGCAGGCGTGCGGATCCAAAACTGATAGAGATCGCTGATCTGGTTACCGAAATGCGTGAGGTCAAACACTATTACACGCAAGGGGTCATGGCCCGCCCGGGTATTGAAATGTAACGCAATGGAGGCCGCATCAATGAAAAACAACCATCGCGACCATAGAGAATATCGCTATTTTGACTTGATTCTGGGAGCTTTTGTGGCTGTCTTATTGATCAGTAATATTGCTTCAACGAAAATAATCGGGATTCCATTGCCAAGTCTGTTCGGGAAGCCGCTTTCCCTTAGCTTTGACGGCGGAACGATCTTGTTCCCGATATCGTATATTTTTGGAGACATTCTAACAGAAGTATATGGTTTTGAACGTTCCCGCCGCGTGATCTGGTGCGGCTTTTTTGGCCTGGCCCTAATGTCGCTGACCATTTGGCTGGTAGGTATTTTGCCTTCTGCACCGGAATGGGAGGCACAGGAAGCCTACCGTCAAGTTTTGATGACAGCGCCGCGCATTGCCATCGCCAGCATTATCGCCTACTTTGCCGGTGAACTGCTCAATAGCTTTGTGTTGTCAAAATTGAAAATCCGCATGCAAGGCAAGAGGCTGTGGGTCAGGACCATCGGCTCGACAATTGCCGGTCAGCTGGTCGACACCTTGTTGTTCGTAGGCATAGCGTTTGGTGGCACATTGCCGATCAGTCTGCTATGGAGCATTGCCATCTTCAACTACGTTTTTAAAATTGCCTTTGAAGTCGTGATAACACCAATAACCTACAAAGTTGTAGGCTGGTTGAAGCAGGCCGAGAATGAGGATAAATACGATTATGATGCCGATTACAATCCTTTCAAGCTAAGCTAGGCTAAGCCGGGTTTGGGCAGGTCTAACAAGGCTAAGTTAGGCTGCGCCAGCGGGCATAGCATGCAGCATCTTTAAAGGCTCCGATGACCGTATCTATTGCGGAGATTTGCGCATAATAGATTCAATACCGCGATAGTGCGTGAAGGAGAGATAAGATGCCCAAAGTACAGGGGAACCAGCATATTCACTGCAGTGTTGAAAACTGTCAGTATTATTCAGACGGCAACTATTGCGCAGCGAATGAAATCATGGTAATGGGTGATGTGCAAGGTCAGGCATATCCGGACACGATCGACCATAACATGGCGTCAAGTGTGCCAACGTATAATGCCGAGTCATGTATGTCAACATGCTGCAAGACATTTGTGCATCGGGGTTCAGGCAAAACAAAGGCCGATGATACCTATCGTCTGCCGACTCAGAGTTAGCCAAATTAAATAATCGCCTGACAAAAGCGGAACAAGAGCGGGGCTTTCTGTACGAAGGCCCCGCTTTCGTTTGAGAGACAATTTGGGTCAGATTAAGGCCGGATAAGACGAGATTGAAAAATGGCCATAAAAAAAGGATCCTGATAGGGATCCGTATTTGGCGGAGTCCGGGCGGCCAAACCCGGACAATGGGAGGAGTTGGTATGTTACTTCTGCAATTTAGCACTTTAGCAGATGTAATTAAAGCTTATTTTACTTGCCGTTTCATGATATGTCAAGGCTTTTTTTCTAGTTTTACGGTGGTTGGCGAAGGAAGTGCTGACCTTGCGGCGAAAAAAGCATTCAGCAGGTGAAATGGCAGGTTGGTGATTACTTGGCGCATCGACGGAATCTGTTGAATGATTTAAGTGGTTCTGAATGGCTGTATTGGACCGATTCAATCTACCTGACTGTGTATCCGGTGGATGCCACTCATAATCTGCGCAAGACGCACGGTGCTATGAAACCGCCTGAACTGATGGCTGATATCATCAAGTTTTTTACGAAAAAAGGCGAGTTGGTTTTAGATCCTTTCGCAGGAGTGGGCGGCACTTTATTGGGCGCTGCCTTGGCGCAGCGGCGTGCCCTGGGCTATGAGATCAACCCCAATTGGATTCGCATTTATGAGCAAATCTGTCGGGATTTTGTGATCCAGGATAATACCCTGATTCAACGCACCAGTTGCGTGCAAAGCCAGGGCTGTTTGCCAATCAGCGGCATTATGAAGGAAGGCGATTGCCTGGAGTTAATGTCAGCGCTGGATGATGCGTCAGTGGATGCCATCATTACCGATCCGCCATACGGCTGCGATCATGCTACGACCGGTTTCGCCGCCGAAACCAATTTTAACATGTTCAATTATGATGAAGAGCGGGACTTTGG
>JBMNNY010000177.1:0-4287 GCA_050942765.1 Bacillota bacterium | reverse complement strand
CTGAACGGTCCGGCAAAAAGAACCGCAATTTTAGTCCAGAGAGACTTGTTTTTGAAATTGGATGGATCATCGTCCGCGACGGGCTCGTCGTCTTTGCCGCCCTCAATCGTCTCCTCGACACCGGCCATGCGCACAAATCCGCCTAAAAAAAGAGCACGCACGGAGTAGTCAATGTCGTTTTTACGCCAACCGAAAAGCCGCGGTCCGAATCCGATTGAAAACTCGTAAACTTTAATACCCGCTTTTCGGGCAGCCAGAAAATGGCCGCCCTCATGAGCGAGTACCAGCAAATTCAAAGCCAGCAAGGTCCAAAGTATGGGAGTTATTAGCATCTCATTTTCCCTCCAACTGGCGCACAATGCTGTTAGCGCTGACACGCGCAGCGGCATCTGCTTCCAGAATCGTTCCGAGATCAGGTATTGCATTACTGTTGATATGCTTCCCAAGGGTTTCGGCGACAATGCGGGTGATGTCCATAAAGCCAATCCGTCCTGCCCGAAAAGCCGCGACAGCCTCTTCATTAGCAGCATTCAGCACTGCCGGAGCCGTCCCGCCCGCTTTGCCGGCATCATAAGCCAGCTTAAGTGCAGGGAAACGTTGCAAATCAGGGCGCTCAAAAAGCAGCGGTCCGCATTCAAACAGATTAAGCCGTCGGTAATTGTTAGGCAGACGTTTTGGATAGGTAAAGGCATATTGAATCGGCAACCGCATATCCGGGGCGCCTAGCTGAGCAAGAATACTGCCATCGCGTAAATGGACCATTGAATGTACCATACTGCCAGGATGAATCGCTACATTAATTTGATCATAATCTACTGCAAAAAGCCAATGAGCTTCAATAACTTCCAGCCCTTTGTTCATCAAGGTGGCAGAGTCAATCGTTATTTTCGGCCCCATATTCCAGTTCGGATGGCGCAGCGCCATCTCTGGGGTGACATGGGCCAGTTCCGCCAGGGGATAATCCCGGAAAGCACCGCCGGATGCTGTCAGAGTAATACTTTCTAAGGCATCCTGTTCCTGCCCGGCTAAACACTGAAATATGGCCGAATGCTCGCTATCTACAGGTACTAGCATCCCCGCCTCCTGTTGCAGAGCCTGCATGATCAGTGCACCGGCAGCCACCAGTGTTTCCTTATTGGCAAGGGCTACGCGCTTACCAGCCTTGAGTGCGGCAAGCGTTGGTTCAATACCGGCCGTGCCGAGCACCGCCACCAAAATGATATCCGCCTCGGGTAAAGCCGCCAATTCCTTCATGGCTTCCGGGCCTTCCAATACCTGACACCATTCCGGAGCAATACTGCGCAGTCTGGCAGCATCCGTGCGGTTGTTCAAAGCAGCGTAACGACACCCAAACTGCTGGATTTGACTGTTTAGCAAGTCGAAATTATGATCGGCAGTCACGGCAATAACACGCCAGTCTTCACCTAGCGTTTCAATTACTTCCAGCGCCTGACGCCCGATTGAACCGGTTGAACCTAAAATAACAACGTTTTTGCCTTTGCCCATCTGGTCTAATCTCCCATCTGGTCCCCTATATGGTCTCCTGTCTGGTCTCCTGTCTCATTTGACGACACATTACTCCGAGCCGGTATGATATGCTGCAATCCCCGGGCCAGTGCCTTAAGGATAATCAGAATCAATGGACCATAAAAGAATCCGCCAATCCCGAATAATTTGATGCCAGCCCAAACCGACAGCATTACCGCCAGTGGATGTACCCCCAGGTTTTCTCCGACCAGCCAGGATTCCAGCGCCTGCCTTGAAAATTGCTGCACAGCGAAGACTCCGGCCAGCAATAAGGCAAATCCAAAGGATCCGGTCAGCAGTTTGTAGCCGATCCATGGAACAAAGACGGCGCTGACTCCGATCATCGGCAAAAAATCGAGCAAGCCCATTACCAGGCCCAGAATCAGTGCGTGTTTAACGCCGATCACGAAAAAAAGCAATGTTGTCAGTACGGTAGTAAAGAGAACTAAAAGCATCTGAGCGCGCAGATACTTCAACATGGAAGCAAAGATTTCGTCCTTCATTGAAACTGTATCAGCACGCCATTCTTCCGGAGAAGCATCTTTGAGAAAAGTCAGGATTCGTTCTTTATCCCTGCTGATGAAAAATGAGGCAATCACCGCGACAGTAATGGTCAGCACAGTATTTGGCAGTCCTGCCGCTGTGTCCAGCACCATCAAAATTAACTTTCGGGCGACGTCCGCTATTGAGGAAATAGTTTGGTCCAATAAGCTGACCACTTGAGCGGGCAACTGGATGTAGACCTTCCGCAATTGATCAAGTAAGGCATCCGCCTTTTCCAAAAAGAGCGGCATTTCGGCCAGCAACTGCCGCAGTTCAACATAAATGCGGGCTACCCCCACAGTTAATAGGGCTGCCAATAACAGTAACACTAAAAATAAGACGATTGGCACGGATATCTTGCGGGCAATCCGGAGTTTTTTCTGAGCAAACACTATCACTGGTTCGATCATCGCTGATATGAAGAATCCAAGCACAAAAGGAACAACCACTGGCAATAAATACTTGACTGCCACTGTCAGAATCACAGTGGCACCGGCCAGTATCAAAAAAATCAGTAAGCGCCTGTCCATAGAGCGCCGCTTCATCATCATTCCTCCATGTCAAACAAGGTTCAGCGAGATCCAACTGTCAAGTCTTGCGATAAATAATACTAAATGAGTGCCCGTGTTAATCCTAAAATTAGATAAAACACCGGTACTACAAAGAAAAGGCTGTCAAAACGGTCCAGAATGCCTCCATGTCCCGGAATGAGATTACCGGTGTCCTTGATTCCAACGTCACGCTTGAGCAATGATTCTGACAGATCTCCTACCAGAGCAGCCAGGGCGCAGACTGCTGCGGCAAGAATTGTGGGCACCATATGCGCCTTAAAGATTAGAGCCCACAAAACACCGACTGCCATAGTACCTAAAACGCCAGCAACTGCTCCTTCGATGCTTTTTGAAGGACTGATCCTCGGAGCCAGTTTGTGTTTGCCAAACAGTGACCCAAATATGTATGCGCATATGTCATTCGCCCATGTGAATGCAAGTGCGGCAATTACATAATTAAAGCCGTTCCCATCCGGGTATTGCCGTAGCAACACAAAAAGCGCCAGCGGCAGTGCAATATATGAAAAACCAAAAATCGTGATCCCAATTCTGGCAAAAATGCCAGGTTGATTATCAAGCCGATCAAATAGATGCGTGCAAATTAGCACTATGACTGCTAAGGCAAAGGAAGCCCCTATCATAATTCCGCAATAAGATGCGATTAAGAAAGCCAATGCCACGGCAATAAGTAATCGCGAATGAATCTGGACGCCGGCTTTTTCAGCCATCGACGCAAATTCCAGGATTCCAAGAGTACAAACCAATCCTATGAAAAGTAGAAACCAAATCTTGCCCAATAATGCGGCTGATATAAAAAGCGCCGCGAATATAACCGCACTGATAACTCTGGTAACAAACATGCCGCCCCATTCCTCCATCCATTCCGGCGATACCGGTCATACCGGCGATTCTATGCATGGTGCATATGGTGCCACCATGTTTTATCAAGCCTTTCCAAAGCGCCGATCGCGTTTTGCATAATCTGACACGATCTCGCGCAATTCCTTTTCCTTGAAGTCCGGCCAGAGTGTCTTGGAGAAAAATAGCTCGCTATAAGCAAGTTCCCATAGCAAAAAGTTACTGATACGCTGTTCTCCACCGGTACGGATGAGCAGATCCGGATCAGGAACACCAGACAGCATCAAATAATCAGTAATGACCTGTTCATCAATATTATCAGAAGCAAGGCCGCCTTCCTTTACCTTTCCGGCAATTGCCTTTACGGCTTCAGTTATTTCAGCCCTGCCACCATAGTTCACCGCCACAAAAACATGGTATTGTCCGCCTTTGGTAAGCTCTTCAGCTTTGGCCATCTCCGCCTGCAGTTTACGTGACAGCCTTTGCCTATTCCCGATAAACTTGAGTTCAACGTTAGCGTCTTTCATTTCCGCAGCCAATGGCGGTAGTCGGGTGAGAAACAGATTCATCAAAAACCCGACCTCATCATCAGAACGCCGCCAATTCTCAGTAGAAAAAGCATAGTAGGTACTATAAGGAATTTTTAGTCTGACGCAGGCTTTGACTATTTCGCGCATGGTATCAACGCCGCGAACATGTCCGGCCGTTCTCGGCAATCCCCTTTGTTTAGCCCATCGGCCATTACCGTCCATGATAAAGGCGATATGTTTCGGATAGCGACTGGCCAAATCTTGCTGTTTGGGCAGCT
>JBMNNY010000063.1:0-10965 GCA_050942765.1 Bacillota bacterium | reverse complement strand
GGGGTAATAATGCTTAAAATTACTAATAGCAATGGTTACAAAGACTAGACTAACAGAGCGTCAACTAGATCTCCATAATTTCCTTTTCTTTGGCTTCCAACAGGCCATCAATGGCGCTTATATACTGATCCGTAAGCTTTTGCACTTCATCGAGGCCTTTCTTGGCATCATCCTCAGAAATGCCATTGGCACTGTCTTTTTGCAGGTTTTTGATCGCCTCATTGGCATCGCGACGAATATTTCTGACAGCGACCCGTTTCTCTTCGGTCTCTTTGCGAACTAGCTTCACCAGTTCTTTGCGGCGTTCTTCAGTAAGCTGAGGAATGGAAAGCCGCACCACAACGCCGTCATTGGACGGGTTTAGACCCAGATCTGCCTTAAGAACAGCCTTTTCAATGGCAGAAATCTGCGATTTATCCCATGGCTGAATAAGCAACATTCTTGGATCCGGAGCGGAGATATTGGCCATCTGATTCAATGGGGTCGGCGTTCCGTAATAGTCCACCACCACCCGATCAAGAATGCCAGGATTGGCTCTTCCGGTTCTTACTGCGGCGAAATCGCGCTTTGTTGCCTCAATGACTCCTTTCATGCGTTGCTCAGCATCTGCCAGAACGTCCTTAATCACGTTGGTTACCCCCCACATAAGTTCCTATTTTTTCTCCCATAATCACGCGGCGAATATTGCCGCTTTTCTGGAGGCTGAAAACAATGATGGGCATCCCGTTATCCATGCAAAGCGAAGTGGCTGTTGAATCCATAACTCCCAATCCCCGATTGAGAACGTCAATGTATTGCAGGTCGTCAAACTTGACGGCTGTAGAATCGATTTTGGGATCTGCGCTGTAAACGCCATCAACCTTTTTAGCTAATAAGACTACTTCCGCCTCTATTTCAGCCGCTCTTAACGCGGCGGTGGTATCAGTTGAAAAAAACGGATTTCCGGTTCCTGCCGCAAAGATGACCACGCGTCCTTTTTCAAGATGCCTAATCGCGCGGCGCCGGATATAGGGTTCAGCGACCTGACGCATTTCAATGGCAGTCTGCACCCGTACCGCCACTCCGATTTTTTCGAGTGCATCCTGCAAGGCCAGAGCATTAATTACAGTCGCCAACATACCCATGTAGTCCGCAGTGGAGCGATCAATACCGGCTTTACTTCCGGCAATTCCTCTCCAGAAATTGCCCCCGCCTACAACAATGGCGATCTGGACTCCCATACTGACAACATCTCTGATTTGCTCCGAGATATCACTAATCACATCATTACTTATACCAAAGCCTTTATCTCCGGCTAAGGCTTCACCGCTGATTTTCAAGATGATCCGACGATATTTGGGGGTATCGGTATTCACTTGCATGGCACCCTCCCGCTCTTTAAATTATGTTCTTCCCATCCCTGCCAGATTCCTTCCATTATTTCAGTAATCTGACCTTCTGATCAATCACTAGAAAAAGGTTTACGCCTTATCCTGATCAAACATTGCAAAAAAACAGAATGCATGGCTGAGCAAAGCACCACTGGATAAAAAAGGGAACACCAATGGTGTTCCCGAACCGCCTTCACGGAGTAAAGTTTTTGGCTGAACGGAGCACCAGTGCACAACGTACCCCACGCTCTTCGCAACAATTGGCAGTGTTCAGCCCTTGTTAATTTCCGACATAACCTCGGAGGCGAAATCATCGGACCTTTTCTCCAGTCCTTCGCCGCGTTCATAGCGAATAAAACGGCGTACGGAAATGTTTTCGCCGATTTTGGCAATGGCCTCTTTGACGACCTGCTCAACAGTTTTGTCGTTATCTTTGATGAACGGCTGTTCAAGCAGACAGACATCTTTAAAGAATTTTTCAAGCTTGCCGACAGTGATTTTTTCGGCAATGGCTTGCGGCTTGCCTTCGTTCATTGCTTGCGCCGTATAGATGGCCTTTTCTTTTTCAATCACTTCGGCAGGTACTTCCTCGCGACGCACATACTCGGGACGAGCTGCCGCCACTTGCATGGCCAGATCTTTCACCAGTTCTTTAAACTGATCACTCTTGGCAGCAAAATCGGTTTCGCAGTTTACTTCAATCAGAACACCGATTCTTCCGCCCATGTGTATGTAAGAGTCTACAAGCCCCTCAGCAGCAATCCGGCCAGCCTTTTTGGCAGCGGAAGAAAGACCTTTTTCACGAAGGTACTCGATGGCCTTCTCCATATCTCCATTAGACTCAACCAATGCCTTTTTGCAGTCCATCATGCCGGCGCCAGTACGCTCCCGCAATTCTTTCACTGCAGATACCGGAATCTCCACAACGCTTCCCCCTTCGAAGGATTTGGGTTATTTACTAAAAAAGGGGTACGAAAGACTTCTCCCTCGTACCCCCGAGTGATTAATACTCATTCTCGGCTGAGGATTCCACTTCCTCAATGCTGTAATCGATTTCGTCACTATCCTCGGAATCAGATGCCTCGGGTACATCCTGAGTTCCCTCGCGACCTTCGATTACTGCGTCGGCCATCTTACCGGCCAGCAAACGTACCGCACGAATAGCATCATCGTTTCCCGGGATCACATAATCGACTTCATCCGGGTCACAGTTGGTATCGACGATGGCAACGATGGGGATTCCTAACCGTCTGCCTTCGGCGACTGCAATCCTCTCTTTGCGCGGATCAACCACAAACAAAGCTGCCGGAATACCCTTCATATCTCTGATGCCGCCAAGGAAACGTACCAGGCGCTCTTTTTCTTTGAGGTACTGAGCCGCTTCTTTCTTGGAAAGAGCGTCCAAAGTACCATCTTCTTCGAGCTGTTCAATCCTACGCAGACGTTCGATTCTGCCTCTGATTGTACGGAAGTTGGTCAGCATACCGCCCAGCCACCGCTCAGAAACAAAGTACATACCGCAACGAATGGCTTCCTCACGAATAGCTTCCTGAGCCTGCTTTTTGGTACCTACGAAAAGAATGGTTCCATTCTCAGCAGCAACTTGCTTAATGAAGTTGTAGGCTTCATCGACTTTTTTAACGGTCTTTTGGAGGTCGATGATATAAATGCCATTACGCTCTGTAAAGATGTACTGAGCCATTTTCGGATTCCAGCGGCGGGTTTGATGCCCAAAATGAACACCAGCCTCAAGCAGCTGTTTCATTGACACTACTGGCATTAATGTGTCACCTCCTCCCTGGTCTGGTTTTTTACCTCCGCTTTCGTCATCTTCTGCCGGAACCGCAAACGGCACCGCCGACAGAATCAAAAAAGCGTGTGTGTTCGCACCATTTGTTAGTATACCATAATAGGTCCTGACAGTCTAATATTTTTTCGCGAACCTGGCAAATGATCCTTATCGAAAAGAGTTATTCAATAAAAAAATAATTTAGGAAAAAATTTTTTTAAAGCAAGAAGGATTTTTAGAGTAGACAACGAAATATTTAGTCGTCTTCATATTCCATCCTTTCTGGTTTGGCGGGTGCTTTAGGCAAGAAAGCACCCGCCGCTTTTTTGCCGCTTTTTTACTGCCAGCCTGCGCACTTCGCGCTAAGCGCTTTGCACTGTGCATCAAGCTCCACGCGCCACACGCTGCGCGCCACGGGCCACACGCTACGCGCCACGCTCCCGTTCCACGCTCCACGCTCCACGCGCCTCCTCTGCCCAATATTTGCATGCCTGCTTTTACCTGCCATTACAATGCATACCCTGCGTTTTCAAGCAAAAGCTATACAAAAGAATAGGAGGAACAGTACATGCCGAATGTCATCGAGCAGTTCCGGGCTGATCATGAGGCAGCTTTGGAAAACATTGAGCGCTCCAACCGGGCCCTGCAGTCGCTGAAACAAGGCCGCCCACTGGATACGATCCGTCCTGCTTTGGAGGCTTTGCAGGATTTCATAAAAAGCTTACTGGCGGTGCATATCCCGCTGGAAGAAGAACAGCTCTTTCCATATCTGGCTGCTTTTCCTGAAGCAAGCATTGCCATTGCAGAAATTAAAAAAGCTGATGAAAGCATTCAATTAAACAGTCATCAGCTCGGGCGCGAGTTACAGCAGGACAGGCCGGATAGCGCGATCATTCTGGAAAGCGGTACACAAATTACAAGCGCGCTGGAAACCCACATCCGTCTTTCGGATTTGGAGCTGTTCCCCCTTGCGCGCCGCATGCTAACCAAAGATCAACTAGAAGACTTAGAAACCCGTTTTCGGGAACGCACGGCCTTGCCTTCAGCGTATCCGCTGCCGGTAATCGAGCTATAGCTCACCGGAATCGGGCAACAGCACGTTGAATAATACGTCAAACAGTACGGCGAACTGTGCGGTGAACTGCACGTCGAACAGCACGTCGGCACGCCGGCAATCAAAGCATTATTCATCTATTTAGCCAACACTGTTACAGGTATTGACATCCAGCGGTTAGCCTGAATTCTGAACGTGCGCCCCCGCACTTCGGTTTCGAGTGTGGTTTTGACGAGATCATACGCCATCGTGGCCAGGCTGTCCGCATATTGCTCTAAATCCAGCTTCTTAAGCTGCTGGTTAACACTATCTCTGGTCAAACGGCCCAGTTCCTGCTTAATCGCAGCAATGGCATCCGGTGGCAACTCGATACGAGCCTGTCCGAAGTCAAGAGTCACTTCCGCCGGAATCATGTCTTCCACAAGTACCGGAATCTGATCTCCGAACTGCTTGAGCAGTCCTGGCAGTTCCTGTCTGGCTTGAATTTCAGTCTTTTCCTTGATGGCCAGTGCCAGTTCTTCCTCGTCAATACTGAAGCGAAATCCGTAAAGCATAAGATAACCTGTTCCGAGACCGGCGATCAAAAAAAGTGCTGTGAATAATCCGACACAAAACCCGCCAAAAAAGCGCCGTCCACTTTTGCCCTTTTTTTCTTTCCTCACATTGTCTTGATCATTCATGGCCATGGCTTCGCCTCCCGAAAAGTACATGCCGCGCACGGGTACATACCTGACATGTGGTACATGCCCTGACATATAGTATGCCTTTCCAGAAGGTGAATATGTTACCAAATGTTATTCAAGTGCCAGTCGCCCAATCTCTAATAGTAACTCATCAAAACTGATTCCGGCAGCTCTGGCTGCATCTGGCACCAGACTTGTTTCTGTCATGCCCGGAAGGGTATTGACTTCGAGCACAAAAGGAACCCCTTCTTTGTCCACGATGAGATCCGTGCGCGAATATCCGCGGCATCCCAAAACAAGGTGGGCATGGATAGCCAGTTCGGAAGCCAGATCCTGAACTTCCTGCGGAATTCTGGCCGGAATAATGTGATCACTGCCACCGATGGTGTACTTGGAGTCGTAATCATAAAAGCCGCCCAGCACTGGCACTATTTCAATCACCGGCAAGGCGCGCGGCTCATTGTTGCCTAATACACCTACTGTGATTTCCACTCCACTGATAAATTGCTCAACCAACACTGTCTGATCATACTGAAAGGCCTTTTCGACTGCCTTCCAAAACCCATCCGGATCATTTAGAATTGTTACTCCAAGGCTCGACCCTTCAAGCAAGGGCTTAATCACGACCGGCCATCCCGTTTTTTGCAGCACTCTTTCTTTTATCTGACGACGGTCTTCTTTTTCAAGGTCACGGATATGGATGCAGACGCCTTTGGGCGTTGGAATATTCTCATAGGCAAAGATCCTTTTGGACATCATTTTATCCATGGCCAGTGCACTAGCAAGTACGCCGGAACCAGTATAAGGCAGACCCATCATTTCCAACATTCCCTGAATAGTCCCATCTTCTCCGTATTTGCCATGTAAGGCGATAAAGACAAGCTCGGTACGGAAATCTTGTAAGTTCTTGATCAGCTGATCATCAATATCAAAACTGGCCACCGTACATCCGCTTCTTTTAAGGGAATCCACAAAATTACGTCCAGTCTTGAGCGAGATTTCCCGTTCACCGGATTTTCCGCCCATAATTACTGCGATGCGTTCTGTCAGTGTTTTCTCCCTTAGCACTCGCCATCCTCATCCTCTCCCAGGCCGTCCGAGCCTGTGCTGATTCTTTCAATATCTGCTCCTAAAGCCTGGAATTTGCGTTCAATAGATTCATAGCCACGATCAATATGATGTACGTTTTCAATACTGGTAACACCTTCAGCACGGAGCCCCGCCAGAATCAATGCTGCCCCGCCACGCAAATCGGGCGCAGCCACCGCAGCCCCAGAGAGCTTTTCCTGTCCTTTGACGATTGCAGAGCGACCTTCCACACGAATGGTAGCCCCCATTCGCAGCAACTCATCCACATATTGAAAACGACCGTTGAATACATTCTCTGTGATAACAGAGGTTCCTTCCGCAATGGCAGCCAAGGCGGCCATTTGCGGCTGCAAATCTGTCGGAAAGCCCGGGTATGGCAGAACCATAATATCAGTCGCACGCGGACGACGCGGCCCTTTGACTCTGACTTCCTCCAGATTAACTTCTAAAGTGGCACCGGCCTCCTGCAGTTTGGCAAAAAGCGGCTCAACATGCTCCGGTATCAAGTCCTGAATGAGAATATCTCCCTGCGTCATAGCAGCAGCGATGATATATGTCCCGGCTTCGATGCGATCCGGTATGACCGAATAATCTATCTCTTTTTCATTAAACTTTTCAATACCCTCTATCTTAATTTGGTCAGTTCCAGCCCCGCGAATTCTGGCACCCAGACGGTTTAAGAAGTTTTGCTGTTCGATAATCTCCGGTTCCCGGGCAGCGTTGCGGATTATAGTTGTACCGCGTGCAAAGATGGCGGCGGCCATAATGTTTTCCGTAGCCCCGACACTTGGAAAATCCAAGTGTACCTCCGCCCCATGCAAACCTTTGGTTTGAATATATACATAGCCATGTTCCTCGGCGATTTCAGCCCCGAGTGACTGGAAACCTTTCAAATGAAGATCAATTGGCCGCTGGCCAATTACACACCCGCCCGGTTGAAACATTTTAACTTTGCCAAGTTTGGTAAGCAGAGGACCCATCACCTGAATCGAAGCCCGCATTTCTTTGACTAAGCGCTCAGGAGGCTCGTGGCTGAGACCTTTTGTGGTATCAATCGACAAGACATTTTCGTCGAGCCATTGTACTTCCGCTCCGATTCCACGCAGTACTCCAATCATGGTATCCACATCGCGCAGGCGTGGAACATTTCGGATTATACACCTACCGTTTGCCAGGAGGCTGGCGGCCATCAGTTTGAGCACGGCGTTTTTCGCGCCACTGATCTTGACCTGCCCCTGCAGCCGTTTGCCCCCTCTGACCCTCAGAATATTCATCCGTTACTACACCTCCAGAGCATGCCACAGGGCAAACCGCAAAGAAGTCCTAAAGAAAGGCACCGGAACCTTAGCCGGAACCGGAGCAAATGATACCTGCGGTTGTTCGCCACGTGCGACACAAAAACAGCCATTAGTAGATTATGATGCCATATATTATATGCGCTTTTGTCAGAGGGTGACTTTCAGAGCATGTCCACTTAAAAATGGCACTGCTGAGTCAGCGCCATTACTTTTCCGACACCTGCTTTGAAATATTCAGCAGCACGCCGATACTCCCCAACGTAATAACAAGAGAAGAACCTCCGGAACTAATCAATGGCAGTGTAATTCCTGTGACAGGCAGACTCGAAGTAACCACGCCAATATTCAGAATCGCCTGTACCACGATCATGCATGTAATGCCAATGGCCAGAAGTGATCCAAAAAGGTCCTTGCAATTGATTGCCACACGCAGTCCGCGCCAGGCGAATAAGAAAAAGAGCGTCACCACCAGCATTGTTCCGATAAATCCCAGCTCTTCACCAAGACACGCAAAGATAAAATCAGTATGCGGTTCTGGCAAATAGCTGAACTTCTGGCGTCCGCGCCCGAGCCCCAATCCGAATAGTCCTCCGGATCCCAGCGCATATAGAGATTGAATAATCTGCCAGCCAGAGCCAAGCGGGTCTTTCATCGGGTCAAGAAATGATGTTAAGCGTTCCCGCCTGTATGGCTCTGCCAGCGCTAGCACAATGCCGCCTAGCAGGCCGGTAGATCCTATCAAGCCGAGGTGCCAAAGACGGGCGCCTGCAGCGAAAATTAGCAGGAATGAAGATCCGAAGATGACAACCATTGTGCCAAAGTCAGGTTCCAGCATGATCAGGAAACAGACAATTCCCACCATACATAGGGGAATAACAATGCCGCCTAAGAAGCTTTTGACACCATCGCGCAACTCTGATAGCCAAAATGCCAGCGTCAAAATAGTGGAGAATTTCGCAATTTCTGAGGGCTGGATAGTCAAAAAACCGAGATCAATCCAACGTCGGGAACCGTTGATATTTTCTCCGACAAACAGCACCAGCACGAGCAGCAGAATGGCTGTCGGGAAGACAATCCACACCAGGCTGCGCAGTTTGCGGTAATCGAAATGCATCATGACTGTCATCGCGCCAATACCAAGTACCGACCAGATCAGCTGGCGCCTCAAAAAATACAACGGATCCTGATGCGGCCCCTTCAGAGAATTCACGGCGCTAGCGCTGAATACCATAATTACACCAATTCCCAGCAGACTTAAGGCCGCCAGAAATATGAACATGTCAGCCGACCGCCGTTTTGCTTGCATAAACAGATCCCTACTTTCCCCGGCCATTTTGGGTTAAAGCTTCCACAATTTCCTCCATAGCCATCCCACGCGAGCCCTTAATGACGACCACATCTCCTGAACCGGTCAACTCCAGTGACTTGGTGATCGCCAGCTCTTTGTTTTGCAGCGCATGAATAGCATTGGGTTCCATACCGCCGGAACGCGCCCCCTCTGCCACATGGCCGCTCAGCGAACCATAAGCTATTAATAGCTGAACTCCGGCTGCGGCAGCATTAAAGCCGACTTCACGATGTGCTTCAGCTGCGCGCGAACCAAGTTCCAACATATCACCAAGAATAGCAACCCGCTTCCCGGTACAGGGCGTTTCGGAGAGTAACCGCAGTACCGCCCGCATTGATGCTGGATTCGCGTTATAGGTATCGTCGATTACCAGTTGCCCGGCATCCCCTTGCAGCATAATCAAACGATGCGGTGCGCCCCTGTAAGCTATAAGCCCGGGTGCGAACTGATCTGCAGGAACCCCCAGTCCCCAGGCAATACTGATGGCCGCCAAAGCATTGATCACATTATGGCGCCCCGGTATCGGCACAAGCAATTCTGCATTGGCAGCTCCCTTCAGATTGAACCGGACACCACCCAAACCGAGCGGCTCTACATTTTCAGCCCAAAAGTCGAGAGGAATGTCATCGTTACCCATTCCGAAATAGATTACCTTTCCGGCAGTATGGGCAGCCATCGCAGCCACATTAGGATCATCTGCATTTAGGGCAATCAGCCCGTCCGCAGGAATTGCTTCCGCCAGTTCTCTTTTGGCGGTGGCAATTGCGGCTACCGAGCCCAGCAGTTCTATATGAGTTTCGCCAACATTGGTAATTATACCGGCACACGGATTGGCAATCTCCGTCAGCTTACGGATCTCTCCGGCACCACGCATGCCCATTTCCAGAACACAGGCACCGTAGGAGTGATCCAATTTAAACAGGGTTAAAGGCAAGCCCAAATCATTATTATAATTGCCTTCATTTTTAAGCGTCTGCCATTTCTGCCCGAGAAGAGCGGCTGTAATTTCCTTCGTGGTAGTCTTTCCCACGCTGCCAGTGACACCGACCACTGGGATCTGAAAACGCTTACGATGAAATGCAGCAAGTTGCCCCAGCGCTTTAGTGGCATCCTCAACTTTTATGGCAAAGAAGTTAGGCGGCAATGGCGGCAGTTCCGAGATGGGGCTGGTAATCAAAGCTCCGGCAGCCCCTTTTTGAGCAGCAGCCTGAATGAACTCATGCCCGTCATGACGTTCGCCCTTTAGGCACACGAATAAGTCGCCGGGCGATGTTGAGCGGCTGTCAATAGACACACCGGAAACGCCTGTGGCCATGACCTTGCCGGAACTGTCTGCGGACACACCGGTTACGTCAGCGGCATTATCGCTGTCAGAATGCAGATGCAAAGTCCCTTCCGTTAGCGCGGCGATTTGTGATGCAGTAAACAGCACCATTATGACAACGCCTCCAATGCTGCGCGCGCCACTTCCCTGTCATCAAAATGTATCGTTCGGTCGCGCAATATTTGATATGTTTCATGACCTTTTCCGGCAATCACGACAATATCATCCGGTTTCTGAAGGCTAATCGCATGATGAATCGCTTCTTGCCGGTCAGCGATTACGGTATATTGGTCAGTCCCTTTGCCGCCGCTGATTACGCCAGGAACTATTTCATTGAGAATCTGAACGGGATCTTCCGTACGCGGATTATCGGAAGTAACCACTACATAATCAGCTAATTGCGCTGCAACGCGTCCCATAACAGGCCGCTTACTGCGATCGCGATCGCCGCCGCAGCCAAAGACGACGATCAGGCGGCCGCGGCTGAGTTCTTTGGCGGTTTGCAGCACGTTTTCCAAACTGTCAGCTGTATGAGCATAATCAACTATTACTGTACGGTCAAGGCTGTTTGGCACCCGTTCAAAACGGCCGGGTACTCCGGAAAGCGCCTCCAAACCGCACTTGATCGCTGTCTGCGGGATACCCTCGGCAGTCATGGCGGTGATTACCCCCAGAGCATTATATATGTTAAACTTGCCTGTCAAATTTAATCTTACAGGAAATGATCCTTCCGGAGTCACGGCCGTGAAACTGGAACTTTCCGGACCAAGCACGAGATCCGCAGCATAGCAATCGGATCGCGCACTGCCATCGCTGCTATTACCATTTAGGCTATAGGTAAGGACGCGACACCGGCAGGCCTTTAAGAAGGCGGAAGCGTTTGGACTATCCACATTGATGGCAGCATAGGCATTCGGGCTTAATAATTCAAAGAAGCGCACCTTCGCCTTTAAATACTCATCAAAAGTCTTATGAAAATCGAGATGATCAGAAGTGATATTGGTGAAAAT
>JBMNNY010000034.1:0-15480 GCA_050942765.1 Bacillota bacterium | reverse complement strand
ACAAGTACGACTGCTGGATGTCAATATAAATTGTGTGACTTTTTTGTTAGTATGGCAATTTAAAGATAGGGCGCCGCAATTTTCTGATATTTTACATATTTACTTTTAACCCCGCTTTGCATATGATCCCGCATTTTCCAATAATGGAAGCGCGGTAAAGCTTTGCCGCGCTTCTCATCTACTCATATCGCCAAAATCAATAATTGCGCCATCCATTTTGCCGGAGGCGGTTGTCCTTCTCGATTACCTGCTGCGCTAAGCGTGCTTTATACGCCTGCACCTTTTCTCGCAACTCTGTGTTGGAAAGACTCAGAATTTGCGCTGCCAATATGCCTGCGTTGCGAGCA
Organism: Bacillota bacterium; assembly: GCA_050942765.1. Classification (GTDB taxonomy): domain Bacteria; phylum Bacillota; class UBA4882; order UBA4882; family UBA4882; genus UBA4882. The sequence goes on along the minus strand of JBMNNY010000034.1, from coordinate 15,133 downwards.
GCCCCCACTCCCACACAGGCGACCGGTATACCTGATGGCATCTGCACCATCGAAAGCAAAGAATCCAGTCCGCTAAGGCTCGCGCCTAGAATCGGTACAGCAATGACCGGCAAAGTCGTTTCTGAAGCAATTACGCCTGCCAAATGAGCAGCCCCGCCAGCACCAGCGATAATTACGCCAAAACCCTCTGCCGCGGCAGTTTTGGCAAATGCGATCGTCTGCTCCGGAGTTCGATGCGCTGATAAAATGCGCATACAGTAATCGATGCCAAACTCCTCAAGTGCCTCGCCAGCAGCCTTCATGATCCCTAAGTCGGAATCACTTCCCATGATAATGGCAACTTTATGCATCCTCTCAGCCTCCCCCTCCACCGCCCGATTACTGCTAATTCTCTTTAGCCTTTTTCCTGTTGGCCAACTGGAAAAGCAGGTTCAGGATTACACCCGCTAATGTGGCAAAAGCCATGGAGCTGATTTGAATCACATTGCCAAAAGCGGGCACATTCAACTTGGCACCCCCGATGCCAAGCGTCAGTACAACCGACGATAAGAGCAAGTTTTGCTTGTCCGTATAATCAACGCCAGAGGAAACAAGCATTCTGAGCCCGGACGCTGCGATAATGCCGAACAAGGCCATACAGATCCCGCCCATAACTGGCTGTGGAATAGAGGAAATAATGGCTTCGAATTTCCCGAAAAATGAGAGCAAAATCGCCAGAACAGCTGCTCCACCGGTGACCCAGACGCTATACACTCGGGTAATAGCCATAACGCCAATGTTTTCTCCATAAGTTGTATTTGGCGGTCCGCCAAGCAGTCCCGCAAAAGAGGTTGCTAATCCGTCACCGAGTAATGTGCGATGCAATCCAGGCTTGGCTGTAAAATCTTTGCCCGTAACACCGCCAAGTGTCAGAACATCGCCAATATGCTCGGCCATAGTTACCAAGGCTACCGGAGCAATAGCCGCAATCGCTGGCAGGCTGAACTTCGGAAGTGTAAACTGCGGTACCGCAAACACCGCTGCTTCTCCAATAGGCGAAAGATCAACCAGGCCTGTCAGCAATCCGGTAATATATCCGGCAGTGATTCCAAAGAGAATTGGAATAACGCCCAGGAATCCTTTAAAGAAAACCGAGGCAATAATTGTCACAACCAGTGTAATCAATGCAGTCAGTATGCCAGGATCCGATAAAGCCGCAGCATCACTATTTAAGCCCGCCATTGATATGGCAGTCGGGGCCAAACCCATACCGATCACAATAATGACAGAACCGACTAACACCGGCGGGAAAAATTTCTTAATCCAGCCAGTACCAATCAAAGAGATAAGTGCAGACGCCAGAACATAAATCAGTCCGGCAGCCACTGCTCCGCCTAGTGCAGCGGGTACACCATATTGCTCCTTGGCGGCAATAATCGGACCAATAAAGGCGAACGAAGAGCCAAGATAAGCGGGCACTTTGCCACCGGTGCAAAGAATGAAAATCAAAGTTCCAAAACCGCTGGTAAATAGAGCCACCGCCGGGCTCAGGCCTGTCAGAAATGGCACCAGAACAGTTGCGCCAAACATGGCTAATAGGTGTTGCAGGCTCAAAGGAATCCATTTGTAGAGTGCGGGACGTTCATGGACATCAATGATCTTCTGTGTTGAACTCATTGTTCTACCTCCATGCGTTTTTTAGTAAGTCGCGATTAGCTACTCCTCGGAACCTTCCAAAATTGAAATACTGTCTTCACCATCGACTTCCTTAACTCTGACAGCGATAATTTCTTTCTTTGATGTAGGGACATTTTTGCCAACATAGTCGGCACGGATTGGCAGCTCACGATGTCCCCGATCTACCATCACTGCCAGCTGGATACAGGCGGGCCGTCCCAAATCAATCAACGCGTCCAAAGCCGCTCTGACGGTCCTGCCGGTATAAAGAACATCATCGACCAATACTACATCTTTATCAACAATCGAAACCGGGATTTCGGTTCGCTTGACCTCCGGTTGCTCGCTGATGTGCGTCAGATCATCCCGATAAAAAGTGATGTCAAGAGCGCCAACCGGCACGGCAGTTCCCTCGATCTGTTCAATAAAGGAAGCCAGCCTTTCAGCCAATGGTACGCCACGCGTACGGATTCCGACCAGCACAATGTTGCTGATGCCCTTGTTGCGCTCGATAATTTCATGAGCCAACCGTACCAAAGCGCGCCGCATAGCTTGTTCATCAAGAAGTTGCGCCTTAACTGACTGTACGGACATTAACCTCACCTCACAAAAAAACCTTCCCCGGCAGTCGCCGCAAGAAGGTTTAACTCGCATACTGAAATTTGCTTTGAGTTATTCTCCTTGCCGACCTCACGGGATCGTACTTAAAGGATTTTCGCTATACATTAATATTAAACCGCAAGCAGACTATAAAGTCAATCGTTTTTATATATATGGGTTTTTTATGCGTTCGGTTTCTTTATGGGTTCGGGTTCTTTACGGGTTCACGTTCTCCCTGATGTACAGCTGCGGCAACCGGCCCAAACTTGGACAAAGGCCAGAGACACCAGACCACCCGGCCTTGCAGCCATTCCTGCGGAATAGGACCAATCTCCGGGTCCCGGCTGTCCAGACTGCGATCACGATTGTCACCCATCATGAAATAATGGTTGTCAGGCACCAGGGTCGGTTCCAGATTAGTCCATGGCCCCATTGCGCCATTTATGTAATCTTCCTGCTGTACAGCACCGTTCAGATACAAGACGCCTCTGTCAATCGTAATCAGGTCTCCCGGAAGTGCCACCATCCTCTTAATGAGGATCCCTTCTTCAGCATCACAGGTAAATCCGTAAACTTCACCCCGCTTAGGCTGACGCCAGATTGCCGATAGTTTTTCGGTAACGACAACATCGCCATCCTTCAGGTTCGGGAGCATTGAATCGCCCGTAATAATGATTATTCTTCCAACAAACAGAACTAACACGCTGGCTGCCACACAGGCCAGTGCCAGCCACTCCAGCCATTCGCGCAAAAATGTCTTATTCATCGTCTGCTTCCAGCCTCCAAGCGCCCATGTGCCTGCCCTCCCAAAACGAAAAAGAGGACTGATTTGATCAGCCCTCTTCAATGGTTAGGCCCTTCCGGCGTTCGGTAATACGCGCAGCACGACCTGAAAGTTTACGGAGATAGTAAAGTTTAGCGCGGCGTACACGGCCTTCACGGACAACTTCGATTTTCGCGATCATCGGGGCATGTAACGGGAAAATACGTTCCACACCAACACCTTGCGAAACTTTACGAACAGTAAAGGTTTCGCGCAGTCCGCCGTTTTGAATCGCGATCACAAGGCCTTCAAAAATCTGGACGCGTTCACGGTTGCCTTCCTTAACTTTAACATGAACCCGTACAGTCATACCAGGCTTTAGCTTGGGAAGATCGGTCTTCAATTGTTCGCGTTCAAGGGTATCAATAATATTCACAGGTTAACCTCCTTTCGCAAACAGAAATATTATAACATTGATTGGCAGCACTGACAAGCTTGCCATTACTGACCATCTTCAAGTTGAGTTATTCTTCCTCGCGGCAGCTTTCAAGACGCATAATGAGTTCCTTTTCTTCACGGCTGAGCTCTGCCTTGGACAAAAGGTCCGGCCGCAAGGCAAATGTTCGGCGAATACTTTGCTCCCGCCGCCATTTGGCAATCCTCCCATGATCGCCAGAGAGCAATACCTCTGGCACCGCCATCCCCCGGTATTCCGGAGGCCGGGTATACTGAGGATATTCAAGCAAACCGTCGTTAAACGACTCTTCGTCTACTGAACCTTCCGCGAGAACCCCGGGAATCAGTCGCGCCACAGCGTCAATAACCACCATGGCTGGCAATTCGCCGCCTGTCAAGACAAAATCGCCTATTGACAGCGCTTCGTCGACTAATCCTTCCCGGACACGTTCATCAAAGCCTTCGTAATGACCGCATATGATGACCAAATGCTCTTTGGCAGCCAATTCGCGGGCTTTTTCCTGAGTAAACGGCGTCCCGCCCGGACAAGTAAGAATGATGTAAGGTGAGCCTGAGCCTAATTCCGATTCCGAACCAGATTCCGGCTCCGGTTTCGATTCCGCACAAATCGCATCCACAGCCTCAAAAACCGGTTCAGGTTTCAGAAGCATACCGCTGCCACCGCCATAAGGGGTGTCATCTACGGTACGATGACGATCATGGGTGTAATCCCGAAAGTTTACGAGATTAATTTGGATCAGGCCAGCTTCACTGGCTCTTCCCAGAATACTTCTGCCGACAACGGCTTCGAACATTTCCGGGAACAGCGTCAGTACATCAATGCGCATCCTGATCATCCTCCAGCAGACCGGGCGGCAAAGTCGCGTGAATGACCCGCCCTGAAAGGTCCACCGATTTGATCACGCTTTTCAGCATCGGAACAAGTACTTCCCGTTTACCTTGCATCACAGATAAAACGGTATTACTGCCGGTTTCCAGAACCTCACGAACGGTTCCAAGAGATTGGCTGTCAGCATCAAACACTTCCATCCCAACCAGGTCATCGATATAATAATGGCCTTCAGGAAGTGGCCAGCGTTCGTCTACAGGCACACCGATCAGAAAACCTTTGATTGCCTCTGCTGCATTCATATCCGGAATTTCATCAAACTTTAAGATCACAAACTGCTTGTGAAACCTAACCCCAGCGATATGCAGCGGCCGCCAGGAGCTTGCGTTTGCGTTTGCATGCGAGCTTGAGTTCGCGCTCGGATTCGAAATGGCTTGGGTGCCCGCATCTGCTTTACCAATAAATACCCGCCGCAGTCCGGCAAACCGCTCTGGGAAATCAGTCAGCATAATCGCGCGCACTTCGCCTTTATGGCCTTGTGTGTTGACAATCCGTGCAATAGCGCAGAAATCTCCACTGCCACTCACCAAGCGGCACCCCACTCCATCATTTATTGCCAGAGTTCGACAGAAACCCTTTTACCTTCACGCTGCCCCAATGATTTGGCAACGGTGCGAATAGCCTTGATAATGCGGCCTTGCCGACCGATGATCTTACCGACATCTGGCTGGGCAACTTTGATTTCCAGCAAAATGCGATCATCACTCTTGGCCTCGGCGATATTCACCTCGTCGGGTTCATCCACCAACGCGCGGGCAATAACTTCCAAAACCTCTTTCATGGAAATGACCTCCCCCAAGCTACTCTCCGGCAGCTTCAGTACCGATCACTCCGGCTTTTTTCAGCAAACGACGGACAGTATCAGAAGGCTGCGCGCCTTTTTTGAGCCAATCTAATGCTCTTTCCTGGTCGATCTCGAACTCAACCGGGTCGGCAATCGGATTATAATGGCCAAGGATCTCCAAAAAACGACCGTCACGGGGATATCTCGAATCAGCCACGACTACACGATAGCTGGGACGTTTTTTGGCGCCGGTACGTGTCAAGCGCATTTTAACAGACATGTGTAATTCACCTCCCTCAAATAACTCCTATATCGGAAAAGGAAATTTGTTGCCGCCTTTCCCTTTACCTCCGCCTTTTGTTAAATCCCCGAGCTGCTTCATCATTTTGCGGGATTGCTCAAAAGAATTGAGCAGCTTATTTACATCCTGAACAGTGGTGCCGCTTCCGCTGGCGACACGCCGCTTGCGACTGCCGTCAATAATCTGCGGATTGCGGCGTTCTTTGGGGGTCATCGAATTAATAATCGCTTCCGCCCGATCCAATTCCTTCGGGTCAATTTGAACCCCCTTCAGCTGTTTTTGCGGAATCCCGGGGAGCATTGACATCAACTGATCCAAAGGACCCATCTTGCGCACCTGTTTCATCTGCTCAAGAAAATCTTCCAAAGTGAATTCGGCTGAACGCAGTTTCGCAGCCAGTTTTTTGCTTTGCTCCAAATCGAACTGTGTTTCAGCTTTTTCAATCAGCGATAAGACATCACCCATACCCAAAATGCGAGAAGCCATACGATCGGGATGGAAAGTTTCCAGCTGATCGGTCTTTTCGCCGACACCGGCAAATTTGATTGGTACTCCGGTGACAGATCGGATTGAGAGTGCCGCACCACCTCGGGTATCGCTGTCCAGCTTAGTGAGAATAAGCCCGGTCAGGTTCAAATCAGAGTGAAATCCTTCGGCCACATTGACAGCATCTTGTCCGGTCATCGCATCGACCACCAGGAGGATTTCATGTGGCTCGACTGCTGATTTGATCTCTTTCAATTCGTCCATCAATTCATGATCAATATGCAGACGACCGGCGGTATCGATTAAGACGACATCTCTGCCGAGCCTAAGGGCCTCCGCAACAGCCCGGCGGGCTATTTCGGCCGGGCGGGCACCTTCCAGATGAAAAACGGGCAACTCCAGTTGTCCTCCGAGAACTTGCAGCTGTTTGACGGCTGCCGGCCGATAAATATCAGCGGCCACCAGTAAAGGACGACGTCCGTTTTTCTTTAGCTGTGCCCCGAGTTTGGCGCATGAGGTTGTTTTACCGGAACCCTGCAGACCGACCAGCATAATGATCGTAGGCGGGTTAGAAGCCACCGCCAGTTTGCTTTCTTTTTGTCCCATCAGGCTGGTCAGTTCTTCATAGACAATTTTGACGACTTGCTGACCGGGAGTCAGACTGGCAGTCACTTCCTGGCCGACGGCACGCTCCTTGACTCTGGCAACAAAGTCTTTGACAACGCGAAAGTTTACGTCCGCCTCCAGCAAGGCTAAACGCACCTCGCGCAAGGCTTCTGTAACATCTTTTTCATTTAACTTCCCTTTGCCCCGCAGTTTTCGAAAAGTCTCCTGCAGCCGGGATGATAAACTTTCAAAAACCATAGCCGCACTCCCTCAGTCTTCTTCCTGGAGCAGCCTTACGTCTTGAATAAGCCGCTCAATTTCAGTCCGAATTTCCTCTGGCGGATTGAGCTCGATTAGGCGATTTGCCGAGGCCATAATTCTGGAAATCACCTTTTGATTAGCATGATACTTTTCGATTAAGCCTAGCTTTGATTCGTAGTTTTCCAGCAGCTCCTCGACACGCTGCAGTAAATCATGAACCGCCTGACGCGAATTGCCTTCTTCGGCGGAAATCTCAGCTAGCGACAAATCGTCAAAACAATAGCGCTCAACGACGGAGCGCTGTTTCTCTGTTAGTAGATTGCCATAAAAGTCATATAATAACCCCAGCCGGACAATGCGATCGGTCTCCACATGTGCACCCCTGTTTCCACTGTTCCCACTGTTTCCTGCTGTAAAGTATTTTCCCTTAACAGTTGTAAGTATACATAACTATTGCCCCGAGGTCAAGTAGTTTTTTAAGCAAACAACGCCTCAATAAACTCCTCGTAACGGAACTCCCGCAAGTCTTCCGGCTTTTCTCCCACTCCGATATACTTGATCGGAATCCCCAGTGTACCGGCGATTGCCAGAACCACGCCGCCTTTGGCTGTCCCATCGAGCTTTGTCAAAGCAACTCCAGATACATCAACTGCCGCACTGAAAATTTTGGCCTGCTCAATAGCATTCTGCCCGGTGGTGGCGTCTAGCACCAGCAAGACTTCAATACGAAATCCGGTCGCTTCTCTGGTAACTACCCGGTGCACTTTGCGCAGTTCTTCCATCAAATTTACTTTGGTATGCAGTCGCCCGGCGGTGTCAAGCAATACCAAATCTGCCTTTCTGGCCTTAGCTGCCTGAATGGTATCAAAAGCCACTGCTGCCGGATCGCTGCCTTCCTGATGCTTAATAATATCACATCCGGCGCGCTGGGCCCAAATGTCAAGCTGATCAATTGCCGCCGCGCGGAAAGTATCGCCAGCTCCTAATATCACCTTTTTTCCAGCATTCGCATGCCGGGCGGCCAGTTTGCCGATTGTAGTAGTTTTGCCGACTCCATTAACTCCCACTACCATCCAGACTGCTGGAAAAGCGGGAGCTTCAGGCTCAGGGGCTGTTGTGGCTTTAACCTCCTCCGAACCATCAACGGAATGGGATTCCAGTAAATCGGTCAGCATTCTTTTAAAGTACATCATTACTTGATCAGGTTCATTAATGCGGTTATTTTTTACTTCCGCGCGCAACTTGTTTACCAGCATTTCTGTGGCTTCTACACCAACATCTGCCAGAATCAGGGTCTCTTCTAATTCTTCGAAGAAGTCTTCATCCAGTTTTTTAGTACGCAGAGTAATATTGCGAACCTGTTCCACTAAACTTTGTCTTGTCTTCGCAAGCCCGTCCACTAATCGGGCGAACATTCCGCCAGCCAAATCAGTTCCTCCCCATTCTCTGTTGTGCCTTGCAGCCATTTCCTTATTGCGTCAGAGGTTCTATTAACGGTGCCTTCCGCGCCGCAAACCCGTCAGCCCGCTTGCTTTTTCAACTGCAGCGATAGCAGCTTGGATACTCCCATTTCTTCCATAGTGACACCGTAAATCGCGTCCGCAAGCTCCATTGTGCCGCGTCTGTGAGTCACAATAATAAGTTGCAGCTCCTTAGAAAACTCGGAAAGCAATTCCGCGAAGCGGTGCACATTGGCTTCATCCAAAGTTGCATCAATCTCATCCAGAATACAGAATGGTGTTGGCTTAACGCGCAGGATGGCAAAAAGAAGTGCAATAGCAGTCAAAGCGCGCTCGCCTCCGGAAAGCAGCGTCAAAGATTGCTGGCGTTTGCCTGGAGGCTGCGCGGCAATTTCGATTCCCGATTCCAGAGGCTTGTCCGGATCCAAAAGGTATACTTCGGCCTGACCACCTTCGAACAGCCGGGAAAATATGTCGCTAAAAGCCGTCCTAATCTGATTAAAAGTTTCCGTAAACCTACGGGCGGTAGTCTGTTCAATTTCCTCAATCACATTGGCCAGGTCTTTTTTGGCTTCTACCAGATCGCCGTATTGCTTCTGAAGAAACTCATGGCGTTCTTTGATACGGGCATAGTCTTCAATAGCAGCCAGATTGACAGTGCCAAGTGACTTAATCTCTGATTTCAGGCTTTCAATTTTGACCTTGTTGCCGGACAATGTACCTTCAAATGTCTCTGTCCTAAACTCCTGCCAGTTTTGGCCGTATTGCTCTTCCAAATGGCTGCGTAATACCTCAGCATCTCTGGTGATTGAATTCTGACGCAGTTCCAGGCGGTGAACGCGATTTTGCAGTTCCGAAACATTCTTGCGTTTCGCCTTCAGTTCTTCTTCCAGTCTGTGCAATGCTTCGGTGCGCTCAGACCGTTGCACCCGTAAGAAGCGCATGCTTTCTTCCAGCGCTGATTTTTCGTTAATTAAGCGCGCGCGATTTTCAATTTCGTCCTGAATTCTTTTTGCCAATACAAGTTCTTCGGCGTTTAGTCTTTCCAGTTCAGCACGGCAGCTGGCAGCCTCTGCCTCCAATTCTGCACGATTGTCCTCCAGAGAACGCAGCTGATTGAGTAAACCGAGCTCTTCCTGTTCTGCCCCTGCCAGGCCGGCCTGCGATTCTGCGAAGGATCGGTAATATTCATCTTTGGACTTTTGTCTGACCGACAGCTCTTCTTCACAGGCTTTGATTTGCATTTCGATCGACTGATACTCGCTTTCCAATGCTTCCAGTCTGCTCAAAAGCTTTGCACGCTGCTGCTGCCGATCGGACTGCCTATCGGAACGGCCGGATAACTCGGCGAATATCGCTTCGGAATCTTTCAGCATTCTGGCTTGCTCTGCCATTATGCTTTCCAACTCCTTGCCGCTTTTCGCATCTTCCAGTTCCAGTTGGTGCTTTCTTTCCTGCAGCTTTCGCAAATTGGCACGCAATGAATCGCGACTGCTAATGGCTTTCTGAATGCACTCTTCCAAATCCCGATCCTCTTGCTCGAGCGACCACAGCTTTGCCCGCAAATTCTCCAGCTCTTTTTTGCGTTCAATAAGCCCTACGCCCCGACGATCACGGCTTCCACCGGTCATTGAGCCGCCCGGATTGACCAGATCTCCAGCCAATGTTACCACACGTACGGATTTGTGATAGTGGCGCGCCACCGCAACCGCTTTGGCAAGGTCTGGTGCTACTAGCGTATTGCCTAGCAAAAAGCCGATTACTTTATGATAGCGCGAATCGGTCTGTACCACTGTTGTAGCAGGTACGGCAGAGAATCGCTCCAAATCATTTTTGGCAAATGAAGCGACCCGACCGCGGTCCTCGATTAGATCCAGCGGCAAGAAAGTAGCCCGGCCGCGACTGTTACCCTTCAGCCATTCAATCGCTTCGCGGGCCTGTGCTTCAGTCTTAATAACAATATGTTGTAAGGCCGAACCCAAAACCACATCCATGGCAACTTCGTAGCCTTCACTCACTTTGATTAGGTCAGCTACAGTGCCATGGATTCCAGCCACTGCTGCTTTGTTGCCACTGCTCCCAAGCAGTGCCCGAACTCCTTCAGAATAACCCTGACGGGCTTGCTCCATTTCTTCTAAAGCATTTAAATGCGAGCCGGTCTTTGAGATTTGCCGTACCAGGACTTCTCTTTGAGCAGCCTGTTCCTTGCAAACCTGCTCCGCTTCCGCGATCTTTCTTTCCAATTCCGCAATTCGCATGTCGATATCTGTTCCAGCGTCTTTAATTTGCTTGATATTTTGCTCTACCGACTGCAAACGCTGCTCGATCTCAGCCAGCGCACTATTTACTTTCGCCAGACGCTGTTCATCCTGACGCTTCTGCTGTTCACTAAAACTATCTTCCACTGCCATGGCCTCTATCTGCTGTTTGACGTCAGCTCTGACATTGATGTTTTTAACCATATTGCGCCGGAATTCCTCAATTTTGGAACTGATTCCTGCAAGGATCTGTTCGTGCTCCGTTAGCAAGGATTCTTCGCGTTGCTTGCGATCCATAGCTAAATTCTTGTTCTGACGTACTTTTTCCAGACGTGCCTCGAGCGCAGTAAATTCGGAAGTTAGCCTGGCACTGCGTTCAGCGAGCTCTGCCAACTTGTTCTCATGTCGATTACGCTCTGTGACTAAGTTAGCTTGCCGCTCCTGCAGCAGTTTTTCTGAGCCAGAGGATTGCTCCAATGTCCGGGTGGTTTCCGCCATTTGCTCCTGCAAACTCTCCAGCTGTTCGCCCAGTCTGGTAAGCTCCGCCCGATCCCGTTCCAAGCGCGCTTCTTCCAAGGACTCGGCACCGGCAGTCATGGCCAATGACTCCGTCTGACTCTGCAACTCTGCATTAATGCGTCTTTCTTCAACCTCTAACTTGTCCAACTCTTTGCCAAAGCAATTGACTTCCAGATGACGCAAGTCGCCGCATAATTCAAGATATTTCGTGGCGATAGCCGCCTGAGCACTCATCGGGCCAAGCTGCGAGCCTAGTTCGCCAATGATATCATTGATACGGAGCATATTCGCTTCCGTTTCTTCCAGCTTACGGACAGCAATCGCCTTTTTTTGCTTATAGCGCATAATTCCGGCGGCCTCTTCAAACACTGCACGCCGCTCTTCAGATCGCGCACTAAGAATCGCATCAATCTTTCCCTGACCGATCATCGAATAGGCCTCTTTGCCGAGACCGGTATCAAGAAAAATGTCCTGAATCTCCCGCAGCCGCACCGGGGCCTTGTTGATAAAATACTCACTTTCCCCGGAACGGTATACTCTGCGTGTAACAGAAACCTCGCTAAAATCCAGCGGTAGCTTCCCGGAAGAGTTATCGATGACCAGCGTTACTTCAGCCATACCTAATGGCTTGCGCTGCTCGCTCCCGGCGAAAATGATGTCTTCCATCCGTGCACCGCGCAAGGTTCGAACGCTTTGCTCTCCCAAAACCCAACGAATCGCGTCAGAAATATTGCTTTTACCACTGCCATTAGGTCCAACCACGGCAGTAATACCTGGAGGAAATACTATCTCCAGCTTGTCGGCGAAAGATTTGAAGCCAAATATATCTAGCCTCTTAAGATGCAAGAGCGTTCCCCCTCAGCAGCGCCAACATTATTAAATCACTGTATGATATTTTACCACATCCTGCCCAATAAATGAAACAACCGCTTACAGCGGCTGTCAAACTAACGCACAGGCAAAGTCATGGCCAAGTCAATGCGTTTACGCACCTTCATCGGCAATTGCGGATCAAGCAGCGAGCCATACTGATCCAATAGGCGACGTAATTTTAGCCTGGCGCGCGTACGCGCATTATCAACAATTTTAGCGTCCAGCCCCAGTTCATCCTGTATTTCGCCAGATGACATCCCGGACAAGATCATCGACATGACGGCATACTCTACCCGCGACAGATGCACCTGCAACACAGCATCCAGCCGCTCCCCAACCCATTGCCCTTCAATTATTTCAAGTGGATCAGAATGATCCATGCCCAGCAAATCAATTAAGGTTCTTGATTCCTCGTGCCCACTTGTCGCATATAAAGACAGGGCATTATTGAGGACTCTGTTTTTGGAGCTGTAGCTTTGTTTTATGGCATTAAAGACTTTGCGCAGAATGCAAATATAAGCGAAGGTGGAGAATTTGATGTCATATTTTTGATCATCATACTCCTCAATGGCACGAAGCAGCCCGATCAGTCCCTCCTGAGCCAGATCATCAAATTCCAGGCAACTGGACATCTGATTGCGGACAATATGCTTAACCATTGGCAGATACTTGACTACCAACTCTTCTTTGGCCAGCAGATCATTGCTATTGCGAATACGCTGCAACAGACTTAAATCGTAGCTTTGATTGCCGGATTTCATTTTGCAGCCAGCCCCCTTTTGTGCCCGTAACATGTATATGGCGGGGCTGTCCTTTATAGACCAATCTAGTCCCGTTTCAAAAATCCGATCCCACGGCTTAATCCGAATGATTCAAAAATCCAACCTATAGATCTAATCCAAAAAAAACAAAGCCGGCTTCGTTCGTTTAACGAAACCGGCAATAAAATCATAACTACATCGCTATTCGACAACTTGACATTGGAATAGATTACAGGTATTTAACGGGGCTGCACGATAAACTTAATGGCTGTACGCTGTTCGCTGCCGATTTCCACTTCGGAAAAGGCAGGGACGCAGACAAGGTTGATGCCGTTCGGTGCTACAAATCCTCGCGTGATCGCTATTGCCTTAATGGCCTGGTTAACTGCTCCTGCGCCGACAGCCTGCAACTCAGCCAGGCCATTTTCCCTAATTACCGCAGCCAAAGCGCCTGCTACAGATTTTGGACTGGAATGTGAGGAGACTTTAAGTACTTCCATTACGGGATTACCTCCTTGCCGCCCGGAATTAGGCGAACCAGCATTATGCGTTAAACATTAAGTGTCCAGCGCCAAGTACATGTATATTTCCATGATAAGCCTTGAAAATCCTCTTTAACCGATTTAGGAATCCTCGCCAAGCGCGTTCAATGCTGCTTTAGCTGCTTCCTGACCGGCCTGTTTCTTGCTTCTTCCTTTTCCGGTTCCACGCAGAGAACCCTTGACAAAAGCGCCAATCGTAAATTGCCGATCATGATCCGGACCTGTCTGCCCAAGGAGGCGGTACTCTGGAACTCCTTTCCCGCGGGCCTGCAAAATTTCTTGCAACTCCGTCTTGAAATCGCCTTGCTTTTTACTTGCTTCTTCCAGGACGGTCTTAAATTGATCAATCAGCCAATTATGAGCGATGTCCCAACCATATGTTAAGTAGATTGCACCAACAACAGCCTCAAAAGCGTCTGCCAGTATGGACTGACGTTCGCGCCCGCCGCTTTGCTCTTCGCTCTTTCCCAGCAGGAGATATTGACCTAGGCCAAGTCGCATAGCCTGATCGCCAAGCGAAGCCGCACTGATGATGGCAGCCCTCATTTTTGCCAGAGCACCTTCATTGACATTCGGATACATATGATAAAGTGCGGACCCTATAGCTAATCCTACCACTGCATCCCCCAAAAACTCCAGTCGCTCGTTATTGACTGTACCAGCTTCGTAAGCGTAAGAACTATGCGTTAAGGCACGGTCAAAATGGCCTGGATCCCCTGGCGGTAGGCCAAGATGAGCCATTAATTCAGTAAGAGTCTTTCTGCGCTTTTCATCCATTGGCAAACACCCCGAAATATAAAAGCCCCGCAGCAAGCCGCGGGACTAATCACTGTCATTATTCGTTCAGATTCTCGGTAATATAATTAACTGCGTCCCCGACAGTCACGATTTTTTCAGCATCCTCATCGGGAATTTGTATATTGAAACGTTCCTCGAGGGCCATGACTAACTCAACGATGTCTAATGAATCAGCCTGCAGATCTTCAATAAAAGAAGCGGAAATGGTGACTTGATCCTCATCAACGCCAAGCTGCTGTACTACTAACTCCTTGACCTGCGCGAATACGTCCATACTCGTCACCTCCTTCCAGATAACAAAGGCAAAAACATAAAAACATTACAACCTAACTAACAATATCATATTACAAGACAGATCCCGAAAATGCAAGAGCATTTACTGCTGTTTCCCGAGCTCCTTTGCGATTGCTTCAACAATTCCTTGTCTGGCAGCACGTTCTCCAGCCTTGACAGCGTTACAAATGGCTCTGGCATCCGAACGTCCGTGACAAATCATTGAAATGCCATCTACTCCAAGAAGCGGTACGCCGCCATATTCGGAGTAATCCAGCCTCTTTTTAAGGCCACGCAGACTGGGAAGTACCAGCAGACCGCCAATTTTGGAAATCAGAGAACTCTGAATACCCTTCTTAATCAGCGTAAACATGGCGGATGCAAGTCCCTCGCAGGTCTTTAAGACAACATTTCCGGTAAACCCATCGCAGACAATTACATCAGCTTTGCCAAAATTGAGATCCTTGCCTTCTACATTACCAATGAAATTGAGCGTGCTTTTTTTCAGCAATTGATAAGTTTCGACAGCCAGTTTATTACCTTTGGTTTCTTCTTCTCCAATATTAAGCAAGCCCACTTTGGGATTCTTGATACCTAAAACTGCTTCGGCATAAATTGCTCCCATTGCGGCGGATTGCTTCAGGTTTTCTGGCTCGCTGTCGACATTTGCTCCTGAATCCAGCAAAACCGAAACTCCGTCAATTGTCGGCATCGGAATTGCCGTAGCTGGCCGTAGGACTCCGGAAATCCGACCTAGATAAAACAAGGCTGCTGCCATCTGCGCTCCAGTCGAGCCTGCAGAAACAACTGCGTCTGCCTTTCGCTC
>JBMNNY010000033.1:0-15498 GCA_050942765.1 Bacillota bacterium | reverse complement strand
CATTGCAAATAGTATTGACGATCAAAAACTCACGGGTTTTAGGCAATAAAGCGCAAGCCACTTCCTGAAAATCTTCAAAGCGCTGGGTAGTCTGCGAAAGCAATGCCACCTTTTTGCTGCACGGCAGTTCCCTTGCTTCTTCTACCGATTCAATCACATGGATTGTGCCATCGACACTGCCCAGGATCGAGCGTACTTCGGCATGATTCCGCTCACCCAGCAGCACTACATAATAACCTTCAGAGCACAACTCATGTGCTCTTTTTTGCGCCTGTTTCAAACAGGGACAAGTGGCATCGACTACTTTTAATCCCTTAAGGGTGGCCCGTTCAACTTCATCACGCGTTGCTCCGTGTGAACGAATGACCATAATTCCTGACTCCATTGCATCCGGATCGTCGATTACCTGTACACCTTGAGCGCCCAATTCCCCGACTACCCTGGGATTATGGATCAGCGGCCCTAAGGTACAGACTGGTCCCTGACCGTCTTTGAGAACGTCTTGTACGATATCCAGTGCGCGCTTCACTCCAAAGCAAAAACCGGCTTTATCAGCAATATGTATGTTCATGTTCATCCCTTTGCATCAGTTGTGCCAGTGGCTTGGTTAGCAATGTCAATAATACGCTGCACAACTTCCGGAATAGTCATCGAGGTTGTATCAAGCAAAATGGCATCCGCCGCCGGCTTCAAAGGCGCTACAGCCCTGCCAGAATCATTGGCATCTCTGCTCTCCAAATCAGCCCGGATTTGCTCAAAGACTGCTTCGCCCCCCCGGCCTCTTCTGACAAGTTCGTTAACCCGACGGCGGGCACGTTCATCAAGCGAAGCAGTTAAGAATATCTTGACTTGCGCGTGCGGCAAAACAACCGTGCCAATGTCCCGGCCATCCATCACAACCGAATTGTTGCGCGCATATTCCCGCTGTTTTTCCAGCAAAGCCTGCCGCACGCCCGGCCAGGCCGACACGCGGGAAGCCCCTTCGGAAATATGGTGCGTCCGGATCGCATTTGATACATCAACACCATCCAAAAGTACCTGGGACTGCCACATTCCACCCTCACCAAGGCATAGGCCAGCCAGTGTGATATGGCAGGATTCGGCCAGATCAGTCAATGCGGCTTCATCACCCCAGGAAATGCCCGCCTGTAAAGCTTTCAGCGCAATCGCCCGGTACATGGCACCGGTATCAATATAGACAATACCCAGACGTTCGGCAACAAGCCGGGCTACGGTACTTTTTCCGGAACCTGCCGGACCATCAATGGCAATTATCAGACCAGACAAATTAAAAACACCACCTGCAAACGGAGTGGTTAAGCCAACTGCACCGCAAACAAATTCAACAAGTCACAAAAATCTCCTGCAATATTCAACATACCAGATCCGGCCTTAAAGTGGCTGCCTCTCTTAAGAAAATATGCCTAATGGCGTTTTGCGGCTTAGTAGTATTCCATAAGATTAAAATCCGGATACATTTGGGCAGCGAACCCGGCGGGCTAATTTCACTCGTACCGAATAGCGGCACCATTTCATAGCCTGGCAGTGTGCGCGCAGCCGTTGCCGGAAACCCGGCATTCAAATCCGGAGTAGAACTGAATAATACGGCGGCCAGGTCTTCAGTCAAAAAGCCATTGGCGTCAGCCATTTTGCGTAGCAGCTCCACCACCGCCTGAGTGATTGCCGAGTTAGTGTTTTCCTCAACGGTGATCGCACCGCGAATCCCTCTGACAGCCACGTTCATATGTGCTCCTTTCCTGACGAGTAGCAGCTTACTCTGCACTTAAATCCTTGATTAACTCTCCTTCCCATCGTTCCATAGGACATAATTTTACCCGCCAATCGGCACTGCGCAGAAGTGTTTGGGTAACCAAAAGCAGAATAAAAAGCGCGATCGATAGGAAAACCAGTACTTTCCCGGTAAAGTCAAACCATTTCATACCGACGGACTTTTTGGCGGTCACACAAATCCCTCCGCAGGTCAGTTTTTTTGGCAATACTCTGCTGCTCCAACGCCGGCAGCATAGCCCGTAGAAAACGCAGCTTGCAAATTGTATCCGCCGGTATAGCCATCCACATCGATGACTTCTCCGGCAAAAAACATGCCTGCCACCAGTTTGGATTCCATCGTGCGGGCATTGATCTCTTTGATATGGACTCCTCCTGATGTGACTATGGCTTCCTCAATCGGACGGTAACCGGTGACGGTCATGACCAGTTTTTTTAATAGATTGACCAGCCTCAGGCGCTGCTCTCTGGTAATCTGATTGACCGGCATATCTCCGGGGATTCCAGAGAGCGCCACAATGACGGGGATCATCTTTTGAGGAAGCAGTGCGTCCAGCGCATTGCTGAAATGCTTACGCGAAAGGCTTGTCCAGTCGCGTACTACGCGGGCATCCAGTTTATCTAAATCCAGGGCGGGCTTTAAATCCAGCTCCAGAATAATTGATGCTTCTGTACCCTGCGATTGCATGGTGTCTTGTGGCATGGAACCTTGTGCCATGGCACCCTTTTGCATGGTGCGAACAACTGCCCGGCTGAGCGATAAGACAATTGGCCCGGATACGCCGTAATGCGTGAACAGCATCTCGCCAAATTCTTCTCCGATAACCTTTCCACCTGCCAGCGCCCGCATCGTAACGTTTTTCAGACTTAGTCCCTGTAGCTGCGGCACCCACATTTCGGCAGTCTCAAGCGGTACCAATGATGGAAAAGGGTTTGCTATAGTATGCCCATACTTGCGTGCGAAACGATAGCCGTCGCCGGTTGACCCGGTGGCCGGATATGACAGTCCACCCGTGGCAATTATGACAGCCTTACATTGCAATACATTGTGGCTGTGTGCCGCGTCCTGATTGCCGCCATTGCTGCCGCCGATGAAAACCTGGAAGATGTGCCCGGAACCCTGGTTTTCGACTCTTTCCACCCGAACTACGCGGCTATCCGGCCAAAGCTGCACCCCGACATTCACAATGGCATTACGCAAAGCTCTGACAATATCTGATGAACGATCACTTTCCGGAAAAACGCGGCGTCCTCTTTCGATTTTTAAGGGCACACCCTGATCCTGAAAGAAACGCATCACATCGTCAGGTGCAAACCGGTTAACCGGACCAAGCAAAAAACGGCCAGTCTCCGGAAAAGCCGCCACAATACCTTGCGGGTCTGTGGCATTCGTAACATTGCAGCGGCCTTTGCCGGTTAATAGCATTTTGCGCCCCGGGTAGTGATTGCGTTCCAGTAATACTACTTTGGCACCTGATTTGGCGGCCGCATAGGCCGCCATCATTCCAGCTGCTCCGGCACCGATGATAATTATATCGATCAATGATTCAAGCCTCCCGGCATCCCATTTGGGCAGCTCTTTCAGCCAACAGTTCCCGAATACGCGGCAAAGCCTCTTCAGCAGCCCGTTCTCCTTCGGCGATGCATTCGGCTGCTTTATAGAAGCCGGCCGGACCGATGTTTTCAGTATTGGGAGTGATCACCAGATCAGCGCTATCCAACTGCACCTTATTGATATAGGCTCCCATCACTTCAAAAGCTTTAAACAATACCTCTACAAAATTGCGCGGCTCGCTGGGTGTATGATCGTGTGACACATCCACAGCGACCACAACATCCGCGCCCAATTCGCGCGTTGGCTGCACCGGAACATTATTAACAATCCCACCGTCAACGAGCAGCCCATTCTCGTATCTGACCGGCTCAAAAATTCCCGGAATGGCAATACTAGCCCGAACTGCCGAATATATAGGGCCAGATCTGAAAATGACCGGTTTTCCGCTGCTAAGATCAGCAGCAACTACTGCCAGCGGCACTTGAGTATCTTCAAAATTACGGCCTTTCGTAAGTATCTTAATGACTTCTTCGACTTTCTCCCCAGATATTAGTCCCATTTTGTTAAAGCGGATGTCTACAAGTGTTTCCCAACGGAGTTTTTCCGCCAGGCGTGCCAGATAGTTGGGATCAGTTCCGACAGCATAGACCGCTGCAACTACTGAACCCATACTTGTTCCGGCCAGACAGTCAACTCTGATACCTTCTCTTTTTAACACGCGCAGCACGCCAATATGAGCCATACCTCGTGCCGCTCCACCTCCGAGAGCCAGACCAAGTCTGACAGACCTCATCTTCAAACCAATCACCCGTCCTCTTTCACTGTTTTCCGCCTTAACCAAATTCATAAGCCCATTTCATTTCCTACCATACGCTTACCGCCATCAATATAACACAAAAAGGAATGCACACGCAAAAGTGTCTTTTGGATGAAATCAAAAGGATTTAGAACAATTCAGTGGAATTCTTCTTAGATAATCGCCTACTTACTTTTACAGCGCGGAGGTTATTGAGTTGAAGGATGTTCAAAGTCTCCAGGACAATCGTGGGATTGAAATACAAAGGGTGGGCATTAAAGATATCCACTTGCCTTTCCTAATCCGAACCATGGACGATGGTTTCCAAAGCGTGCTCGCTAATATTTCTTTGAGCGTCAATCTCCCCAAGTATTTTAAGGGCACACATATGAGTAGGTTTGTGGAGATTTTGACCTCCTGGAGTGAAAAACCAATTTCCGGGCATGAAATAAGGCTGATTCTCGAAGAGACTACCCGGTCATTATCGGCATCACAGGCGGAACTTAGTCTGCGTTTCCGCTATTTTTTGAAACAGACGGCACCGGTAAGCCACCAACAGGCTTTCCTTGATTACCGCACCGAATTTCGGGCCCGGCTTTCCGGCAAATCATATGACTACACTTTGGGAGTGGAAGTTCCCGTCAATTCACTTTGCCCATGCAGCAAAGAAATCTCTGCTTATGGTGCCCATAATCAGCGCGGGGTAATTCGAGCGCAGATTCGCTGTCATCCACGGCAGTACTTGTGGATTGAAGAACTGGTTGAACTGCTGCGCAACCAGGGCAGTGCTCCCATTTTTCCACTGTTAAAGCGGGAAGATGAGAAATTTGTCACCGAAAGGGCCTATGAAAATCCCAAATTCGTTGAAGATGTGCTACGCGATTCGGTCTTGGCTTTACGTTCGGAGCAACGCATTACATGGTTCGAAATTGAAGTCGAAACGTTTGAGTCAATTCATAATCACAGTGCTTTTGCCAGCCACACAGAAAAAAAGGCTCCGGCAGCGCAGCCGGAGCAGATTCTGTAATAGTTTAGGTAGTATACGGTTCTAAGTTCTAAGCCCGGGTCCTAGATAAGTTTTAACTGCCACTGCGGTTGTTCATATCTTTAATTAGCTTTTCCAATTTGGCCAAATCTTTGAGAGTCATATCTTTGTCACGCAGGTTGACATTTGCCTTCAACCTGGCATAGGTGGCATCGAATGATGCAGTATCAACCGCCGGCTTCATCCCGGTTGCGCGAGGTTTAAAACGCGCCCATAGCGAGCCTAGTCTGGTGGTCTCCCGGCGAGCCGTGGCCCAGTCTCCGTCCCTGGTCGCCTCGCGTGCCTTTCTAATGGATGCACTCAAATCCTTCATATCGGTTTCGCTAATACCCGGAACCTGCTTCGTGGGAGACGGTCGCGTCTGGGGAACAATTCTTCGGGAAATGCGGGTCGGCGCATTCGGGGTTCCATCCCGGCGCATTATTGTGTTCGAGAAGAGCCCCAGACCAGCCACTGCCAGTGCCAGCAAAGCCAAGACCGGGATAACCCAGGAATTGCGCTTGCCTTCCCTTTCCAGTTCTACATGACGCTCAGACTCACGTTCGCGGGATTCGGTTCTTTGAAGCTCCAAGCCATCCTTTAGCCTGTCGCCGTTCCCATAATTCCGATCAAGCCCGCTTTGGTCATGCCGCTCATCCATTCCCATATCAGGGCGCTTATCTTCATCCATTGCCATAATCACCTCCCGGCTTTAGCTTGACCGGATTACGGTGCTTCATGAGATGGCAACGGAGGATTAATTGTCAAGCTATGCCGGTTATGGCAGCGGCTCTGCGTCTCAGGAAGCAAAAGTCAGCCATGCTTCGGTCAGTGAAAAATCCCGGCCCTCTTCCGCTCCTATCCAACGAACACGATCACCGAGCAGGCGCATCATTTTCCCTGAACCCGGCAGTTGCGATTCCAAAATCTGCACTTGCCCTGAAACTCGATCCAAATCAACCATTTCATATTGCTTTTCATAAAGAACAACCTGTTCAAGACGGCCTTGCCGGAATACCCGCAGGCATTCCTCCAATTCCTGAAATAGCATGATTTTGAGCTCATCAACAAAGGGTCGGCCCTGACAATATTGATCATAAGCCTGCAAAATGATAGTATTACGGTCGCGTTCCGCAAATTCAAATGGTCCGGATCCGACTGGATTATCAAAGAAAGCTCGCCCTGATGCCAAGTACTCATCTTTAGGCAAAATGGCGGCAGCCGGATGCGACAACAAGAGCGGCCAGTTTTCTTCAGGCCGGTCGAGATCAAAGCGGATCCGGTCCCGGGCAACAATCTTCAGTCCCGCAATTGGCTTACCTTGGCTGTTTCCGATAATCTTACTTCCGGAAATGGCTGCAAATAGCCTGGCATGGGGAGATTGCCGCAACATGCGTTCCAGAGAAAAATGCACATCATCTGCTGTCACTGCCCGCCCATTATGAAATCGCACCCCTGGCCGTAACGTGAAATACCATGTTGTGAAGTCTTCGTTACACGACCAGTTGATTGCCAGCGACGGTGATGCATACTCGCCGGTGCTTTTTGTCAAGCTTTGATAGAGATAATCAATAATATGTAAGGACAGTGGATTTCGGGCGGTAGCAGGATCCAGATCCAAAAAATCCGCCAAGAATCCGGCGCAGTACTCGTCCCGGCGCTTTGCGCCTGTCGGCCCAGCCAAGGCAGTAGCCTTTTGATAGAGCGCCTCATTAAACTCAGTCAATGTTTGCCTGGCCTCGAAAAGTGCTTGCGATTGAGCATTTAGCCGTGCACGGTTTTCGGCACAGATCCTCAAATCATCGAGGTTGCTCTGCGCAGCTTTGCCTAAGTCATTTAACGGTTGTGCCATATCCTTGATGCGCAGCAGAGCAGCGCTGCTTCCGGCGGTCATTTCTTCTGAGGATTTCGAAAGCATCACAGTTTCTTCAGCAAGCCTGAGGCATGCATTATGCGTAGCCTGCATCTCTGATTGAACATTCCGGATTGTATTTAACGCCTCAGCAGCTTGGCGCAATGCAGTCCGGCATTGTTTGGCAAAATCGCTGCCTGAAAGTGCGACAGCCTGGGCCAACGAGTTTGTTTGATCCGATAAAGTTGTAATACTGCTGGATATCCCGGAAAAATCGGTTTCCCATTTATCGGCCGCTCGAACTGATTCAATATTGGCATTCAGGGATAGCAGCCGGGCCTGTTCCGCACTGTCAAAAATTGAGCGCGCTTCTTTTTCAAGATCCATCATAATGGTGGAGCATGATCGCAACTGCGATTCCAGATGGTTCACTCCTTGCGTCAGATTTTGGATCTGCGCCGGAACAGCGGCTGTGTCATTCTGTAATTGGGTAATCGTAGTGCTTGTTTCGGAGATAATCTTCGCGATTAGCGCAGCAGACTCCTGAAGTTTGACAGCCGATCGGCCGGAGGCGGCTGCATTGCGCATGACTTTGGCAAAGCTATCCAAACTGGCATTCCTTTTTTCAGGAGCAAAGGCCTGCAAAACTGCCTCATTTTCAAAAACCGCAGTAGCATTCTCCAAATGGAATTCAAGTTTGGCAAGGCTTTGCCCAATCAAGGAAATACTGCGCAGTAAGAGAGCAGTCTTTTCAGGATCCAGTTTATCCAGTTTGGAAGACAGTTTCGTACCGACCAATGTGCCACACTCCTCTGCAAAAACAGACCAGGTGACTGCATTATTTGTTACAGGCCAGCAGACAAAACAATGCGGAACAGTTTAAAAATCTTGAATCCAAACTTTGGCAAGATCAACGTAACCCAGTGGATTCAATTCAAAGTCGCGGACATTGTTTTTGACGGCAAAAGCATGCAAGGGATGGTATAGGAAAACCCAGGGCGCTTCCTGATGAATATGAAGCACCAAATCGCGGTAGATTTGCACCCGTTCATCCGCATTTTCTGCTCCACGAGCCTTCTTTAGCATGCGGTCAGTCTGAGCATCAATAAATGCGCCAAAATTGCCCGAGTTTCTAGAACCGGAATGGAATAACGGATAGAGGAAACTGTCGAGATCAGTCGTCTCAGCCGACCAACCGGCAATGTATAAATGCGCAGGTGCCAGATAGATTGGGTTCTGGAAGTCTTCCCAGGAAAGCACTTCGATTTCCGCAGGTACTCCGATCTTGATGAAACTCTCCGCCAGAAACCCGGCTAACTCCACAAACAGGCCGGTATCAGCCGTAAAAAGGCGCAACGGCTTTTCTGCCGCGGCGTTCCACCCACAGCGATGCAATAAATATGCGGCTTTCTCGGGATTGTACTCATACTCCGGATAGAGATTCCCGGCCCCAGTCCCGACCCCAGCACCGGCCCAAGCCCCATCCAGCCACTCCGACGGAACTGGCCCGTAAGCTGGCCGCCCTGCCCCGGCCAATATATCGTTGATCAGTCTCTGGCGATCAACGCCATAGTTAAGTGCCTTGCGAAAATCCTGATTTCGCCACGGGCCAGGACGCGCCAGATTAAATCCGGCAAAAAAAGTCCCAAATGCTGTGCACAAAGTCAGCGACTGCGCCTGCGACTGCAACTGCGGTTGCACCCCGAACTGGAACTGACGTATTTGGTTGCCGCTCAGCCGCAAATGACTGAAATTGCCACGCAGGTATTGTGCCATACGTTCATCGCGATCCGGATTGATCTCAAAAATGATTTGGCTGGTAAATGGCCGGCCCTTATAATAATTATCAAAAGCCTCCAGCAGCATTGCATTCCGGCCTTGCTGCTGACCTCCCCGCAGCACGTAAGCGCCGCTGCCTACCAAAACAGGTTTTTTGCTGCCGTCCTTCTGATCTTCATAGCGGATTTTTAATATAGAACAAGCCACATGTGCAAGATTGGCTGCAAAAGGCTGATAGGGCTGTCCGAGATGAAAACGCAGCGTATGCGAATCGACCACTTCGATTCCTGCAACCTGTGAAGCAGTGCCGGCCAGATAATCAGTCGCGCCATCGATCATAGCTAACAGCCAGGAAGCTGGCGAACGCAGTTCCCGAGACAGAACCCGTTTCAGCGATTCTGCAACTTCCACAGCAGTAATCTGAGTCCCATCATGGAAATAGGCGTTTTTTCTAATGTAAAAAGTCCACTCTTGACCGTCATTTCTGGATTCCCAGGCAAAAGCCATGCCGGGCACCAGACCCCCCGCACTGCTGATATCAACCAACCTGCCATAGATCAGGCGGCATACTTCCACAGAAGATGAATCCTCTGCAAACATCGGATCAAAAGACCGTACCGGACTTGGCAAAGCCAGATGATAAGCCCCTGCGCCCGCAACCGCCTCCCGGATAACTACCTGAGCCTCCGGCATGAGATGCTCATCGATATAAATCCCGATACCAATATCAGTTTCGGTTAGAAAGGAAGCATATCCCGATGCTTGCGTCAGTGCCGTTTTTAATCTACTGGTCATTTGCTGCAGCTGATGCACAACAGCGATATGTTCCTCTACAATCGCAGTGTATTCGCGCAGTGCTTTGACAGTTTCGTCTGTTGACGCGGTTATTTCCTGACCGGCACTGTTAAACTGATCCAGTATTTTAAATAACCGCCCGATGCTATTGGTCAGCCAGCCAATTCTTTCAACATTGTCAGACAACTGCTGTTCTGTTGCGCGAGCCGTTTCCATGCATTGCGACAGGCGATCCAGGCAGATCGCAATTTCATTATGCAATTTGACAGCTACAGGAATAATACTGGCAGCGGCTTCTTTGTTTCTGACCGCCAGTTTATTTACTTCTCCGGCGATTACCGCAAAACCCTGATCGGCAAACCCGGCTTTTTGAGCTTCCTGAATCGCCTGGTGGGCCAAATCGTTTGTTTTTTCAGCAATTTTCCCGGTGGACTCCAGTTCAGCAAGAATTTGCGATGACAATTCTCCCAGTACCTGCATATTATCAGCCAGTTTATTCATAGGCTGCATGATTTCATCGAATTTCTTGGCCACTGCCAGGATATACTCGCGCGCGGTTTTCAGCGTTTCACCAAGGCTGTCCTGGAGTCTTTTCAAATACACACCGACTGACAGAAATCCATCCGGATTCTTGATAACCCCGGCGACATCAGTCATGATAGCTGCACATTCTTCTGAGTAACTGCATTCTTTTTTATGGGCCAGCAGTGCGCCGTCGAACAAAACCGCAGAACGCTCTGCATTGCCTACGATCTCTGTCAGCAGCGCCTTTAACCGGTTAAGAGCCAGAGTCTGCAGGCGGCTGGCTTGTGCAATTTGCATTATCAAGTTATCCATGCGGCACCGCACCTCTCACTCTGTCATTTCATAGCTCGCTACATAGCAAAGAGACTGAGTTGATCCGAATCAGGTAATCCCTGCAGACATCCATGGCGTTTGAGGGTATCGATCACAGCTGAAGACACCTTGGCTCTGGTCTTTAGATCTTCAACAGAGACAAACTCACCTTGCGCAGCTGCTTCTGCCAACTGCTGGGCGGCGGTTTCACCCAATCCCTGCAGACCGCTGAGTGGCGGCAGCAGGCCTTCCGGCGTAATCAAAAACTTGCGGGCATCGGATTTGTAGATGTCGACCTTAAGGAATTTGATGCCACGCGCCATCGCCTCCAGAACTACTTCAATAATGGTAGCCAGGTTTTCCTCTTTACCAGTGGTTTCTTTGCCTTTGGCCTGAATTTTACGCAGCTCTGAACGCAGAAAATCAGGACCTTTGGAAACCATATCGGCATCAAACTCATTAGCTCTGACTGTAAAGTACGTTGCATAAAAGGCTTCCGGATAATGGACTTTAAAATATGCGATTCTGAATGCCATCATGACATAAGCTGTCGCATGCGCCTTGGGGAACAAATAACTGATTTTACGGCAGGATTCAATATACCAATCCGGTACGTCCGCTTCACGCATAATGGCTTCGTCTTCATCCGAGACGCCTTTACCTTTGCGAACGGATTCCATAATCTTAAAGGCTGTTTTCGGCTTAACCCCTAGATAGATCAGGTGATTCATGATGTCATCTCTGGCGGAAATGACATCGGAAAACTTCGCCTGTCCGGAACGAACCAACTCCTGGGCGTTGCCAAGCCAAACCCCTGTGCCGTGCGAAAGGCCGGATATCTTAATCAGTTCGCTGAAAGTGGTAGGCTTGGTGTCCTCCAACATTTGCCGTACAAAAGAAGTGCCAAACTCCGGTACTGCCAAAGTTCCCAGGTTCGTACCAACTTCTTCGGGGGTAACACCCAGCGGTTCAACACTGGAGAAAATACGCATCGTATCGGGATCATCCAATGGCACGCTGCGCGGATCAATACCTGTAATATCGTGCAGCATTTTAATGACAGTCGGATCATCATGCCCCAGAATGTCCAGCTTCACCAGACGCCCGGAGAGCGAATGATAATCAAAGTGAGTCGTAATCCAGCCGGCATTTCTATCATTGGCCGGGTACTGCACCGGAGAAAACTGATAAATATTCCGATCTGGCGGGACAACCATCATACCGCCGGGATGCTGACCGGTGGATCTCTTGACACCGGTACATCCCCTCACAAGGCGGTTGATTTCGGCGCGGCGAGCGTGGATACCACGTTCTTCCAAATAGTTCTTGACGTAACCGAAGGCTGTCTTGTCAGCCAAAGTCGTAATGGTTCCGGCCCGGAACACGTAGTCCTTACCAAATAGCTCCTCGGTATAATGGTGCACGACATTCTGATATTCGCCTGAGAAGTTAAGATCAATATCGGGCTCTTTATCGCCCTCGAAACCCATAAAAGTGGCAAAGTGAATGTCATGACCGTTCTTCTTGAGCGGCCGACCGCAGACTGGACAGTCTTTTGGCGGCAAGTCCACTCCAGATCCAATGCTGCCGCTCTCCATAAACTCACTGTACTTACAGTCTTCACAGAGATAATGCGCTGGCAAAGGATTAACCTCGGTGATATCGCACAATGTCGCCACCAGGGACGATCCTACGGATCCCCGTGAACCAACCAAATATCCATCGTCCAGCGATTTTTTGACCAGCTTTTGCGCAATCAGGTACAAAACTGCATAGCCATGGCCGATAATACTCTGCAGCTCCCACTCAATTCTGTCAGATACTATTTTGGGCAGCGGATCTCCATATAACTGAACTGCACGAGCATATGCCATTTGGCGAATTTCTTCATCCGCCCCCTCAATTTTGGGCGGGCAGAACTCATCAGGTACTGGTTTAATTGACTCAATGGAATCATTAATCTGTTTAGGACATTCGATTACTACCCAATGACGTTCCTCGGGAGTAAGGTATTCAAACTCGGCCAGCATTTCTTCGGTGGTGCGAAAATATAACGGTGCCTGGGCATCCGAGTCTTCAAATCCTCTTCCGGATTGAATAATACGCCGGTAGATTTCATCCTCCGGATTAATAAAATGTACGTCGCCAGTTGCCACAACCGGTTTTCCGAGACGTTTGCCCAGATTGACAATCTGTCTGTTGAAATCAGCCAGTTCTTCCATTGAGGAAGCTTCGCCTGCGTCGATCATGAACTTGTTATTGCCAAGCGGCTGAATCTCAAGATAATCATAAAACTCTGCGATCGTCTCCAGCCTGGAAGCATCGGTGCCCCGTACCACAGCCCGGAATATTTCGCCCGATTCACAGGCCGAACCAATTATCAATCCTTCGCGGTATTGTCTGATCAGGTTGCGCGGCAGGCGCGGCGTCCTGTAGAAATACTCGATGTGCGAATATGAAACCAACCGGTATAAGTTCTCCAGACCGATCTGATTCTTGGCCAGCAGGATAATGTGATACGGTTTTTGAAACTCATGGGCCCGCTCCTGAGAAATGCTGTTGAGGCTCTGCAGGCTGTTCAGGCCACGCGCAATCAGCTCTTCAACTGCTTTTAAGAAAATCTTGGCGCAACAGGCTGCATCATCTGATGCCCGATGATGCTGACCGAGCGTAATTTCAAGATGACTGGCAATAGTGTCGAGTTTATGGTTACGCAAATTTGGCCATAGTGTCCTGGCTAGCGCCAATGTATCAATGTAGGTTGACTGATTCGTCCGATTCAAATATTTAGTGGTTTTGGCTTTGATAAAGCCCATATCAAAGCTGGCATTATGAGCCACAAGCACAGCGCTGCCTGCGAACCTATAAAACTCTTCCAGAGCCTTGGCAGGGCCCGGAGCTCCGGCAACCATTTCATTCGTGATGCCGGTAATGCGGGTAGATTCTTCCGGAATGGGCATTCCCGGATCTACAAATGTATTGAAATAGTCAGTGATTTCACCGTCTTTGATTCTGACTGCGCCAATTTCAATAATCTCATCCGAGGTATGGGAAAGACCGGTCGTCTCCAAATCAAAAGCCACGAACTCCTGTTCCCGAAGCAGACTGTCAGCTTCACCTGTGACGATCAGACTTTGGTCATCGACCAGATAACCTTCCATACCGAAGATGATTTTTATACCGTGCTTTTTACCTGCTTCATAAGCATCCGGGAAAGACTGCACCACTCCGTGATCAGTAATGGCCAGCGCCGGATGACCCCAGGATGCTGCCAGACTGACGACTTGCTTGACATCGCACAAGGCATCCATATTGCTCATTTGGGTGTGCAAATGCAGCTCCACCCGCTTTTCGGAGCTTTCATCAATGCGTTCGGCCTTGTCTTTTTTCCCGCGCATTATATCATTTGGCATTAATGTCAGCTCGTTCGTGAAACGATCAAACTGCGCCGGACCACGGCAAATCAGGTAATCTCCAACTGCGATGGCGTCGCTGATCGGATGTTTCGGTTCCTCAAATACTTTGGCCGCAATGGAATCAGTGCCATCGGTAATTTCAAAAGTAATCAGCTTCCGGCCAGTACGTAATTCCCTGACATCTTTCGAGAAAACCTCACCGGCCACAATTACTTGCTTTTCTTCATCAATGACATCCTGGAGTCTGGTCGCTTCTCCACTGAACTTACGCCCCAAAATAACCGTCCCGTTACCTTCCGATGCGCCGCCCTTGCTTTTTTTACTGCCAGAATGCCCTGAACCGGGCCCGGATTTGGCGCTTTCAATCTGCATGCTCTGAAGATCATCTTTAATCTGCCGGGCAATTACTTCGCTCATTTCCTCCGGCGGACTAACCGGTTGCAGAATAACGACTACATCGGTGCCGACAGATTTGGAAAGCAAATCGGCCAGGCGCTCGGAGAAGCCTCTGTTGTTAAGCCAATTCGCTCCCATTTCTCCCAGGACATTCAGCTTAACTGTATTGCCATCGCACGCCCAATGATCATTAATCCAGGCGCGTGCTCCCGGAAGCTCTTGCATCAGACATTTAAGGCATTGATTCCAGACAAGCGCTACTCGTCGTTCAACCGGTATTCTTTCACCCCGATAGCAGGGCCAGAATGTAACATTAGAGATACCGGTTATGCAATCCCGGATCGCGGCGGCTAGTTCATCCAGTGTCTCAGGGGCTGCTTCTTCTTCCAAAACGAGCTGGATTGTCCAGGCGCTGCTTGCGGAATCAACCAAAATATAATCCAGGACTCCCTCGCGAATGATTTTGAGTGCTTCAGTGGAAAGCTGCCTGTCAAGAATGCCTGGAATCGACATTAGCGAGCGGTTTTGGGGATCAATCCTATATTCCGGCAATGGTAAACCTCCAATGAATCAATGCGGTTTCTGCTATGGCATTTATTCTTTCTTGCGGATTTCGGCAACCAGGTCGGCGAGTTCCTGCTTGAAAACAGAAAGAAGATCTTTGGCAGGTACTTTTTTCAGAATACGGCCTTGACGAAAAATCAGCCCTTCTTCATTGCCGCTGGCTATCCCCAGATCGGCTTCCCGGGCTTCCCCGGGTCCATTGACAGCGCAGCCCATAACTGCAATATGTAACGGTACATCAATGTGCGCGGTAATTTTCTCAATCTCGGCTGTCAGCTTTGGCAGATCAATGCGTGTGCGACCACAGGTCGGGCAGGATATAATTACCGGCCCCTTCTTGCGCAAATCGAGCGCTTTTAGAATATCAAAGCCTGCTTTGACCTCCGGCACCGGATCGCCAGTGAGAGAAACCCTTAGCGTATCACCAATCCCCTGCCACAGAAGGATACCCAAACCGACGGCTGTGCGGATTGATCCTGTTAAGAGTGTGCCAGCTTCTGTGACTCCGATGTGCAGTGGATAATCGCAATTTTGAGCCAAAATCCGATAAGTCTCGATCGTAGTAGGTACATCCGAGGCTTTGGCAGACAACACAATAGCGCTGTGTCCCAGCTCCTCCAGAATGGCAGCCTGACTAAGCGCGCTTTCAGCAAGGGCGGCAGCCGTGGGTCCTTTATACTTCTCCAGTAGACTCCG
>JBMNNY010000032.1:0-15668 GCA_050942765.1 Bacillota bacterium | reverse complement strand
CGCCGCCTCCTGCTCAAATCCTAATCAGCTCATACTCCATCGATCCGAGCCCCAATCGGGCAGCATGCAGCAGTTGTGCCTGCGCATCAACCTTGCGCGCCGCTATTTCGGGAAGAGAACGCCCCTTAGTATCAGCGCCAGCGGTAACATCCATTGTCGCCACATCCACCGCCAACGGGTCATATGACCCCAGAATTCCCAAATCCGGCATCAGTTTGCCCTGATTACGTGCTATACAATCGCAATTGGCAGTCATGCCAACCATCACATTAATGAAAAAGCACTTGCCAGGCTTATCCTTAATAACACCGTAGGCGTGTTCCACCATGCTCTTCTGCATCGTGACGGAATCGACGCCCCAGTTCCAGTCAATGGCGTCAAAACGGCACAAAGTCATGCATTCTCCGCAGCCAATACACTTGTCCGGATCAATGTGGGCACTTTTTTCCGCTTGAATAATGGCATTCTTGGGACACCAGCGGATGCACTTACCGCACAGGCGGCAGGCAGAGCTTTTAACGCGCGGTGACAGCGAGGAATGCTGCCGCATTTTGCCGGCCCGACTGGCCAAGCCCATCCCCAGGTTTTTCAGACAGGCTCCCAGGCCTGCCACTACATGCCCGGTCGGATGGCTTACCACAAACAGGGCATCTGTGAAGGCAATCTCACGGGCAATGCGTACCGACTGATCCAGTTCACCGGCAATGGGAATTTCAATCTCAGTTGAACCTACCAATCCATCAGCCATAATAAAGGGTGCGCCGATATTTTCGAACCCAAAGCCGTGCTTTTGCGCAAGCATCAAATGCTTGACAGCATTCTCGCGTTCTCCCCTATAAAGGGTGGAGGTCTCTGTCAGAAACACATTGGGCGTCTTCGTCTGACACTGCTGCACTATTGCCCGGATTATTTCCGGACGAATATGGGTGGTGTTATGCTCCTCACCCACATGAAACTTAATGGCCGTAAAATCATCGGGATCAATGATCTTCAGCGCATCAGCCGCCTTAATCAACTTTACCGTCGCTTCCGCCTGTTCGGCAGCAGAGGGGTTGTCCGCGAGAGGGAGGAAATAGACTTTGCTTTTGTTGCTGTCTCCCATGATTGCATGCACTCCTTCAAAATAATTAATGGTAATGGCACGGCTACAAAAGGCGCAGTCTTGCTACTGAACCCAAAGAGTTTCGTGACCTAAAATATCGATAATTTTTAGGGCAATCACGGCCCCGCTCCGAACATTAGGGATTATGTAGTGTCCATTGACACATTTCTTATTGTCTTTCGGAATGTCAGAGAGATAAACGTTAAAAGTCCGGCCATCATAGTCACGGTCCACCGAAACCCAATCAATCAAGGCGCGCCAATCCGGATCCGGCGGCGCTCCGCTTCCATCTCCGGCTGTCCTCGTCCTCATCGTTTTCTTGATCATCTTTGATATTTCCGGATTAGCATATCCCGTAATCTCGAGAATTACGTCTGTGCCGACTCTCTGATAGCTTACGGATACGGTTGGTCTGCCGCTGCCGAGTTCACCGCTGCCACTGGTGCTGCTGCCACCGCGCCCGCCACCGCGGCACTCACTGCCACGGCGTGCGCCTTCGTAATGCTCGGCGCCGTCGCGTCCGCCCTCATCTTCCCCGCCTATTTTCCAGACTGAAAAGGCGGCACCCTTGGCGCCAACGTCACCACTGCCGCCACCATTTTCCCCACCCGCAATGATCGCCTGCAAGCGCCGGTTAATAGTCTGAACGGCAATATGATTAGCATCGCAGGCAATCCAGCGCCTTCCGGTTTTTTGTGCCACTGCGGCAGTTGTACCGGATCCGGCGAAAACATCCATCACCAAATCTCCCGGGTTTGACGACGCCAAGATAATCCTTTCCAATAGACTTTCATTCTTCTGCGTTGGATAACTGGTCTTTTCTTTGCTGAAGCTCTTGATCTGAATAGAATCCATACGATCAATCGCGCTGCAATTCCACGTGTCTTCCAGCGGATAGCCTTTCCCCGGATAGCCCTTTTTACCGGAAGAACCCCTGCTTTCCCGCCGCAGATAGCCCTCCGGATAAGGCAGATACATCTTGTTAAAAATCATTTTGCCCGGATCCTTACAATAAAAAAGAATTGTATCATGATTACGGATCCAGTTGCGGGCAGCCGACTTGTAGCCGGAGATCCAGCCAATCCGCCAGATAATCTGACGCTGAAAACACTCCGGCCCAAATACTTCATCGCAGATCAGCTTGATGGCATGTACCTCATTACTGTCCAGGTGCAGATAAAGGCTGCCATTTTCAGCCAACAGCTCTCTAACCATCCACAGCCGTTCGTACATAAACTGCAAATAACTGCTTTCAGACCATTGATCTGTATACTGGAGCTGATTTGCCAGACCGTCGTCATCCGCAATCCCGACGAATCCCGCACGACCGGCACGCTCCGCGCCGCGCCCGTCGCTGCTGCTGCCAGTTTCGCTGCTGCTGCGATTAACATCGACACTTTCGCCCCTCAGCCTGATTTTTCTGACATAATTTGCACCCGACCCAAACGGCGGATCCAGATAAGCCAACTGTACCTTGCCGGCATACCCATCAGCCAGGAGTCTGGCCATAACTGCCAGATTATCTCCTTCGAAAAGCAGGTTACCAGCGCTGTCGTTGCCGTTCTCCCAGACGCTCCGGCTATCTCCGGTACCAACTCCATCCACACTGCTGCACCCAAAGGTCTCCATCAGCACCGCTGGCCGGAGGTTCTCATAATCTAGCAACTCCGGCTTACGCTTGCCTTCCCAGCTCAATACCGGGCCGCCGCCCGATTCTGGCAGTTTCATAGCTTATCTTCCTTTGCCAGCGATTTCGTCAGCAGACTGATAATAAATCTGCGGAATCTATTACTGCAACAATTCCTGTACATTCAAAACCGGCTGATAAAAATACTCCGCGAATACTGCCTTGGGATCATAGCCTGTTAATTCTGAAATCAATAAAATGGGATCGGTTTTTTCGTCACGGTTCCGGCACACCCATTCAAAGACTGTTTCAAGGCTGTAATGGCCGCCGGTGGCGTTCTCAATTTCACGATCAAGCTTATAGGCGAACAAAGCCCCAATGCCATAAATATCCCCTCCGCCGGCATTTGCGTCATACTTCTGCGATATTTCATGCAAGGACATAGATCCCTCGCTATTAACGGCCGATTCATGTGTAATACGCCTTTGATTAAGAAATCCATTAAACTCTTGCATGCTCAGCAAACCGTTGCGGTTCATGATGCGGGCTGCCATATAGGTATGCACACCTTCCCGAAACCAGGCCGGCATATTATTATTAGTCCACCAGTGCAACACCTCATGTACAGCCATAATCGGATCCTCTTCAGTAGCCAGCGTCAAGCCAAGGGCTGTACCTCCCCCAATACTTTTATAGGGAAAGACCGCCAATCCATAATACTGTCCCTGCAACTGACCATATTTTTCGGATGCTATTGTCAGGATTTGATCGATGCTCCCAGAGATACGCCTGTCGTTATCAGCCTTGACACCATTAATGATACAAACGCTTACAGTTTTTCCGCCGATCATCCGACTCTCGAAATGGCCTGGCTGACCGGCAACCCACAAAGTTCTTTGGGTGTCTATCCAACGTAACATACCGGTCCTGCCAATCCCTGCCTGCCACCCCGCCGGTAGATCCCATGCCACTTCCACCATTTCTTCTTCTCTCCCGGGAATACGCAGAAATAACCCCGTCCGCGCCATTATGTAATCAGATCCGCCCATCAGATATTTCCGATAATTAGGAGTCGGTACAGTAACGCAGTTCAGTCGATAGGTAAGCACCGCTTTACCTCGGCGCGACAAGTTGCGGAATATGGAAGCACTACCCTTTCTTTCAATTTTCAGATTAACATCCCGCCCGTCAATCTGCAGCTGCGCCTCAGCAAGTTGACCATAATCATCAACATAAGGATCCTTGAAATTCGGTATAGATGCCAGATTAAACTCGGCCCGAACTGTTAAGGATGTCCCTTCGACATTCGGAATTAGTGTGTAATGGCAGACAACCTCATTTCCAGCGCCTCGGACTACACCATTTGACGCAACGCCTGCAATAGCCAGGCACAGCGCCAATACCACTATAATACAAATACATGGTACCTTTCTCATAATGCCTTCTCCCAACTTGACGGCAGCCTAGGATGCCACTTTTCTAAAATAATGTTGAAACCTGTTTATCAGCGCTAATATAATACCCGCATTTATACCAGTCCAAGATGTGCAGCTGTGCCCGCCAGCCCCGCTTCTCCAGCTCAGATAAGATCTGCTGTGGTTCCAGAGTGTTCTTCATCCTTGCATTGCCACTCATAAACCAACCTACATGCCGAATACCGCGGCGCACAATTTTAGTCACATCGTCAAAGTATTTTTCGGGATCATCAATAAACATGAAGACATCCCGATGGATCAAATAATCGATGGATGGTGTCCCGGCCTCAACCCCGGCCATCCCTGCGCCAGCCAAATCACCCAGTACGGATGCGTCTGCCACGCGAAAATCTATTTTCCCTTCCGGATCAGGAATTTGATTAATCGCCTCGGCGCATCCCGGATCAGGATCAATCGCCAAAACACGCGTGACTTCTTTCTTCGCAGCAACATACTCGGTCAGGAAGCCGCCTCCGCAACCGAGGTCCAACACTGTTCCGCGAACATCATCATACATCGCCAGGATTTTGCGGGAATAGTAATCGGAAGCCCGCCCTTGATCCACCACGACCATTTTGCCGCATGCGGGACATATCATCTTAATCTGGAAATCGCTTTCGCTCCATGGAAAAACTTTATTCTGCAACACCGCCACATCGCGGCCGCAATCGCAAAGCGTACCCCATACTACAAAATCATGCTCCAGAAACATTCACTATTCTCCTTTTGTAAGATTTCTTTTATAATAAGCCTGTATGACCGGACTGCATATCAGGCCATCATCTATTTGGAAGGAACGGAACATGAACGAATTCCAACTGAAACTCAAACAGAGACTTCAGGAACTGAAGGCAGCTGATTTCGCGCCTTTCAAGGATCAAAAACCGCTTTTGCCATTATGCCTTGAAATGGCACCATTCATCGGATCCCCTGACCCGGTGTTGCGGGACGAGTTAATCCTTGACGCTTTTTATGTTATCATTAATGATGATTTGCTGTCACCTGATGAGTTGCGCCAACTACTTGACATAATCATTGATGATCAGCATCTGCTCTGTGGTCTGGGTGAATCGGATACTGACACGGTCTACGCCAGAACTTTCTCGATGTTGATCACCGGGCTGCTAATCGAAGCCGATTGCCGTCAGCATTTTATGGACGAAAACACGGTACTGGCCTTGAAGGACCTATTAATCCGGCAAATCAGTATGGAGCAGGATTTGCGCGGGCATACCGGCGCCAAGGGGTGGGCACATAGCGTTGCGCATTCGGCCGATACGATTAATTGTCTGATCAAGCACCCCCTAATCAGCGCTGACCCACAATACATACGGGAAATCCTGCACGTAATCCTTCAAAAAATCTGCACTCATAAGATGACTTATATTTTTAATGAGGATGAACGCACGGTTGCACCTGTTTTGACAGCACTTGAAAATGGCCATTGCGCAGAGCTTGTTACCGGGGAGCTGGCCATGATGGTGGAAGCGGTGCGCGCTGCCAAAAACCAGCTCACACTGGCTGAACACTGGGTGATGCGGACTAACGTTAAAAACTTCTTGAACAGTCTTTATGCGCATCTGCACTTGCGCGAGTGTGCGAGCGCTCATCCGCATCCGCATGCCTGCACACATTCAGATCCGCATGCGTGTTCGCACGCGTACACCTATGTGCAGGAATTCGTTTCCGGACTGTTACTGGATCTGGCAAAACGTGACACAAAAATGATATCTTTTGTATCAGGAGGGATATGATCATGAAATCTGGAGCCAAAATACTGCGCATTATTGAGTATATTGCGCCAGCACTTAAGAAATATGGCCCACTAGTCATCTCCGTGTTTTTCTCATTTGCCACCATTTTATTCATTTGGCTGGTTTTATACGGGCGGGCCGGCTACAGCGAAACCACCTTAATCATTGGACAAGTTTCGATCTTCATGACTGCGATGTCGCTGGCGGTGCTCTTCAATGCCTATATTGGAAAGTTTGGCTTGGATTGGCGCAAATTAGTCAAGGCGCTTGCCATTTTGCTGGCTAGTTATGTTGTTTTGCTGATAATCGGCTTTTTGTATGATTTGATCTTTGGCGCAAAGCAATCACTGCTGCGCGAGAGTTACTCCCTGGGTTACCTGTTTAGAAATTGGGTGCTGACCGGTTTTGGAGAAGAACTGCTCTTTGCCGGAGTGATATATAACCTTTTAGCCAGAAAACTGCCT
This sequence comes from Bacillota bacterium, assembly GCA_050942765.1. Taxonomy (GTDB): domain Bacteria; phylum Bacillota; class UBA4882; order UBA4882; family UBA4882; genus UBA4882. Next base: position 9,246 of record JBMNNY010000032.1, on the reverse strand, counting down.
GCCAAGAAAACTTGGCTTGGCGTGTTTATTGTAGCACTATTGTTCGCACTCTGGCACCTGCCGGGTTACCTTATCTCAGACCGTACAATCGGTTCCACTATTGGCCGCATGGGGCTAAACTTCATCAGCTGGCTCCTTCTGGGAGCAATCTACGCCCTCAGCGGCAATCTCTGGCTGGTCGCGGCCACCCATGGCTCAATGGATTACCCGCTCCTGCCGCGCATCACCCAGCAACCCGTTTTCGGCTTAATCTTCATGGGGTTGATATTCCTGGGAGTCTGGTTGGAGCGTAAGTACTTCCGCGGCAAAGATCAGAATAACGCGGCATTAGATCCGGATCCGGATCCGGCCGCATCCCCGACTGAATAAGATCAGTGGCAGCGGCCGATTCGCTGCTCAAGATTTTCGGCGAGCCTTAATCACGATGTGATGCTCCGGCCGCTCGCCACTATGATGATAGATTAGAAGCTGATTTGCGGTATCCATGGTATAACTGCCATCTGATACCTCTACCTCATATCCGTCGGCAAAATGCCACGCAGGTACAAATATCTCTGTCGGCGCTGTTACCTGAGGGTCATGACGAAATGTAAACTTAAAGACCTTTTTGCGGTAATCCCACTCCATCGCCAGGGGCTCGCCGGCAGTGCACATGGCATGTGGCCGGATGACAGCATCAAGGGCTCGCCCGCCTGCGTTCAGATCTCCGGCCTTCATGTTCTGCGTATCCTGCGTGGCAGCGATGGCTTTGTGCCGATCATCAACGCTATAAATCGAGAAATCCTCGCCATTCCAATGATCCCCGCGGGCGTGGGTGTTGTCGGGGTTGTAGTTCCATAGCGTATAGCTCAGCAGATTGGCTTCCACTGCCCGGAAATTCCGATCGTAAGCCTTGACTTGCGCCTGATAATTCCCGGTCTTGTAAGCCTTTTTATTGTTTATATCATAAGCAATCCCAAACTCTCCGATTAAGGTAGGCAGTTTACCACTGCTCTCCCGCAGCCGCCTCATTTGCGTGATAAATGACTGCTGCACCCGGCGCCGCCCGATAACAACTTTCATGTTGTGCACGTCAATACCCAGAAACGGGATGTAGCGTTTCAGGTGGCAGGTCACCCCATCATACCAGTGCGGAGCATGCACCATATACTGTTGCGGGCCCCCTGACCCCTCCCCCCTGAGGGTGCCGCGGTCCTGACTGGCGCTGTTGACGCTACCGCTGGCACCGCCGCCGCCACCGCCGCTTTCAGCACTATTGCCGCTATCCTCCGCCAGTTTCTTTGGAAAATGATTGGGTTCGGTTTCAAAGAAAATGAACGCCTTCGGAGCAACGTCGGCCGCCCGGATTTCTCTGGCAAAACGCTGCACAAAAGGCGTCATATAATCATTGGTGAAATCAATCTTGCGCCCACGCACTACACTGAAGTGATCCGGCTTCAGCAGCCGGGGATTGCCAGTAGCATCCAAATCCCATACTCCATTTTGCCTCCAGATGCAGTCGTATCCGTCCTTCCAGGCACGCACTCTGTCCGGATTTACGAGCTTTTGGCCGACCGGCCGAAATCCTGTTGGACCAATGCCGTACACGGCCACTTTCTGAGGATAACCGGCTCCCAGCAGCATTGTCTGAAATGGAGTGGGGTTCTCGCCTAATTCGACCAGACCGCCATGCGCATTCAAATCATCTCTTCCAATAAATCCTGGGCCGGGTTCATTAAGCGAGTCATAACCGACGACATGCTTCATACCTTTGAGCCGCAGCGCAAGCTGCTTAATGGCGTTGATATAATGGCTCTGCAGATACTCCTGAGCATTGACACCATCTATCTTGGTCTGAGGCGCAAAATCCTGGCCTCCGAAGAATAAAGTGAACATCGTGGCAGCTGCCAGTTTGGAGTAGTTGCTCGGCCAGATCATCCTCGGGAACGGATCACCATGTACCGCATGCAACAAGGCCGCACCTGTTGGACCAAATTTAGTCATATCAAGACCAACCGCTTCCATGGTCCAGCCCGGGGCCCCGTCACCGCCGGAGAACCGGCTCCAGACATCCTGGTGCGGATCGATAAAAAGCTTGAAACCGTATGTACCGGCCTTCTCCACAATCTGCGCCACATAATCGAGATACTCCTGATCATAAATACCGGGGCCGACGTGTTCAATCGCTTCCCAGGTGATCAGAAAACGCAGAAACGTGAAGCCCCACGACTTCAGGCGGGCAAAATGCTCATCGGCTTCCTCCAGTGGAAACGGGCGTCCGACAAACGACACGTCCCGATGCTCAAAAGCATTCTCCCGCAGATGGGTGGCACCATTGGGCCGGACCGGAATCTTGGCATTGCTCCCCAAATTAACTCCTCTGAGTATCAAGGTGCGTTGCTGCTCGTCTTTGAACCAACGTCCGTCAATATACATGAACATTCCCCACCTTCCCCCATTGATAACAGGTGTTTGCGAAATGATCTAACCATGACCATGGCCACGACATGACCAAGGCCATGACATGTGCCGCGTTTTTTGTTTTACTTCTCTGCCTTTAATTAATCTCCTTTGATGGTATAATAGGCCTAGCAAATGGATTAGCGAATAAGCGGGTAAATGAAGAAACACGAAATTACTGAAGGAAACGGCATCATGCCACTAGGAGGAATCTAATTGAAAAATCCAGTCGCAACCATTGAACTGGAAAATGGCGGACAAATCACCGCCGAACTGTATCCAGACAAAGCTCCGAATACGGTACGGAATTTCATCGCACTTGCCAGCAAGGGATTCTATGATGGCCTGATTTTCCACCGGGTGATTCCCGGGTTCGTCATTCAGGGCGGCGATCCGAAAGGAACCGGCGTTGGCGGCCCCGGATACAGCATCAAAGGTGAATTTAAAAGCAACGGCTTTACTGCCAACGACCTTAAGCATACTGTCGGCGTGCTTTCAATGGCGCGCGCTCAGGATCCGAATTCCGCAGGATCGCAATTCTTCATAATGGTTGGCGACGCACCTCATTTGGATGGCAGCTATGCCGCCTTCGGCAAAGTAACCAGCGGTATGGAGCATGCTCAAGCCATTGCGGCCGTCAAACGCGGACCCGGGGATCGCCCGCTTCAGGAGCAGCGCATTAAAAAGATCACGATGGAACTGTTTGGCGAGACTTACCCGGAGCCGGAGAAAGTCTGATCAGTAGAGGCCTGGAGGCTCACAGTTTGGAACCACATGCGGATTCGTCGAAGAATCCCAGATAGACAAACAAGCTCGCACAATCTATATGCGAGCTTGTTCCATGTTTATGATTTCTTGTACCAATCCGCCATGGAGCTAACGAGAAAGAACTGTTACAGCTTAACCCAATACGTTCTACAATCGCGCGTGCGATCCAAAAAGCCGTATTCGATTAAGTAGCGGCGTAAGACTACATAATCTGTTTCGTAAACCTGTTTGAGGATCTCATTAACTTCTTTCTCGGTATATTGGCGTCCGGGCTCGAACTTGGCCGATATATGCTGCACTACAGCCACACGGCGCTTTTCTTTGGACGGCCATTCGATCAATGGCCCGTCACCATTATTCTCGAAATACTTGTTGATGATTTGCTCTTTTTCTTTTTCCGTGAACACATAACGTTCGTCAACCATTTTTGCACCTCTGTGTATTCCGACCAGTGCGTCTGCGCCTTCCTGTTTGCCGACCAAACTCATTAGCGCCAGAAACACCTTGGCCTGTTTTTCTTTTTCCCTGAGCTTGAAACGATGATTTCGGACTGTGGAGGTACTTCCCTGACCTAACAGTTTCGCAATTTCGGCATCATCGGTGCCTTGATGAAACTGCCGGAGCAACTCGGATTGCAGTTCGGTAATCCCGCCGCTTCTGACCGCCACCTCCAGCAAGTAATCGAACATTGAGCCGTGCTCTGTGGCAATGTGAACCTGAACGGCCCGCTCCGCTTCATAAAGCACCTCCCCCATTGGATAAATAATGCCCTTTTCATAAGCCTTCCCGCAGATCAAACAAACATATGACTGAACCGGTACTGATGCTGAAACCCGTACCGATGATTGCTTCAGTGCTTGAGACTGCCCATAGGACTGTGACTGTGTCTGTGTCTGCGACTGCGTTTGCGGTGGAGATTGCGGCTGTGCTTGCGTTTGTGTCTGCCTTTGATCAGTAACATAATAGCCGCGCCGGATGTCAGATAAATCTGCCTCCCAAAATCTCTTGGATAAGTCCAAAATAGACACCCCGCATTTCGCCTATATATATAGTAGACGTTTTTGATTATTGTCTATCCACATCTAATATACTGCCCATTTTACGCATTGTCAACTATAATCGCTCCTGAATCGCGCCCAAAGCCGCCAAAGATTTGCATTCCTATCCGAGCACCTGGGCCAAACGGCTGGCCTTTGGCCGTGATCCGCACGGAAAGTTCATGCGCGGTCACAAGCGTTAAAGCCACCATCACTTAAACCATGGCAGCCGGGCTAAAAGTCCGGCTGCCAGTTTTAGCAGGAAACTTGTCGCAATAGCAGAAACATCCAAAAGATAGTGATCAACCGATCTTATTTGGCAGGTGATCATTTAAATGACCATTAACAAGGTTTTTGTTATTGTCGTGATTTGCGCTGTCGCCTTTACCTTCTTATCCGGCTGCAAGGATGATCAGCAGGAAGCCGTCCTCCCTGATCAGAATGCCGATACCTATAGCAATTTTAACTATCTGAACTATCCGGGAACACCGAACCGGCACAGAGTTTTGACTACCTTCCGCACCACCTTTTTTGACTCCACTGTTGGAAAAAACGTACTATACGGTCATTATTTCGAAGAACCCTACTATAATCACTATTTCTGCGCGTTCGATCTTGTCACCGGAAAAGAAAAGTGGCGTTATGAACTGGCTTCCGATACCCCGTCGGCCCAGCCGGTACTTACTGATTCCGCTGTAATATTACTCAATGGTACAACCATAATTGCCCTGAACAGAGAAAACGGACGCCTAATCTGGCAAATTGGCGGCCTGAAAATGTCTGCTAACGAGTGCACTCTCGCACTCCATAACGGCAAGCTTTATCTTGCTTTAAATTCTGGAATCATCTATGGCTTCGATCCCGTCAATGGTGAAGTTCTTAGCATCAAAATGTTGCCGCTTGCGAACATATCCCGGATTGTCATCACCGGAGAGAAACTTTTGGTAGCGACTACTAACGACATTGTCGCCTTAGCATTCCCATCCTGCGAACCGATCTGGCTCAACCCGGAAGCTCTTTCCGAATACCCTGAAAACCGATGGCTGTATGTCTATGATGACTTTGACTGTCTGTTCTATGAAAATGATCATGAACTCCGATGTGTGGCGCTAATTGACGGCACTGTAAAGTGGGCTCTGGATCGCATAACTTTGAGCGAACTGGGTTGCTGCCGTCTCATCGGGGTTGCCAGAGAGAGTGTGTTTATTGGCGCTATCGATGGAACCATCCGTGGCTATGATATCAATAGCGGTCGGCAGAATTGGGAAATGATCCTGCCCTATGAAGCGGGGGCGGTGCGCGAATTTACTTTCAGGGATTCCATCTGCCTGCCGGATTATATCTATGTTGCGGCCAGTATTATCGGAAATACCGATGGCGAACCCTATCAAGAATATGAAGAGCACCTTTGGGTTATCAATCTTGATACCCGCGAAATTGCCTGGCAGATTGACAACTGCTTTGGCATAGAGCAAATCTATGATCAGATTTCAATAGTAAATATCGCTGGCCGCTGTGCCGTTATTGGTCCTGTAGAGTTCTTGAAAGAGAAAGCGTGGAAAGACTCCATTCTTAACAACTACCCCGCAAGCTTTGACTATCTGGAGACGTGCTACCTGATGGGTGCGCATTATTGGTCTGATTTACGCAAGATGCTGGAGGAGATTCTGGACAAATATCCGCCCGAAACACAATATGCCGCTTATGTTGACGGGAATTACGAGAATTTCCAGGCGGCTCCCTACTTACTGGAGATGCTGGGTGTAATATACAGGAGCGAAGGCCATATGAGCCGCGCCATGGACTGCTTTCAGACCATGATTGCACAGCACCGTGAGGCGGTCTATTTTCCCAGAAGGGACGCACGTTTGCGTTACGCACTGCAGGCTGGTTATGTGCGTCAGATCGAAACTCGACGTGAATTCGAACATGACTATGAGGCTGCACTGCAACTGATTCACACTTTTTTGGCGGATGGAGGGCCTTTTACCGAAGAGATTTTGGATCAACTCCATCGTACCCTGATAGTCGCCGGCGCGCCCCTGTCGCGCTGGAAATCTGAATACCAGCGCTTTGCTGATCAAATTGTGGAAACGGATTATCAGGCGGAAGCATTTTTCGATTTGGCATTTGTGCTGTTGGAAAATAATGCAACCAAGGATGCCGAGTCACTCTTGGAAAAAATAGCAATCGAATACCGGGATGCCTCCATATTATTTGAAGGCCATTTTTGGAGCCCAGCCCTTTCAGCGCGTCAGTTACTGCTGGCCATTGCTGAGCTGCAGCACATGGGTAGTCTCGAAATTGAATCCCGCCGCGCCGCCATGGTTGGCCTATACGATTACTTAATCGCCAAGTGGCAGGCTTATCCTGACGTTTCGCTATATCGCTATTGGGAACGCTGTCCGGAAGAGATTCGGAATATTTTCATGAAGTATCAGGATTCGTTTGCAGATATTTTCTGATGCCGCAATGCGCCAAACCTGACATACTATTGTCAACGCTCTGCGGTATGATGGTGGCAAAACGACGCACGAAGAGAATCCGAGGGGGTTTAACATGCTCGAATTGCCCGAAGCGATTACCCTGGCCCGACAGATCAATGAGAATATCTCGGGCAAGCGCGTTGTCGCAGCCACCGCCAATCATACGCCGCACAAGTTTGCCTGGTACACTGGCGATCCTAGCGATTATAGTGCACGTTTGGCTGGCAAGACGATCGGCAACGCCGTCGCTTATGGCGGACACGTCGCGATTGCCGCCGACGATATGACCATCATTGTAAGCACCGCTCTGCGCTGGCACAGGCCTGATGAGCGTCTGCCCAAAAAACATCAGCTGCTGCTGAAATTATCCGACCGTTCGGCACTGACTGCCACTATTCAGATGTGGGGTGCTTTGCTTTGTGTGGCGAATGGCGAAGATTACGGAATGTTTGACATAAAGGCCGCCATGAGCAAACCTTCCCCGCTGACCGCGCAGTTCGATCAGTCATATTTCAGCTCTTTACTGCATGAAGGTACAGCCAATCTTTCCGTGAAAGCATTCCTTGCCACCGAGCAGCGTATTCCCGGTCTGGGTAATGGCGTGTTACAGGATATTCTTTGGAAGGCCGGCATTCACCCCCGGCGGAAAGTGTCGACTCTTTCTGCAAAAGAAAAGCAGAACATGTACGATGCCATTAAGTCAGTTTTGCAGGAAATGACCCATCTGGGAGGACGCGATACGGAGCGTGATCTATTCGGCAACCCGGGAGGTTATGTTACCGTCCTCAGTAAAAACACTGTTGGAACAGCTTGTCCGGTTTGTGGCAATCGCATAAAAAAAGAAACCTATCTTGGCGGAAGTATCTATTTCTGCGGTTTCTGCCAAGCCTAGCCCGATTTTGGCGCATACCTAAGCTATCCGGTAAGCGGGACAGAAAATGTCCCGCTTTCTGATTTAAACACTGAAATAGCCCGTTTCCAGCGCTTGTAAGATCTGGATAGCCATCATAAGATCAAATCAGGAACCACAAGACTTAAGAAAGGGGATTAAAATGCCAGTCAAGATAGCGATCAATGGCTTTGGACGAATCGGCCGCATGGTGTTTCGCCGGGCCCTGCAGGATCCGGATCTTGAAATTGTGTGCGTAAACGCCAGCTATTCTCCTGAAATTCTTGCGCACATGGCCAAGTATGATACCATTCACGGTAGATGCGAAGCCGATATCCGACCGGAAGAAAATGCCCTGCTGGTTAACAAGAAGCGTGTGCGGCTGACCGCCGATCGTGATCCAGCCCGCCTGCCCTGGGGCGAAATGGACATCGATATTGTCATTGAGGCAACCGGCAAATTCCGCACTGCTGAACTGGCGGGACAGCACCTGAAAGCTGGGGCCAAAAAAGTGCTGGTTACCGCTCCTACTGATGGCGAAGACATTACCATGGTTATGGGGGTCAATGATCACCTCTATAACGCCGCCTCCCACCACATTATTTCTGGAGCTTCCTGTACTACTAACTGTCTGGCTCCTGTAGCACTTGTACTTAATAAAGAATTCGGTATCAAACGCGGACTTATGACTACTTTTCATGCCTACACCAGTGATCAGAAGATCTTAGACAATCCTCATAAAGACTTGCGCCGGGCACGGGCTTGCGGTCAGTCGATTATCCCCACCAAGAGTGGTGCCACGAAGGCGATCGGCCTCGTATTGCCGGAATTGGCCGGTAAGTTGGATGGTATTGCTTTACGGGTTCCGACACCCAACGTCTCGATCGTTGACCTCGCAGTGCTGCTCGAAAAGAGTGTCAACCCCAAAATTGTCAACGAAGCTCTGCGGGAAGCCTCTGAGACTTACATGAAGAATTACATTGAGTATTGTACCGAGCCGTTGGTCTCGTCCGATTTCAATCATAATCCCAGCTCGGCGATTATTGACTCGTTGATGACCATGGGCGATGGTGATTACATGAAAGTCTTCGCCTGGTATGACAACGAATGGGGCTATTCCTGCCGCATTGTTGATATGGCCAAAATGATCGGCCATGCCATGCTTGCGAAGGCTTCCGGGATGTAAGTGGATCGAATCGATGGGGCATCGCGAATGTAAATTGATCTACGGGGCATCCGGAATATAAATGTTTATAAATCAATAGACGATACATAGAGAGTATTCTTTTGGACACGGCGTGACGGTTCTTCTGTGCTGCTTTGCTTTAGGATTTAGATTCGAGGCAGCACAGAAGAACCGTCACGCTGTGTCATTCGCTGTGTCATTCTGAATCAATACAGCACGGGGACAGATCGACGGCAATAACAAGACCATTAGCAATCTTTATATCAACCGACCGGATGAAGAATACGTTGGCTTTATCGGCTATATACAAACAGCCGTGCATATTCAAAATCTAAACTTGACTAATGTGGATATTACCGGCAAGACTCGTGTCGGAGGCTTGGTTGGCGCTATTAAGGATGCCGCCGCCTCGTTAGTGGAAAACTGCTCTGTCACAGGGGT
>JBMNNY010000031.1:0-15791 GCA_050942765.1 Bacillota bacterium | reverse complement strand
GGATACCCTGGCTGATAAAGTAGAATGTGAAGAATCAATCTTAGGTATATCATTTACTGAAACAAAGGATGCTGGCGAAGTCGCGGACGAATATACAGACACAACCGTTTACTGGGACGGCTGTACAGATAGGGCATTCGTAATCAACAAAACCACCGAGTATCGCGAAAGCAAACTAATCATCGTTGAAACCCAGGCATCATGGCTGAAAAACGGCGACCAGAAGACCTACAAACTCGACTTTACATTATCCAAAATCGATTCGAAGTGGCGCATTACTAGAATTAAACATACTAATTAGCATTAGCGCCCAATATTTGTCTTCGTCCTGGTGCCCCAACCGGCAAACCGGTTGGGCACATTCATATGGGTATGGCAGTGCGAGAACGGCTCCTGAGTTTTCCACTTGACATTATTACGCCTGTTGCCTGCATCGAATAGCGGCCAAAAGGCACAATTCAATTGCCTTTTAGCAAACGGAGTGTGTATGCCGCACGGGCTGCCTCTCAGGGTGCGGAATTTCGCAGTCTCTAACTTTGTCGGAGTTAATCGGCTGATATTGATTCTGCTGTTGATTCTGCCAGATAAGGCAATAACAGCCTCCGGATTATATGATTCTGTGAGGCTGTTGTTTTGCTAATGCCCTGTGAGTCATGCCAAAATGGCTTATTTGAATACAAAATACACCGCGCCTACAAGACAAAGAGCGGCCATTAAATGGTTCCATTTAAAAGACTCGCCCATCACGAGAACCGCAAAGATGGCAAAGACTATCAGGGTAATGGCCTCTTGCAGCACTTTCAACTGTGCCAGGGTAAACATACTGTAACCGAGCCGGTTGGCTGGAACTTGCAGGCAATATTCAAAAAAAGCGATGCCCCAGCTCGCCAGGATTGCGACTAACAGCGGCTTATTATTGGCGAATTTCAAATGTCCGTACCAGGCAAAAGTCATAAAGATGTTTGATAAAACGAGGAGAATAATTGTGCGCAAGCCAAATCGCCCCTTCTTGTTTTAACGAATGAAAGCGCCTTCCATGATTACATGGTGAAGGCGCCCTTCTGTGCGAGTATTTCTGGGCTGGTCGTCAAATTCCTGCCTGCGCACCAGCCTGCATTCACATTTCTTCTATGGTGCGGCCTGCCTGAGTTAGTGTCACCCATATTGCCATCAAGAGACCAGCGCTGCGCGCCCGGCCGCCACCAAATCGGCGTAAATGCCTCCCTGAGCGATCAGTTCTTCGTGGGTACCTTGCTCCGCCACCGTTCCATCAGCAATTGTCATGATGAAGTCTGCTTTTTCAATGGTACTCAGGCGATGGGCAACCACCAGAGTCGTACGGCCGACCATCAAACGCTCCAAGGCTTTTTGCAGCAACATTTCGGACTCGATATCCAGAGCGGATGTGGCTTCATCAAGAAGCAAAATCGGCGCATCTTTCAACAAGGCTCTGGCAATGGCAATACGCTGCTTCTGCCCTCCAGAAAGCCTCACACCCCGTTCACCAACCATCGTCTGATATCCATCCGGCATTTCCATGATAAACTCGTGGGCATTGGCTGCCCTGGCTGCTTCAACAATCTCCTCGTGCGTAGCACCGGGACGCCCATAGGCAATGTTCTCCTCAATAGTTGCGGCAAACAGATAGGCATCCTGCGGCACAAAGGCGATTTGACGGCGCAAATCATCCAGACGATAGGATGTCAGCGGTTTGCCAAGCACGCAGATCGTACCGGATTTCGGCTGATAAAAACCCTGTAACAGTTTTAGAATAGTGCTTTTACCGCCTCCGCTAGGCCCGGCCAACGCTGCTACCTGCCCGGGTTTGACTATAAAGGAGAGATCCTTCAGAACTGGCTCACCATTCTGGTCGTATGAGAAGCAAACCTGCTGAAATGAAACGGCGATTTTATCGGCAGGCATGCAATTGATTTCCTCTCTTTTATCTGCTCTTTTATCTGCGAGTGATACTTCCCCATACTGTTCCGGCTCAGCAGACGTATCAAAGACTGCCTGGATGCGATCCGCACCGGCAAGGGCGCTTTGGATCCGGCTAATCTCTGAGCCAAGCCGCTGAAAATCAAATTGCAGAGAACCTGAAAACTGAAGGATTGCCACCAATTTGCCCATATCGGTCTTGCCAATAGATACCAAATAAACACCAATAGCAATCAGAATTATTGAAGAAAGCATCAATAATGTATTGATACCTGACATTCCTGATTCCAAGTTTACACGTCTTAAGGCGGTTTTTTTGCTTTCGGTATTGCTATGTTCAAAGCGCTCCAAAATCCATTTTCCCATACTAAAAGCACGCACGACCTGGAATCCGGCAATCAGATCCGCATAGCGTTCGGACATCAGGCCCAGCTTTTCCTGAGCTATCTGCCCTATTCTGCGTAGCGGTTTGGCGAATAGGGTTGTGGCAATTAAGGCTATCACACAAAATCCAACAGCAAACAAGGCCATGCGCCAATCTATTACAAACATGGCGATAATGCAGGCGCCTCCCTCTAACAATGCGTTGGTAAAGCCCATCATCATCTGACGATAAGCCTCTTCAGTGGCTGCCACGTCATTTGTCAACACGGAAATGGCATCGCCGGTATGATGCGATTCCAAGTACGCAGTTGGCAAGCGTAAAATATGTTTAAAGATGCGTTCCCGTAGATTGGCCATACCGTTGTAGACCGAGCTGACCCATAAATACCGGGGATATATAATCAATAAGACAATCGCTGCCATAATAGTGACGGCATATATGGAGGTGCTGATCAGCAAAGAGATATCCTTTTCAAAAATCGCGTTGGTTAGAAACATCAGAACCAGTCCCGTCATAATACGGTCAGCCATCCAGAGGATATTCTGCGAGACCAGAGCGAAAAAATAGCGTTTTCTCCAGGGACCCAGAAATGAAAACAGTTTTCGAAATCCGGTTCTGGTCTGATGGAGCTTGGCCAAATTGGGCAATTTTGTTTCCTTAAGTGGCTTTTCTTTATTAGGCAATCTGTTCTCCCCCCAGCTTACTTACTGCCGCATTATCTTCCAGGTAATTGTCGCACTCCCGATTCTCAGAGATTTCCTGATTTAACTGAAACTGACGCAGGAATAGCTTTTCATAAAGACCATGGCGGTTAAGTAAATCTTCATGCGTGCCCTGCTCAACAATACGCCCTTCATCCAAAACGATGATACGATCCGCATTTTTTATAGTTGAAAGGCGATGCGCAATCACCAGAGTGGTACGCCCGGCTATGGCGCGTTCCAGCGCTTCCTGCACCAACAGTTCAGACTCATTATCCAGAGCTGAGGTGGCTTCATCTAATAATAAGATTGGGGCACTGCGCAGAATTGCCCGCGCGATCGCGACACGCTGACGCTGTCCGCCAGATAGTCTCATTCCACGCTCACCTACTTCGGTCTGATAACTGTCCGGGAGCGCTTGTATGTCGTCATTAATATTAGCAATTTTGGCTGCCTCTTCGATCTGTCCCTGATCCCAGTCTGAGCGGCCACAGGCAATATTAGCGCCAATACTTGCGGGAAACAGATATGTGTCCTGAGCCACGAAAGCCATGTTGGAGCGCAATGCCTCAGTATTCCAGTCCTTCAGGCTATGGCCCATAACGCTGATCGTGCCATGAGTTACCGGATAAAAGCCGAGCAGTAATTTCGATAATGTCGATTTACCGCTACCGCTTGGTCCTACGATGGCAACTGTTTCACCTGGAAGTACGTCAAAGCTGACGTTGCCAAGAACCTCTTTATCTTGATCATCATAATGAAAAGATACATTATTGAATGATATCGCCGTTTGATAGTCCGCGACGGGGGTCATTATATCACCGCCAGCCGGCTCGTCATTTTGGTCCAGTAACTCAAAAATTCTGGACACAGACCCAACCGCTTCTTTGATAGAGGCAAAATGATTTGGCAGCAACCCCAATGAATTCGTAATGTTATTCATTAGCTGAATAAAGGCGAAGAATTCGCCTGGGCTTATGCGCCCTCCGATCACCTGATAACCGCCAAACCCGAATAAAATCAGAAAAGGAGCCATTTGGGATGCAATTGATACCCCCATTACTATTGCATTTGTTTTGGCAATTTTATTGGCTTTATGTACAACATCATCTGTCTTGCGAGCAAAAGCCCGGGAAAGAACATTCTGCAGATTAAACGATTTAGCAAGCATATGTCCGGATAAGCTGTCCTGAGCCAGACTATTCACATCTGCGACTGACTCCTGCATTGCTATGGTCTGGCGCGTCAGTGGTTTGGTAACGACTGACATCAGCAGTAGCAACAGCGGCGAGATAGTCAACGTTACAAGAGTTAGTTGCCAATCAGTGCGAATCATGTAGACCAATGTGGCAATCATGAGCGTCATTCGCTCTAAAATGCCAGTAAAATCGGTGTTCAGCATTGTTTTAATCTTTGCCAGGTCACTGCTCATGAGGGTCATCAATTTGCCGGAATGGTTTTTTTCTAAAAACCGTACCGGCAGTCCGGCTGTTTTGGTAGCAATTAAAGAACGCAATTGTGCCAATACGTTTTCGGCATATCTTCCCGAAAACCATGTGGTCGCAAAGGCAAGCGGTGACAATGAAACAGTCAGCGCTCCCAATAGCAGCAATACCCGCCATACATCAGCACTATTGTTCCCTGTCCCTGTCCATGCCCCTGCCCCGGTTGCGGTGGCGGCATCCACTGTCTGGCCTAAAACATGCGCCAAATAGACGCTGACAAGCGAAGACACTATTACGAACAGACATGCCACTAGCAGCCAGATATTGGCGTGTCTTGAAATCTTCCAGAGACGTTTGAGCAGCGGGAGAGCTGCTAAACTTTTCTCTTTTTCCTTCATACTAGGTCGCGCCTCCTTGGTTTGCCATTTTTTGATATGCATATTTAAATTATATATAATCAAATTTAATTGTCAACCACATAACATTAATTATTTTAATTTCGATATTGATATTTTTAATCACCGCCATTTCTGCGGTCTATTGCAGATATAATTAGCATAAAAAATAAGAGTAATATACAGACAGGCGGTGGGGATGACTTTTACATCAGATGAGCTCTGCTATCTGGCAGGAGGTGCGTTGTTGGGGCTTTGCATCTATGGAGGAATCAAAGCTTTTTGCCGTGGGTTTTGGTATATTTTGCGAAGACTGAGGAGCATGATTGGGGGCAAGTCTGGACGCAGGATTGGAGGAAACTACACCGCATAAAATGTGCGGCACGACAGCCCCTAACGCGCATGAATACGCGATATGGCAGCCTGAAACATGAATTTAACTCCATATCGTGTAATATAGGAGGATCTTTAACACAAATGGCGAATATGTAGAACTTATGTAAGGGGTTTTCTTATATTAAGATTTCCCATCTTACAAACGAAGCAGGAAAATAACTTTTTGGGAAGAAGCTGTCAACTAAGCCTAATTGTTCACCTTAAGTATTAAGTAGCTCACAAACCAATTAGTCTTAGTGCTACCCCTATTTGAAGGAGGTGGTTCGGGGGTTTATCGTTATCTCATGTTCAGTCGCTATTAAAAACTGGAAAGGCAGGAGATCAAGTCAATGAAACGAGTGGTATTTTTCGTCACAGTATTAGCGTTTCTACTGACACTCTCGGTTGTTGCCGCCGAGGTCAAAGGCCCGTTTGTGGACTCCATCTACTTTGATGTCCGCATGCAGGAAGAAATCGGTATCAAAGATACAGCCGAAGGCAGAACCGACATCTTCTTTGAAGGACTTCCTGGTCCGTTGGTTCAGAGCCTTGACAAAGCAACCCTCGCCAAACTCGACTTGTACAACATTCCGTCGGGTTCGTTGAGTATTCTTATGAACCCCATCCCGAACGAAGCTCCCTACACATGGACTGCTTCCGGAAAAGAATACTTCAACCCCTTGGCAATTCGTGAAGTCCGTTTTGCCTTGAACACTTTGATCAACCGTAAATACATCGTCGACGAAATTCTCGGCGGCGCCGGTGGCCCGATGTTCACAATGACCACCCCCGGTCAGCCCGGTACAGTTCCGTACGAGCTGAACGCTGCAAAAATGGGCTTCACCCCAACTGGCGATGAAGCAAAAGCCATTGCTGATATCAATGCTGCCCTGACCAAAGCTTCCCAATTGGCTGCCCTCAAAGGCAAGCTCAAGAAGGGTGCTAAGTTCTGGGAGTACAATGGTCAGCCGATTACCGTCAAATTCGTTATCCGTGTTGACGACCCGACCGTCCGCGTCAGAGAGGGCGAATACATCTCCCAGCAGCTTGAAAAAGCCGGTATCGCCGTTGAAAAACTGATGTGGGACCGTTCGAAAGCCAATAATGAAGTATACGGTGGCGACCCCGCAGACTATCTGTGGACCATGTATACTGAAGGCTGGGGCGCTGGCGCAACCCGTGCTTTCTGGGCTCATATCGTTGCTCAGATGCATGCCCCGTGGTATGGCTATATGCCTGGTGGCGCAGTACCCGAGTTCTGGAACTACAAGAACGACAAAATCGATGAACTCACAATCAAAGCTTACTCTGGTAACATCCTGACCGCTCAGGAATATTGGGACACCATTCTTGAAGCTCAGCGTCTTGCGCTTCTCGATGCAGTCCGTATCCAGATCGCATACCAGAGCGACTACTTTGCGGTTAACAAAGCCAGCATGACCCAGCGTATGGCCTATGGTCTTGGTGATGGTCTCAACCAGTGGTCACTGATCACCGCCAAACCGAAGACCAAGAACCTCAGAGTTACCCAGTTCTCCGCCAAAGGCTCCCTGTTCATGTCCAGCTGGGATCCGATCGGCGTAGACGGTTTCAATGACACCTATTCCCGTACCATTTCCGACATTCTGTATGATCCGTCCATGCCGGAAAGCCCGGTTGATGGTATTCCTATCGCCAACCGTGCCGAAGTCATTTCTTTCGAAACCAAAGTGCACCGTGATGCTGATGGCAATCTCGTAGGCGAATTCGACGCACCCGCTGATGCCAAGATTTACGACACCAAAACCAATAAGTGGGTAGCACTCGGTTCTGGCAAGAAAGTCCAGAGCATCGGTAAATACAAGATGATCTTCAGTAACTTCCATCATGGTATCCCGATGTCATATGAGGATTACCTCTATGGCGACGGTTTCTCGGAAGAGTGGCGCAAAGAGGACGAACCCGGTGATCCGTGGTACGATGCCGAGTACGATTCTCAGATGAGCGCGACCGCTGA
This sequence comes from Bacillota bacterium, assembly GCA_050942765.1. Taxonomy (GTDB): domain Bacteria; phylum Bacillota; class UBA4882; order UBA4882; family UBA4882; genus UBA4882. Next base: position 8,556 of record JBMNNY010000031.1, on the reverse strand, counting down.
TGTCATCGTTGCCAAAGTCTTCGATGAGAAGACCAATACCTTCACAATATACGGAAACTACAACTTCCCGCTCGACAGAGACTATGCTGCTGCGACCCTGGCCCCGGGATGGAGCCCGTCCGCAAACGCTGGCATCGGTGTCTCCTGGGAAATCAGCGAAGCCTTGGCCCGCTTGGTAGCATTGGGCAAGAGCGCTTCTGGCACAGTCTGGAGCTTCTCCGGTTCTAAGAAAGGCACCACCGAGGTTGACGTGCTCAACGCGAAGTGCGTAGCCGACATTAAAGCCGAGCTCAACAAGATGATCAACGAGAAGTGGATTCCTGAATGCCTGAGAGGCTACACCACTGCTGAAAAAGCCATCAATCGTTATCGTGCAGCCATTAAGTGGATCGATACCTATGGTCATGCTTACATCTCCAATGGTCCGTTCTACTTGGCCAAGTACGATGCCAATGCCAACTACGCTGAAGTTAAGGCATTCCGTGATGCAACCTATCCGCATACCGCTCAGGGCTGGCTCAACAAGCTCAAGAGAACAATCCTGTCTGTTGAGAATGTTGAAATCGCCATGCTGAACATGCGCGGCAAAGACATCAAAGTCAAGATGCGTGTAGGCCAGGCTATCTACCCCGAAGTCCAGACCAAACCGGCTACTGTCGGTACGGCTACAGTCACCTTGATGACTGATAAGGGCGAAGTTGTATTCGATGCCAAGCGGACCGCCGCTGGTATCTTCGAAGCTACCATTCCTGGCAGCGCAACCAAGGATCTCCAAGCCGGCACTTACACCGTAGTAATTCAGCTCTCCGGTGATAAGACCGTTGTCGGTACAACCTTCACCAGGACCATTGTCCTTCGGTAAGCTCTGAGTCATAATGACTTAGGTGCGGTGGTGCCCTTCGGGGCACCACCGTGTTGATTCGGAATTTTAAAAGCAGGAGCGATTTACGCCATGTATTGGAAATATGTCCTCCGGCGCCTTTTGCAGTCGATTCTTACTTATGTCGTAATCATATTTATCTATTCTGCTCTTTTTAACACCGTTATGGAGGCCACCCTACGGTCTCAGATTAATGAACAACTGCAAGGCGAAATGATGAGTTTTGCAAAAAGTGGCCTGTCAGCTGAAGAGCTAAAGGAACACTTTGATAACAGGAAAGAACACCTTTACGAGATTTATCACTTGAACGATCCGATACCGTCCCGTATCTTTTGGAGAGCAATTGATACCCTGACACTCAACTTTGGCAATGCCTCCAATATCAGATCAGCTACTGGCAGCTCTGACGTTATGGAAATCATTGTCGAAAAAATTCCTAATACACTGTTGTTGTTCTTAACAGCAGCTGTAATTGACGTCATTGTCGGTATCGTTTTAGGTCTTAAAAAAGCACAGAAGCCCAACAAGCGCATGGACCGCTGGACTTCTATTCTCACAATGGTTGTTTATGGTTTGCCTACTTGGTGGTTGGGAATGGTTATGATTATGCTTTTCTCTTATGTTATTCCGATTTTCCCGTCAGGTGGTGTCCACAATGTACCCCCGCCTGAAGGAGGTTTGGCTTATTTCCTTGATATGCTTTACCATTTAGCCCTGCCGGTTCTGGTACTAGTAATCGTGGGCTTCTGGGGCAGAGCATATCTAATCCGTAATATCGTTTTAGGAACTCTGCAGGAAGACTTTATTATGTCTGCCAGAGCCAGAGGTTTGTCTGAACGCAGAGTGCTTTTTGGCCATACCCTTCGTACAGCTGCACCGCCAATCGTAACGATGGCCTTGATGTCATTGCTGGCTTCGATCAGTGGCGGACTGATTTACGAAGGCATTTTCAGCTGGCCTGGTATGGGAAACCTGTATTGGATCGCTGTACAGCAAAATGACATCCCCGTGCTGATGGGCAATCTGGCATTGACCACCGCCCTTTATCTGATGGGATTGGTCGTTCTGGACCTGATTTACGGATTGCTGGATCCCCGCATTAAGGTAGGTGGCAAAGCATGAAAACGTCTATCGCCAAAAAAACGTCGACCGGCACTAACGGAAAACGCTTCAAAGGACAGCTCGCAGCCCTTTGGAATGAGTTTAAGCGTTTTAAGTATGGTATGGTCGGGCTAGCGCTTTTTATGATTTTTGTACTGATTGTCATCTTTGAACCGCTGATTATTCCCTTTAAGGAAACCGGTACTAGATGGAGAGATATTACTTACTGGCAGGATAATCCGGTTAATGCAGCGCCCGCCTGGACCAACTGGTTTTCTGCTAAGGACAAAACTCCCCAGGAAACACTAAAAGCGACCAATATTGTCAAACAGGAAGAACCCAGCGCTGATATGACGTTTATTGACGCTGAGATCCATTATAATTACAAATACGATGATCCTCCTACGGACATGGCTTTCCGCGCCACTGTAATGGGAGACGTTTCGTTTATGCTATCCCTTGTTCGTCCGGACGGTATTGAAATACCGCTTTTTGACACGTACACGTCATCCAGTACACCGAATGATTTTCGTGTTTCATTCAACTCGGATGCCCTAGATAATATTTTTGAGTTTGCCACTCAATATGAAGATCCTACCGCATCGTTCATTTATAACAAGTCCACGTTGAACGCCATGAATGTCCTGTTTTCTAAGGCTCAATATGGCATCCTTGATAACCCGGAACCTTTAAAAGGTGAATACGTTTTCAAGATTACCGCTGCCACGATCGGTTCCGGAGACGTTTCCAATTTGCGTATTGAAGTCGCAGGCAAGGTCTTTGGTATTCTGGGAACAGACAACGCCAAACGCGATCTTTGGAGCGGCATTATTTGCGGAACCAAATGGGCATTGCTAATCGGTTTGTCCACATCACTGATTTCTGTGTTTATCGGCGTTCTCTACGGTGTGGTTAGCGCTTATTTTGGCGGAGTTGTTGACATGATCATGATGCGTATTTTTGAAATCGTCAACAGCATGCCGCTCTTGCCGATCATTATTGTAATGAGCGCTATTTTTAAGCCGAATTTGTGGACTATGATCATCTTAATGTGTCTGTTCTTCTGGACCGGCTCGGTACGTACTGTACGTAGCATGGGTCTGCAAATCAAAGAAGAGACTTATATCGAAGCAGCCCGCGCTTTGAATGCATCCAATGGCCGCATTATTTTCAAACACATGCTGCCGCAACTGATTCCTTACTCTTTCGCTTCTATGGCTCTTTCGGTACCTGGAGCCATTCTTTATGAATCAACCATCAGTTTGCTCGGACTGGGAGATGCCACAATCGTCACCTGGGGTCAAATCCTTCAGGCTGCATCGAGTGGCGGCGCGGTCTTGCATGGTCTATGGTGGTGGGTCGTTCCGCCAGGGGTTTGCATGGCGCTCATGGGCATGACGTTTGCGTTCATTGGGTTTGCCATGGACACCATTCTGAATCCCAAACTGAGAACGAGGTAAATGAAAATGGAAAAAAGTTTGGAAGTACGAAATCTGAAGTTACATTACTTCACGTCAAGAGGCGCAGTCAAAGCCCTTGATGATATCTCGTTTGATCTTTATAAAGGAGAAACCTTAGGCGTTGTTGGAGAGTCTGGCTGCGGCAAAACGACTCTTGGTACGGCATTGCTAAATATGCCTACCCCGCCGGGCAAAATTGTCGGCGGCAATATCATAATGAACGGCCAGGATTTGCTGACTCTCAGTGAAAGCCAATACCGCCGCGATGTACGTTGGGAAAAGATATCCATGGTCTTCCAGGGAGCTATGAACTGCTTAACTCCGGTCTATACCATTTATAATCAGATGATGGAGACCATTCAATACCATCGCGACATGGAGAAATCGGAAGCTGATGCACGTATTCGCAAGTATATCAATCTGGTTGGTCTTTCGGATGACGTCTTGCGCCGCTACCCGCACGAGCTTTCGGGTGGAATGAAACAACGTATTGTTATCGCTACCGGGCTATTCCTGGAACCCAATGTTGTTATCTGCGACGAGCCGACTACCGCACTGGACGTTGTAGTGCAAGCCCAGATCATCAACCTCCTGAAAGAGCTCAAAAAAGAACTGAGTCTCTCCTTTATCTTCATCACACACGACCTGGCAACCGAAGCTGAAGTCGCTGACCGCATTATGGTCATGTATGCCGGTAAGGTTGCCGAAATTGGCAGCAATGAAGAAATATTTGGTGCTGCCGGTCCAATGCATCCGTATACCAAGAAACTGTTAGTTGCTACACCGCGGTTGCATGAGAGGGTTGACAAACTGGCGTTTATTCCTGGAGTCCCGCCAGATTTGCTTGATCCGCCAACCGGATGCCGGTTCTATCCGAGATGCTCTGAAGTTATGCCAAAATGCTCTCAAGAAGAACCGCCTATTACAGAAGTGTCTCCTGGACACAAAGTTGCCTGCTGGAGGTGTGCCTGATGAGTGAATACATTCTTGAGGTAAAAAACCTGCGGAAACTATTTCCGGTCAGGCGCAACCTGCAACAGATTATTAAGAAAGAGCGCCGCTTTGTACACGCCGTTGACAATGTTTCCTTCAGCGTTAAACGCGGCGAGATCTTCGGCCTCATTGGCGAATCCGGATGCGGAAAAACCACAACAGGCAAAGTCGTCATGCATCTGCAGGAATCCACTGAGGGCCAGCTCCTTCTGGACGGTAAAGATGTAACCAGACTTGACAAAGAAGCACTTGGCATTTATCGCAGAAACGTTCAGATGATCTTCCAGGATCCTTATGCGTCTATGAATCCGCGTTTCACAATTCGCAAAGTATTGTTGGAGCCGCTTGAGATTCATAACATCGGATCAACTCAAGAAGAACGTGAAGCGATGATTGTGAAGGCTTTGGAGTCAGTTAAACTGACACCGGCCGAAGAATTCCTGGATCGTTTCCCGCATATGCTTAGCGGCGGACAGCGGCAACGCGTTGCCACAGCCCGTACACTGATTTTGAACCCGGAAATCGTTGTCGCCGACGAACCCGTTTCGATGGTTGACTTGTCAACCCGCGCTGAGCTTCTGCAGATGATGAAAGATGTTCAGCAGCAAATGGGCCTAACTTACATCTACATCACGCACGACCTTTCTACTGCCCGCTATTTCACAGATCGTATTGCAGTTATGTATCTGGGGCGGATCGTAGAATTAGCTTCGGCTGATGACTTGATTGACAACGCCAGACACCCCTACACCAAGGCATTGATTGCTGCCGTTTGCGAGCCGGTTTCCGGCAAAGTAAACGTTATTAAAGAAGTGCCTATCGAAGGTGAAATTCCTTCAGCGGCGAACATTCCGCCAGGGTGCCGCTTCCATCCGCGCTGCATTTACGCTCAGCCGGATTGCGCCACCGAGCCCGAACCGGAATTGGTCGGCGATGAAAATGGACACTTTGTCGCTTGCCGTCACTGGAAAGAGCTTAAGCGGAAAAAGGCCTAAGTAGAGTAATAATGCATGCCAAAAGAGGCTATTGGAGCAATCCAGTAGCCTCTTATATATTCAATGCCTTCCAAATTGCTACAGATGGGATCTATATTTCCAGTATTTACGTCTTGATTAATTTGTGCGCCTGAGTTATACTATGTGATAATTGAATACAATAAAGGCATTGACGAGGAGGAGTACATGCTTTCTCGATGCGCAGAGAGAAGGCGGCTGGTGTAAGCCTTCGTGAGGAAAGCAGAGTCGTCTGACTCAGGGCCCATACGCCCTTGGAAGTAGCCTCTGAGCTGTGAACCGAACAGAATGATACTTCATTCCCAGTAGACTTCAACGGGATTTCCGCCGTCATTGGAAAACGATATCGGATATGTTTGCATATCCCGCATCGGCTGAGTGCGGAGCATGGTCTCCGAAATTAGGTGGTACCGCGGACACAATGTTCGCCCTAAAGCAAATTGCTTTAGGGCGTTTTTATTGTATTCAATTAAACGCATTGGAGGTGTCGACAATGGAAAAGCACTATAACTCTCAGAAAGCTGAAAAGCAAATGCAACAGCTATGGCAGGAGAATCAGATTTATAAATTTGATGCTTCCCGTCAGGGCGAGCCCTATTCGATTGATACCCCGCCACCAACCGTTAGCGGAAGCCTGCATATCGGCCATCTGTTTTCCTACACCCAGGCCGAAATCATTGCCCGTTTTCGCAGAATGCAGGGGTACAACGTATTTTATCCCTTCGGCTTTGATGATAATGGACTGCCAACCGAACGCCTTGTTGAACGTGAAGAAGGTATCTTGGCCAAAAATTTGCCGCGCAGCGAATTCATAAAAAAATGCATCGCGACAACAAAAAAATATGAATCGGATTTTAAAGAACTCTGGACATCGCTCGGTTTCTCGGTCGACTGGTCTCTACAATATACTACGATTAGTCCGGAGGTCAGAAAAATATCGCAAGCTTTATTTTTGGAGCTTGCAAGGAGCGGCCGGGCCTATACGAAAGAATCACCCATGTTATGGTGTGTCGTTTGCCAGACCTCCATCGCACAGGCCGAGCTTGAGACGGCCGATATTGACAGCACGTTTAATTACATACCCTTTGTCGTGGATGGCAAAGCGATCGAAGTCGCTACAACGCGACCAGAACTGCTTTATGGTTGTGTCTGTTTGTTTGTCAATCCCACCGATGATCGCTATCTGAACATGATTGGCAAAACAGCCATTGTTCCATTGTATGATTACGAAATCCCCATCCTGGCGGATGCGAAGGTTGATCCCGAAAAAGGAAGCGGCGTTGTTATGTGTGCCACCTTTGGCGACAGCACCGACGCAGAATGGTTCTTCGAGCACAACCTGCCCTATCGCAGAGTGATTCTCCCGGATGGCAAAATCGCCGCGGAAGTTCCCTTTATTGGTCAAATGACAATCCCTAATGCACGCAAAGAGATCATCAAGATCCTGGCCGAAAAAGGGCTGCTGATAAAATCCGAAAAGCTGACACACACTGTCGCTACGCATGAACGATGCGGCCAAGAAGTTGAAATCATTCCTTCGCGGCAATGGTATATCGATATTCTATCCGATCGAAAGCGCTTTCTGGAAGCGGCCGATCAAATCAACTGGTATCCGGCGCAGATGAAAAGCCGCTATATTGCATGGGTTGAAAATTTAAAATGGGACTGGTGTATCTCGCGCCAGAGGTACTTCGGTGTTCCTATTCCCGTTTGGTACTGCAAAGCCTGTGGCAAACCCGTTCTTGCCAGCGACGAGCAGCTACCGGTTAATCCGCTGGAAACAGATTACACCGGTGTCTGTGAATGCGGATGTCGTGATTTCGCCCCGGAGAGTGCGGTTTTTGATACCTGGGTGACTTCGTCGATCACTCCACAGATCAACGAGCGGCATGGTCTCAAACTCACACCTATGAGTATGCGAACACATGCTCATGAAATCATCCGTACATGGACATTCTACTCGATTGTCAGGAGTCTTTATCATACGGGAAACATTCCATGGAAGGATCTGATGATTAACGGTTTTGTGCTGGCCAAAAAAGGCGAAAAGCTCAGTAAATCGAAAGGTAATGCGCCACTCGATCCTGCCACACTCATTGCCACCCATTCGGCGGATGCACTGCGTTACTGGTCAGCTAATGCACGGCTTGGGACCAATACTTTCTTCGACCCTGAGGAACTCTCCGCCTCGAAGCGGTTTATCACCAAGCTGTGGAACGCCTCTAAGTTTGCAATCGCTCATCTGGAAGACATCGACTTATCGCAGATGCCGGTGTTATTACCGATTGACCGATGGATTATCGAGCGTACAAACGAAACCTTCAGCAAGGCCGCCGCATTACTGTATGAGTATGAAGTCGGTTTAGCCAGATACGAAATTGACGCTTTCTTTTGGCATGATTTTTGTGATAACTATATTGAAATTGTTAAATCCCGTCTGTACGATCCTGAAGTCCACGGACATGAGCGCCGACGTTCAGGCCAATATGCTCTTTACTATGCACTGCTTGGCATCCTGAAAATGTACGCGGTTTATGTTCCGCATATCACCGATTATATTTACAGCGAGTTTTTCCGGAAACATGAAAAAGCGATATCCATACACCTCCTGCATTGGTGGCAAAAGAAAGATGAGTGCGGCCTAGACTCCGAAATTTTGCAGTTTGGCGAGGAAATGAAAAATGCGATCAGCGGCATGAGGAAATATAAGTCCGAAAACAACCTCTCCATGCGCGCCGAAATTAATTCGCTGCTCGTTGAACATAGCCCTCAGTTTGCTGATTGGTTTCGTGAGAGCGCAAATGACTTGAAGTATTGCGCTAATGCCAAAGAGCTTAAATTCGTTCCGGCGAATCGGTAAAGAGTCTAAAACCTTCATTAAAAGTGAAGCGCCTCCCGTATTGGAGGCGCTTCTTATGCCTTATATCAGTTATCGGACAATATGTCTACAGACTAAATACCAGATGTTTGATAATCTTCAGACCGTCTGCTGTGATTTGTTCTTCATTATGGAAAGTAGTATAAATCACATTTCCCGAACCATAGGAGAACTCCACTAACAATGGACTGTCTTCAATATCTCCCTCTAAAGTAGATACATCTCCAACCA
>JBMNNY010000229.1:0-2751 GCA_050942765.1 Bacillota bacterium | reverse complement strand
ACTGCTACTGCAGGCAGATATATCTGGTATTTCAACTGATACGCGATCACTCAAGCCGGGGGAACTGTTTTTTGCCTTAAGCGGGCGCCGCTTGCACGGAGCGGCGTTTGTAAAAGAGGCCTTAGCCAGGGGGGCTGCTGCTGCGGTCATTTCCGAGGAATTATCCAATAATGACAATGATCTGCTAGAGTCAGACCAGGTAATCAGGGTACCCGAAATAACTGAAGCCCTGGCTTTGGCTTCCGCCAACTTTTTCGGGCATCCTGAGCGCGAATTGACGCTGATAGGTATTACTGGCACCAATGGGAAGACCACAACCGCCTGCATGATTCATCAAATCCTAAATGATTACAAGGGACCTTGTGGCTTACTTGGGACCATTGAGATCAAGATTGGCAATGAAAAGATACCTTCGCTCTATACTACGCCGCCAGCGCCTGAATTATTTGCCATTCTTAGAAAAATGGCCGATGCGGGTAACACTGGTGTCGTGATGGAAGTATCATCGCACGGATTGGCTCAAAACAGGGTCTATGGCATTGAGTTCAACACCGGTGTTTTTACAAACATCAGCCACGAACATCTGGATTTTCACAAGAGCCTGGAGAACTATCGCGCCGCGAAAAGCTTATTATTCAGGCGTTCACAAGTAAGTGTCCTGAATGCAGATGATCTGAATTACGAGTATTTGAAAGCCATCGCCAAAGGGCTAGTCATTAGCTATGGTTTATCTTCCGAAGCGGCGGACTTGGACTTCCGGGGCGAATATCTGGGACAGGAAGAAGGCGGCTGTAAAGGCTGTTTTAACTTATATTTCAGCAACCAATGCCTCCCGGTTCGTATGAATTTTGTCGGTCGTTATAATGTCTCCAATGCTTTGGCTGCGGTAGCTGCCGCTTATACGCAGGGAATTGAGCCAGAAAAAGCTGCTCGTGCGCTAGAAAAAGTTGCCCCGATTTCTGGGAGAATGCAGCATGTAGATTTGGGACAGCCTTTCCTGGCGATTGTTGATTACGCCCACACTCCCGATGGGCTGTTGCAGGCACTTTCCGCAACACGCGAAGTGGTAAAGCAAGGCCGGATCATTTCCGTATTTGGCGCCAGGGGCGAGCGTGACAGCCTAAAAAGGCCCATAATGGGCCAGATAGCAGGTAGAAGTGCCGATTATGTCATTTTGACTACCGATTGTCCGTACGGGGAAAATCCCGTGGCGATTAGTAAGAGCGTAGCCAGAGGAATTGAGGAAGTTGGCGGCCATTACCGCATTGTCCCGGATCGGGCGGAGGCGATTTATGAAGCCTGCAAAATGGCGCACCCGGGAGATGCCGTAATTGTCACGGGCAGGGGGCATGAGACTATTCAGCATCTTAATGACAGTGATCACTTTTTGGACGACCGGGAATGCCTGGCACATGCAATTAAGACCTTGCATTTTAGCCATTGATCCTAATGTTCATTGATTCTAATGTCAATTGATCCTAATTGTCAGCTTCGTTTTCTTTGCTTCTATCCTCGTGTTCCTGCATTTTTCCTCGCAAAAGTGTAAGCAAACGCAATAGTTCCTGCAGTGTTTCACTATCAATATCTTCAAAGACTTCCGCCAGATAGTTACGGCGTTGCTCTACAACGGCGTCAACTACTTTAAGCCCCTGTTTTGTTATTTTTAAGCGTATAATCCGCCGATCTTCCACATCGCGAATGCGTTCAACCAACTCATTGCGCTCCATGCGATCCACAAGGTCTGTGACAGTACTGGAAGCCAAAGAAAGAAACTCGCATAATTGCGTCATGGTAGGGTTTTTCAATCTGCGCAAAGCAAGCAGGGCAGAGAATTGTGGAGGCGTGACCGGGTAGTCGATGAGAATGTCGCGGCCACGGCGTTTTATAATACTTGATACTTCGCGCAGAACTAATTCAGCTTCAGCGACGAGCTCTTTGGCGTGTTTGAACACCACGAGCACCTCCTCGAAATAGTTCGGATGCCGAATATATTAATTCATTCTAGCATTTTTCTGCGCTTGGTGTCAACAAACTGACGTCTAAATCAAAAGTATTTCACGCACAGCAGGAATTCCTTTTCAAATGGGAAATATAACCATAAATACCATTAGGAGGTATCCAAGAATGTGGAAGCGTGAGCGTCGTATTTTGCCGAAGACACTGCTTTATATGGTGATCCTAATGATCCCGATTAGCTCAATCTGCTGTAGCGGGAAGTTTGAAGGCGAGCCAGGCCATAGCCCAGGCCCGGGTCCCATTGCTTCGAATCCACTCCTTGCAGGAGAGGTTCTGGATTTATACTCCGATGCAGTGCTTCCGGAGGCACATGTTGAGTTAAGCAAAAACGGAGAAGTCGTTAGTACTTGGATAACTGATGAACAGGGTCGTTTCAGCTGTAGCGAGCTACAGTCAGGGATTTATTTGCTGGCAGTTTCACACAGCCTTTATGAGAGTAGCACGATGATGCTGCAAATTGCTCCCGGTTCAAACACTGTTTCGGTGAAAATGATCAGGAAAGGGCTGGCTGGCCAGGTAGCGTTTAGCTCAGTTAAACAGAAGAAGAGAGATATAACCGTATTATCCGTGCCATCGGGAGAGATATATCAGGTAACAGTAGATGGCACAGGAAACTTCCGGCCCAGTCTCAGTCCGGACGGGAGTTTAGTTTTATGGGCTCATGAGCAAGACGATGTCAAGAAGATTTGCTTAGGCAATGTTACTGAGGGAACGGAAGCGGTTGCTGTTACAGCA
>JBMNNY010000228.1:0-2759 GCA_050942765.1 Bacillota bacterium | reverse complement strand
GATTCCGGATCATCTCTGATTATGCTGTTTTGCTTCAAACTCGCCGGCAAGCCAGCTGACAAGCAGCATCCATTCGGGCATGCACGTATGGAATATCTCTCCGGACTAATTGTTTCTTTGCTGGTGTTGTTTTTGGGATTCCAGCTGACGAAAACCTCGGTGGAGAAAATTCTAACCCCCGGGGAAACGCACTTTACGCTACTTACTCTGGCAATTCTGGTTGTAGCCATCATGATCAAGTTCTGGCTGGCACTGTTCTATCGTAAAATTGGCCGCCTCATTGATTCTACAGCCCTACTAGCTTCAGCAGCGGACAGCCGCAGCGATATTTTGGCTACATCGGCCGTCCTGGCGACCGCAGTACTTTCAAGGCTGACCGGTCTTAATCTGGACGGCTATATGGGTGTCCTGGTGGCATTGTTTATCATTTATACCGGCGTAAAACTGGTCCGGGATACAATTAATCCATTGCTTGGCATGGCACCATCCAAAGAAATGGTCGACGGCATTTACCGCAAAATACTGAGTTACGAAGGTATTATTGGACTGCATGACTTGCGGGTACACAACTATGGCGAGTCGCAGTTTTTTGCCTCCGTACATTGCGAAGTACCAGCTTCCCAAGATATCATGCAAAGCCATGACATTATTGATAATATTGAGCGCGATTTCTTAAAAGAGCAGGGAATTCATATGGTTATTCATCTGGATCCGGTGGTTACCGATGATGAAAAGACCAATGAGCTGCGCCAGCAGGTGGAAAAGATCGTTGCGGAGGTTGCGCCCGAGTTAAGCATGCATGATTTCAGAGTGGTCTGGGGTGTCAGTCACACCAATCTGATTTTCGATGTCGTCATTCCCTACGGTTTGGATCGGGATGATGGAGAGATTGTTAGCAAGATCACCGCAATGGTCTATCAGCTAAACCCCACATATAACTCGGTGATTACCGTTGATCATCATTATGTTCCGGACACAGTTGAAATCAGCTGCAAAAAGGGTGGCGGAGAAGAATGACGCGCATCATTGATTTGTCCAGGATTATCAATCCGCAAATCGCGGTCTACCCCGGGGATTCCAAAGTAGATTTTGAGACGGAAGCCACCTTTGAGGATCAGGGCTATTTTCTCACCCGGCTGCACCTAAGTACTCATACAGGTACGCATGTAGATGCACCGCGCCACTTTATCAAGGATGGCTGTGGAGCGGCTGATATGGCTTTGGAGGCTTTTGTAGGCCCGGCAGTGCTGGTGGATTTGGGGCCACTGGCCCTTCAGCCTGGGCAGGAAATAACGCCACAGGTATTAGCGCATTATCAATGGGCTTTTCAGCCAAAGGCACGTGTGATTATAAGAACTGGTTGGGCGGAGATGGTGGAGGCTTCTAGTCCGCCGAATGGGGCCAGTGCGGCTGGCAGCGCGAGCAGCTCCGTCTATTTTACCGATCATCCTGTTTTTACCCCGGAGGCCGCGCAATGGATTGCGGATCAGCGCCCGCTGCTAGTTGGCATGGACCTGCCATCGCCGCACTCCCGGTTACAGCGCGCCACTCACGAGCCGCTCCTAAGGGCTGGCGTCGTGCTTTTGGAAGGATTAATCAATTTAGACTGTCTGCCGCGCGAATTTACGCTGATCGCATTGCCTTTGCCGCTCGACGATCTGGACGGCTCGCCGGTGCGAGCGGTTGCTCTTGTGCCTTAAGGCCTGTGCCCTAAGGTCAAGTCCCATGTACCGCGATTGATTACAGCCAAATGATTCAGCACGAGTGCTATTTTTCGACAGCGCATGGTTATACTAACTCCAGATTATATGACTGATAGATTTGTGGCAATTGGCAACGTCTGAACAAATGGAGTTAGTAAAGGAGCGCTAGGCAATGGCCGTTACAATAATGCGAGATCGTTTTATGCGTGGATTATTAGCAGGTTTAGGCGGAGGAGTAGCGGCTCTGTTACTAAACTTACTGCTCATTGATGTGTTGGGCTTTGGCAAGCTGCATTTTTTCGAAATTTCCGGAGTCATGATTTTCGGACAATTGCCTGATGGACTAATACAAGACATTTTTGCGGAAGTGGGGCACCTCGGGCTTTCAGCCACAGTTGGCATAGCTCTGGCATACCTGCTGCCCAGCATTAAAACGGACTATTTATGGATTAAGGGCATTTTTGCCGGTTTGGCAGTATGGTTTGCAGTCTATTCTACTACAGTACTGTTTAAAGTTCCGGGAGTGCTCAGGATCGATTTTCACTCAGCAGTAGCCAACTCTTTGGCCTCAGTCGTTTATGGGCTTGTAACCGTAATGGTGCTGCGCAAATTCGATCCCATGGCCGAATGACGCGGAAAATGGAATGATTGATTGTATAACCAAAAAACCAGCGCATGGTCGGACAATGACATCACTTCCAGCGCTGGTTGTTTGACAGCTCCGTAATCAAGTTTATTTCAGATCATTGATAATGGCTTCAGCAATGTTGTTCATATGGTCAGCCACACGTTCCAGATTGGAGACAATGTCGAGGAATATCACACCGGACTGCAAAAGACAAAGCCCGCTCTCAAGGCGCTCAATATGGCTGGCGCGTAAGGCATCGGTAAGGTTGTCTATACGAACTTCGTGTTGAATGATTAAAGCGGCTTTCTCCGGGTCAGTATGCTCCAAGGCCGCTATTGTATCGGCAAACATCTGGTCAATTGCCTCTCGTAGTTCATTGAGTTCGGCAATGCCTTGATCAGAGAAAACTAAATGTTTGCTGATTTTCT
>JBMNNY010000227.1:0-2769 GCA_050942765.1 Bacillota bacterium | reverse complement strand
CGCAGTGGTGTTTCAGGACTTCAAATTGTTCGCTTTACCACTGGGGCAAAATGTGGCAGCTGCCCAGCAGGTAGATCAGGAAAAAGCGGAGCTTTGTCTGAAGAAAGCTGGATTTGGCAGGCGTCTGCATGATTTGCCGCAGGGCTTGGATACATGCCTGTATAAGGACTTTGACAAGGAAGGCGTGGAAATATCGGGTGGCGAGGCACAAAAGATTGCCTTGGCGAGGGCATTGTACAAAGATGCACCCATTATTGTACTTGATGAGCCAACGGCTGCGCTGGATCCAATTGCTGAATCCGAAGTTTATGCTAAGTTTAACGAGATTGTGAAGGCCAAGACTGCCGTTTATATCTCGCATCGCCTGTCATCCTGTCGCTTTTGTGATGACATCGCGGTCTTTCACGAAGGACGCCTTGTCCAGCGCGGCAATCACGAGCAGCTGTTAGCTGAAAAGGGCGGAAAATATGAAGAACTTTGGAATGCGCAAGCGCAGTATTATCAATAGCGCGTGAGATAACGATAAGAGACTGAGACCGAGACCGAGACTGAGACCGAGACTGAAACTGAGACGCGGGGACCTTCCCCGCGTCTCAGTTTCTTACGTTTGGATTTTTCCTGCGTTTCGGTTTAGAACTCCTTCTTTTGATAAATACGGATCGAAATAGTTATCGAAATCAGGAGGATAACTATCAGAACGGGAGGTGCCAGATAGGGAAGGAACTTTAGCAGATCGGCGCTTGGCTTTGGAATGCCCAGCTTGGGCAGTAACATGACGATCAACACCGGTGCGAAAAACGCTGCCATCATCAGCATGCGTCCCTTTTCAACACCGAATTTAAATAGAATTGGTAAGACCAGTGCAATATAAAAAACCAGTACTCCGCCGCTTCCCAGAATGTATAGCGATGCTTCTTTCGGGCTTGTAGAAGAGTTGGTAAGACGAATGAGGATCATTATCACCGCAAAATTGATCAGCATCGCAATTAACCCGGCTATGCCACTAAGGACGTATTTACTTAACACAAGGTCTTTTCTTGTTAACGGCATTGAAAGAGCGTACTTGTTCCATTTGCTCTGCTCATCGAATGCCATGGCATTAATGGGTAAAAACCCGACAAATAATGTAAGCATGGCAGCAAACATTGTGACGTTCGTTGTGGCGATCGAGTAGATTAAGTAGAATATCATGACTGCCAAAAATACCCGGGCTTGTTTTGCCAACGTAAAAAGGTCCTTGATAATTAAGCCTTTCACCGTGATTCCCCCTTGATTGTGTAAAGCATGATGTCCTCAATGCTGGCGCGGTCGATAGTATAGCTGCCCCGGAATTTATCTTTGACGACCAGAGCCTCAACACCAAACTCATTCTTGCGGTAGCCTTTCACATAGGTGCGATCCAGCCTCTCAAACTCCGCGTGACGGCATTTTAGGATGCCATAGTTATTGAGCAGCTGATCCTTCGACTCGCAAAAGACGATCTTGCCATTATTAATAAAAGTAATATAGTCGGCCACTTTTTCAATATCGCTGATGATATGCGAAGAAACGAAAATTGAGTTGTTTTCATCCTGGATAAATTCCAGAAAGACATCCAGGATTTCATCGCGTACCACCGGGTCCAGCCCGCTCGTAGCTTCATCCAGAATCAGCAGCTTGGCGTGGTGCGATAGGGCGATAGCAATGGATAGCTTCATCTTCATACCACGTGAGAAGTCTTTGATGTCTTTGCTAACCGGTAGATTAAATTTGTGGATGTAATTAGAAAATACGGTTGCGTCCCAGTTTTTATAGATCTTGCTTAATACTTTATCGATGTGAGGCACTCGCATATTGATCGGAAAACTGCTTTCATCAAATACAACACCGAGGTTTTCTTTGATTTGCTTTTCGTACTTCAGATTGTCGAGACCAAAGACCTTAATATCGCCGCCATCTCTGTGAATCAAGTTCAGAATCAGCTTGATTGTGGTTGTCTTGCCAGCGCCATTGCTCCCGATAAAGCCCATAATACTGCCTTTGGGCAGGGCGAGGCTAACTTTGTCCAGTGTGAAACCGTCATAGTGTTTCGTGAGGTTTTTGATTTCCAGGATATTTTCCATCACTTATTGCTCCTCCAGATAAAACATTTTCAGGATCTCGATCAATTCCGGCAGAGAAATGCCTGCCATTTTGGCCGCCTCAGCCGCTTGCTGAAGATTCGTTTCGGCAATGCGCAACTGTTCTTCGCGAATGAAGTCAGTGTTTTTGGCAGCAACATAGCTGCCTTTTCCAGGCACGGTTTCGATAAATCCTTCGCGTTCCAGCTCTTCATAGGCCCGTTTGGTTGTGATCACGCTGATGCGTAACTCCTTGGCTAAAAAACGCATAGAAGGCAGCGCTTCACCAGGTTTTAACTCTCCTGTGATGATCATGTTCTTAATCTGAGTGGTAATCTGTTCGTAAATCGGTTTGTCACTTGAGTTGCTGATGATGATCTCCAAGAACTGCCCTCCTTTAGTGTGGTTTTCACCTGATCGTGAACTGCAGTTTTTGATCACTGGATATATCGTGCTAAATAATAATACTGTATATAAACATTATATACAGTATAGCCATAAAGTCAAGGGTGTTTTGCATTGCGGTTGGCGATTGATGGATACCTCCAGTAATGCTATAATGAGCCACAGATGCTAATGAAAGGCAGAGAAGAATCGCTGTTTACAGATTTAGAAACCGAACGGCTGCTACTGAAAAATATTGGGCTTGATGATCAAGAGTTTATCCTCT
>JBMNNY010000174.1:0-4445 GCA_050942765.1 Bacillota bacterium | reverse complement strand
CTTAGAATATGAATTCGACAGGTCTGTTGTAACATAAACATACTTTGAATACTTGCGTACTTGTCGAACACAAATATCTAATTCGCCTTGATATACATACTCGACCCAAAAAGGAATATTCTGCAGTAGTTCTTGTTTTTCTTCTTCTGACTCCCACAATATAAACTCAGTAACTTTCGGGTTACCTTCCTGTAATGCTGTTATAAAAGACTGTAGCAATTCGGCTACCTAGGCTATAATGGAATAAAGTAGAAAGGAAATAGAACCTTACGACATAGGCCCATCATACTATGAAATAATTGCTCAGTCCGCAATTTCTCAGGAATATCATTAATATGGAAATGTACAACTGTGACAACACCTGGAAATAACAAAAGCTCTTCCGGTCCTTCAATTACCACTATAGATGTTTTTTTACTTATCATGTTATATGAAAGAACCTTAATCTGCCGATATGGATAGACACCATAGGCCGCATTATAGGCAGCTTCTTCAAACTTCGATCCCAATAATAGCGTACGTATTTCTACGGCTGTGTAAGGAATAAGAACAAAAGAAACAACCGCAAGCAAAATTGCAATAGAAATGCTACCTCTTTTTTTATGTAGCATGAAAACAATTAGGGATATTATCGCGGCTATAACTAAGTCGAATATGTTTACATAAAACAGCAAGCTTATTATGGCTGTGACTGCGGTAAGGATAATTAAGAAAGTACGCTCTTTCTTTTTCATATCACTGCCTCCCTGAAAGCAGAAGCCATATAAGTTCTTCTGCTCTACATTAATGCCCGTGTCTCAGAGTTACCGCCTTTATTGGTTTAGGTAGCGTTAACACAGTAAATTTGCATATGACATCATAATTCGCAAAATTTTTCCATTTCCCTGCTTCTACCAGTGTGGTGTGGTGAGAAGGCACTAAGAACAGCATGCGACACCGCCATAAACAATAAATAAAAACAAGCCACTGTCACCCTCCCAAATCCCGATGCCCTTCGTCATCGACGCCTAAGGGCATAACAGAGTCATTTTGAGAGCCATGACAATGGCTTGCTGATCTGCTTGCGTCGGTGAGCCTCTATTGCTCACCATATCTTCGCGCTACTCGCTCTGGTTCTACATTGCCGGTGAGACTTACGCTTTCATCCCTGTATAGATCAAAATCGCATCCCGCAGGAACTTGGCGGTACCGGGCTGCTCCTTATCATAGTAAGCAGTGAATCTGGCGTCATCTACATACATTTGAGCCAGTCCAGCGTGTGCTTCTTTACTGTAGCTGCCCCAGGCGTAGCTGAGCCACTGACGGTGCAAATCGGCAGCCTTCTGGGCCAACTCACCTGCTGGATCACCGGTCTTAAAAGCTTCGTTCAAGGTAGCTGTCAGTGTAGCTCCCAGTTTCTCAAATTCGGCGTATTGCTCGGCAGTCATATTCTTGAATTTCTCATTTGACGCCCTAACTTGATCCTCTCCGTATTTCTCGCGGATTTCCTTGCCATACTTTTCTTCGTTTTCCTTGATCATCTTCTGCTTAAAGCCTTCAAACTTCTCTTGATCAGTCATAGAAATCTTCCCCTCTTTCTGCGCAATCGTCTTTTCAACATTGGCGATCAACAAATCGATTTGCTGCCTTTTGTCAAGAAGTTTAGCAAGATGGCTTTTCAGAGCCCGCACGCCATCGAAATCTGCGGCATCAATTATCTGCTTGATATCATCCAATTCCATGCCGAGCTCCCGGAAAAACATGATCTGCTGAAGACGATCGACCTCGGCCGCTCCATAGATGCGATATCCGGAGTCATTAATTCTGGCAGGCTTTAAAAGGCCCTTTTCATCATAGAAGCGTAATGTCCGCGTGCTGACACCCGCCATCCCCGCCAGCCGATGAATGGTATATTCCATGTTGCTCACCTCCTGACAGCTCCACTTTACACCTTTACGTTACGTAAATGTCAATAGCAATATTGCGACTTTTTTATTGACATGCCTGGCTTTTCCTGGTATCATCAAATTAGCTAATTTGGCTAATTCGATTAGCTAAACTTCGGAGGTGCGGCCAATGATTGTGAACGCCACTGATTTGAAAAACAATCTGGGAAAGTATTTGCGCTTGTCTGCCACTGAAGACATTATTATTAGCAGCAATGGACGTAAAATAGCGCGGTTATCGGCATATGCGGAGCCAGAAACCCCATCGGCCGATAAAAGCGAGGTAGTCTATGAGATTAATGCAGAGATTCCTCTAAACTCTCTTTGCGCTGAAGACGACCGGACCCATTCATCTGAACGCGCCCGTGCCTATGGTTCATTTCCCCGCAAGGCGACCTACGAAGAATTCCTTGAGCTGGTAGCTAGCACTGATGAGCATGAGCAGTATGAGTATATTGACGGGGAAATTTATCTACTTACATCGCCCAAGGTTAATCATCAAGAAATAGTAGGCGAGCTGTATGCCATTTTCCACAGATGGTTTAAAAATAAGACATGCCGCCCGTTACTTTCTCCTTTTGATATTACTCTGCAGCGCGACAACGGAAAAATGAACGTTGTCCAGCCCGATCTAGCCGTAATCTGTGATTTGGAAGAAAAAACAAATGAGCGGGGTTACTATATGGGCGTACCCGCCTTAGCGGTGGAGATTCTTTCGGACAGCTCGCGCCGCAAGGATTGCATCAAAAAGCTGGATCTCTATATGTCCACTGGCATTAGAGAATACTGGATTGTGAACCCGTTAAGCAAAGAGGTTACTGTCCATTTATTTGAACACTACGATTTCTGCCAGAGCGCTACTTATAAAATTGATGAGACTGCCAGTTCATTTCTTTTTGAAGGATTACAGGTCTCTTTGTCGGAGATTTTTGCCTAACTGCGCAAATAAAAAGCCAGCTGCGCATGAATCTCTGCAGCTGGCCATGTATCTGAACTATGCATTTGGCAAGCAAAGTGTCTGGCGTATTTCGCACATAAAAGCTACTTCTTCCTGATTACTTCCATTCCGCCCATATACGGCCTCAAAACTTCCGGCACCACTACGCTGCCATCAGCTTGCTGGTAGTTTTCCAAGATCGGAATCAGGATGCGTGGCGAAGCAATGGCCGTGTTATTGAGAGTATGACAGAACTTGATTTCGCCATCTTTAGTACGATACCGCAAGTTCAGCCGGCGTGCCTGAAAATCGTAGAAACGCGAGCAGGAATGTGTTTCGCCGTACCCCGCACGGCTGGGCATCCAGGTTTCAATATCATACTTCTTGACCTGCCCCAAACCGATATCACCGGCCGCGCCTATAATCACGCGGTGCGGCAAACCCAGCGCCCGCACGATTTCCTCTGCGTTCTGCTGCAGCTGTTCCTGAAAATCGATTGATGTTTGTACATCATTCTTGCAAATAACTACCTGTTCGACTTTATCAAATTGATGAATGCGATAAATCCCGCGGGTATCTTTGCCATACGTGCCGGCTTCCCGACGGAAGCAGGACGAATACCCGGCATAGAGCTTCGGCAGTTCATCCTCATCCAGAATCTCGTCCGCGTGGAAGGCGCATAGGGATACTTCGGCAGTACCCACTAAGAACAGCTCATCCTCCGGAATTTTATAGGCTTGCTCTTCGCCGCCCGGAAAATAGCCAGTTCCAACCATGGCATCGCGTTTAACAAGAACCGGTACGGTCATCGGTGTAAAACCTTTGGCTGCCAGCTGGTCTACGGCAAACCGACAAACTGCCCAATGCAACAGGGCACCCTCGTTTTTGAGGTAATAGAAGCGCGACCCGGCGACTTTGGCGCCGCGCGCCAGATCAAACAGGTCCAGCCTCTCAGCCAACTCAACATGATCCAGCGGCTCAAAATCGAATTTGCGCGGCTCACCCCAGGTACGCAGCACCACATAGTCATTTTCGCCACCATCCGGAATATCTTCGGCAGGAGGCATCGGCACTCTGAGCATCAGAGCCTGTAGTTCGTCTTCGAGCTCTTTCAGCACTGCAGACTGTTCCTTTTCTCTGGCAGCCGTTTCTTTCATCTCAACAATGGCATTTTGCTTGTCGGCTCCGGTCAACTGGGCGATCTTGGCAGAGGCGCTGTTCTTCTTGGCGCGCAAGGCTTCCACTTCGTTCAGAACCGCCCGGCGGCGGCTGTCAACGGCCAGCAGATGATCAATATCAATATCGACCCCTTTGCGCTGCGCACCACGTTTGACCTCTTCCGGATGTTCGCGGATGTATTTAATGTCCAGCATCGATTACTTTTCCTCCCCTTGAAACTGCCCGGTTCTTTCCGGGAGCAAATCCGAATATCCCGCTTTATGTAAATAGTCTGTCCAGGTCGCGTCTACCGCGCCGGTATCAGCAGCCAGGCCAAAAGATAGGCACCGACGCCCACTCCATAGTATAGCGCTGACACCGCCCAGATAACCCGTACGACTGTCGGATTAACATCCAAATACTCA
>JBMNNY010000058.1:0-11536 GCA_050942765.1 Bacillota bacterium | reverse complement strand
ATTCCGCCAGCCACTCCGAAAATCATCCGATCTTCACTGCGGAACAGTTCTCCATCACCAGTAACTCTAATGACGATTACCGCCACAATTAAGACCATAAATATTAATTTGGCCGCACGCTTCCCCGGAGATTCCCTGGTTTCACCGCCTGCCATCACGTTGCCCCCTTTTGGAAATGCTTAATAATTCAGGCTGATCAACCTGATTCCTTCTTTTTATCATATTAAAACTGCGCACAACAGAAACAACTCCTTCGACTAAACGAAGGAGTTGTTCGATAAGACCTTGAACCTCAAAGTTCGTGTGACTTCTGCAGGCGTTCCAATAATTATATCGGCTGCAATCCGGCAAATCTTGATAGTGATCGTGATTATTTTCAATCGTCACTATTAAAAGCCGCCTGCTTCATCAATAATCCACTCAGGCTTCTCTTAGCCGACTTTTTTCTTGCACTTCTCCAGGAATCTTTCCATCCTGACAAGAGATTCCTTCAGATTTTCCATAGAGGAGGCCAGTGAGCAGCGTACAAATCCTTCGCCGCACGCACCGAAGGCGCCACCCGGGGTAACTGCCACTTTCTCTTCACGCAGCAGCTCTTCCGCGAAGGTGTTGGAATCCAGTCCCGAAATCTTAATGGATGGGAAGGCATAGAATGCGCCCAGCGGTTCAAAACATGTCAGTCCAATCTTGTTAAGGCCGGCGACGAAGAACTTGCGGCGCTCATCATAGGACTTCTTCATTTCTAACATGGCCTTTTCACCGTTTCTCAAGGCTTCGATTGCAGCATACTGAGCATTGGTCGAGCAGCAGAGAATGGTGAACTGGTGGATCTTGGTCATCGCTTTGATGATCTCCTCATCACCCAAAGCGTAGCCGAGACGCCATCCGGTCATGGCATAGGCTTTCGAGAAACCATTCAGCAGAATGGTGCGTTCACGCATGCCAGGCA
This sequence comes from Bacillota bacterium, assembly GCA_050942765.1. Lineage (GTDB taxonomy): Bacteria > Bacillota > UBA4882 > UBA4882 > UBA4882 > UBA4882. Next base: position 10,587 of record JBMNNY010000058.1, on the reverse strand, counting down.
GCGAAGCGAAGCAAACATGCTTGCCGCTGTAGGTGAGATGCGCATAGATTTCATCGGAGATCACAATCAGATCATGCTCTTCGCAGATCTTGGCGATTTCCATCAGGGTGTCGCGATCCATCACGCCGCCGGTGGGGTTGTTCGGATAGTTCAGCATCAAGACTTTGCTGCGCGGAGTGATCTTAGCGCGCAGATGATCCGGCTGCATTTTGAACTGGTATTCAGCATAAGTGGTCACGGGAACCGGAACACCGCCAGCCATTTTTACGGTTGGGGCATAAGACACATAAACCGGTTCCTGATAGAGCACTTCGTCGCCCGGCTCCAGAATAGCCCGCAGTGCCAGGTCAATTGCTTCGCTGGCTCCGACGGTAACCAGAACTTCATTCTTCGGATCATAATCCAGATCCCAGTAGCGTTTGGCGTCTTTGACAATTTCCTTCCTCAATTCCAGTAAGCCGGAGTTAGATGTATAAGAAGTTATTCCTTTTTGGATTGATTCAATACCCGCATTGCGAATATGTTCTGGAGTTGGAAAATCAGGTTCGCCGACTCCGAGAGAAATAACATCTTTCATCTCAGCTACTAAATCGAAAAAACGCCTGATTCCGGAAGGGGGAATTGATTTAATGAGACTGTTCGTTTTGTTTCGCCTAATGGCACCCATTGCGAAACCACCCGTCCTTTCCTTCGCTCAATATAATTCCATGGTCTTCACAGACCAATAAGCAATTCTATTCGATTCAGACAAATCCTGCCCCATTTGTTACTTTATTCGAAAAGGAATCCAGATTTGATTAATTATCATCGATTTGCGCTGCCTCATCGTTTTGAACTGCCTCTTCATCGACTTCCGTTTTTTCCTCATCGCGCAGCGGGCAGATTGCCACAGGACAATGTCGGCAGCCGCGATCCGGCCACCGGAAATCAATCTCGGTCACACCGGCGGCAATCGCATCACCAACTTTGGTCAGAATGTCGGCGGCAGTCTGTGCGTCCTCTTCAATTTTCAGCAGCGTGCCTTTCGGAAAATGATACAAATACAGATTTTCGATTTCCAGACCCAGTCCTTGCCTGCATGCCAGCGCGTACAACTGCAGTTGCAGTGTATAGTCGCGAATTTCCTCCGGACCGAGCACGCGGTTGGTCTTGTAATCAAGCACGTCCCATCGGCCATTCTGCCTGGGAACAAGCTGATCAATGAAACCCTTGAACCTAACCGTAGTCAGGTTGACAGGCCATTCCAATGCAAAGGGCTTCTCCCAAATCTCACCGTCCAAAGGTTGTCCCAGACTGCTGGCGGCGAATTGCGTCAGCCATTCTTGCGCCAGAGGCAAATATGCGGCCTCGCAGGTTTGCTTGTTAATGCCCAGCTCCTGACATGCCTTGCGAAATTCGTCTATATAATCGTCGGCGCCGTACTTTCCGGATTTCCTGGTATTTTCCAGCGCCATATGAACCGCCGAACCTAATAACGCCGGATCATATCCCAGCTGGTTAATGGCCTCGGTGGGGCGATCCCCCGGAAAACGCCACCGGTACAAGTAATAATAGCGTTGCGGGCAATGCAAGAATATGCGAATTGCCGAAAAGCTTAGGTTTACATATGGCGGATACTGCGCGGCTGCCGGCACGCTGGCGATGCTTTCCAGGCTATGCAAACTTAGCAGCCAACCTCCGTCACCGCCGCCGTCGCCCTCGCGCCCGCTGCCTGCGGCCCCATCCACAGCGCCAGCGCTCTCCTGCGCCGTAAAGCGTTGCGGGCCGTGATCGGTAAGAATGGCGCCATATTGCTCCGCAGCATGATCATTGATAAAGCTGATCGCTTCCGCCAGAAAATCGCCCTGCGGATCAGCTGCGCAGCCCTGTGCCGTCTGCGCCATGTCCTCCGTTTCCGCCGCTTTAGCTGCCTCGGCAGCTTCAGCGGTCCCGGCGGCCGCAGCCGCCACCTCTGCCTCTGCCGTCTCTGCCGTCTTCGCCGCCTCAGCCTTCTCCGCCGTCTCAGCCGCTTCCGCCATTCCAGCCTTCGCCGCCTCCAACTCCTGCTGCCGCAGTTTAGTGGTGCGCATGGTTCCGGAAAGGAACAGCAATTCTTTGGCGCGTGTCAACGCCACATACCACAGCCGGCGTTCTTCCTCGGTTACTGCCTCCCGCGCCTGCATTTCCGGACAGCAGATGCCAGCGCTCTCATAATGATCACGATGCTTATCAAAATAGTAAGGCGCATATTTCTGCGTGTTATCGCCGATCGGAGCGCTTTTTCGGACGACCAGTCCTATTTCAGGGATGAAACTAAAGGCATTACCCTTAAAATTAGGTGGAAAGCGTGTCGGTCCAATACCGGCGACAAAGACCACCGGAAACTCGAGGCCTTTGGACTTGTGGATAGTCATCAGTTTAACGGCATTTCCGGCGGGAGCGGCGATGTCGGCTTCTCCTTCCACAACCCCGAAAGTGATGGCCGCATTAATATAAGTCAGGAAATCGCTTAAGGCCGCACCCGGATTAGCCCGCGTAAATTCAGCTGCCAAAGCCGCCAGTTTTTCAAGATTGGCACTGCTGCGTGCCTGGGCAGGCGCTGGCAGTGAGCGCAAATAACTCAAATAGCCGGTATCCTTGAGCACCCGTGTGATTAGTTCCTGGGGCATAATGAGATCGCGCAGTTTATGTAAGCTTGCCAGCTGGCGCAACAATTCCCGTGCACGCACCAGTCCTTCACGGCAACCCGGAGAATCAGCCAAGCCCGGGGAATCATCCAAATTTTTGGTTAGCGTCGCCTCAAGCTTCACCAGGAACTCCGGCTCTTCAGGTGCGGCGGCAGGTGCGGCTGTCTCTCCGCCCTCATCCATTGCTTCTGCGCTGCGCTGGCTGCTGCTGCCACCGCGGCGGCCTTGCGCTGCCACCTCTGCCAGGAATCGATCATTCACTGCGAATGGCGGCCGGCTTAATACCCGTATCAAGGCCATCTCATCCAAGGGATCCTCGACAAGGCGCAGATAGCTCAAGATATCCATGATTTCTTCGCGATCATAAAAGCCAATGCCGCCAAAAGTCTGATAAGGAATTCCTTCTTGCAGCAATGCATCTTCATAAGCTTTGGCCGGGTTGAGTGAGCGCATTAATATCACGATATCCTCGGGCTTGCGTCCAGCTGCCAGCAACTCTTTGATTTGCGCTGCGATAAAAGTCGCCTCTGCCTCCCGCTGCGCCTCATAGACAAAGATCGTTGCCTGCTTGCGAAAACCAAACTTTTCAGCAATCAGTTCCAGTTCATCCGGTCGTCCCGCGAAATAACTGCTGCGGCGAATCGCTGCCGTCGCCAGTGACAATATTTCACCAAAAGAGCGGTAATTACGCTTAACAGTCAGGGTCTTGCCGCCCCGCGGCACCGGATCGAACAAGCGCACATTTTCAACCTTGGCATTGCGCCACCCATAAATCGACTGCTTGTCGTCGCCGACAATGGTAACGTTGCGCATGTTATCCCGTGACAGCAGTTCAACCAGCTGATACTGGGCTGTACTTGTATCCTGAAATTCGTCAATTAATATATGATGAAACTTGCGTTGATAATATTGGCGCCGCTCCGGATGCTCCTTCAGTACCCGGCAAGCTCTGGCTATCAAATCTCCGAAGTCCAAGGCCCGGTTTTTGGCCAGTTCTTCCTGATAGGCCAGATACAAAGTATAAATCAGCCCGGCCGCTTCAGAACCGTATTGCTCTTCGCCGGGGAGTTGCTCCAGAATCTTGGGCTTCTTGCGGTAACGCTTGCCTGGAAGACTGTCAATAGCTTCCCGCAGTCTGCGGTTATAATCGGGATCAAGCGCCAAACAAGTATTAATGAATTCTTGGGGTTCAATGGCGGCATCCTTGAGTTGGTTGATCAAGTGAAAAGCATTGCTGAGTAGCGCGCCATCCGTAAAGCGCAGCTCCTGGATCCGGTCCGCCTGAAAGTAGCTGTTTTGCAGCTTACCCGCTAACAGTTTCCGGCAGACACGTTCAAAAAGCAGGCGGCATCCGACTTCATCCATAATAGTGAAGCCCGGATCCAGTCCGGCGGTCAAAGCTTCCGCCTTCAACAGGCGCAAAGCAAAAGCATGAAAAGTTGTCACCCAGGAGTTAAGCGGATCAACCTCTGGCACCTCTTTGCGAACGCGATCCAACATTTCCGCAGCCGCCTTGTTTGTAAAAGTCAGTGCCAGCAAGTTCTCGGCGGGAATATTACAGTCACGCACAAAGTGCTGAAAGCGGCCGACCAAAATGGTGGTCTTCCCGGTTCCGGCCCCGGCAATAACTTTAAGCGGCCGATCTGACGGAAAAGTCACCGCCTCCAGCTGCTCCGGGTTCAAGTTATCAATCAGCCTGCTCATGCTTCTTCACCTGCCTCGCTATCCCATGCTTCGCCTTCCTCAGCGATACAGACCCACCTATAAATACAGTTCTTGCATTCCTGCTGCGTTCTGGGACGCGCCGGATAGATACCGGCCGCCATGGCATCCAGCGTATCAGATAGCTGTTGCTTGACAATCTCCAAGTCGCCGCCAGAAATCTCATAAGCGCTTTCTTCCGATCGCTCGCGGCTTTCCGGATTGATCAGAAAAACGCGCAAGTTTTGGGAACCAATTTGATAATAGCTCAGCCTGCTCACCTTTTTGCCCTCGGACTCCTGCGCCAGATAGTATATTGGCAGCTGAAAATCGGTCGGCTGATAATCTTCACTATCGCTGACATTGAGGAACTGCTTCTTGGTCGCCTTGGCGGCGGCGCTGTCACGGGCAGAAGTCTTGTAATCGACCAGTTCAAAGGTGCCATCTGGCAGCTGATCGATGCGGTCGATGCGCCCCCTGATTATGTACTTGCCAAACCGGAAACTGAATGGCTTCTCGGTCTCAAACACTACGCGGCCTTCCCAGTTTGGCAAAGCCAGAACAGTCAGGTAGTCATCCAGTAGTTTGGCAGCCAGACGCCGCACGCTGGCACTCAGAAGCTGCGGGCCCAATTCCCCTTGCAAGGCTTCCATTTCCTGATCAAGTATTTCGCGCATCCGTACTCCGGCCTTGCCGGGCGGCAGCAGATCAAGGTTCGGGTTTTCCCGGTGAAAAGCCGATAATGTCTGATGGACCAGCGTACCAAGCGATGCGCCAGGCAGCACGGCCCCTTTCAGGCGCAAGATATGACCGTAGAAAAACTTCTTGGGACAACTGAGATATTCTCTAATGCCTGAATGGCTAAAGGCCCGCGGTGCGGGAATAGCTTCCTGAACCGCTGGTGCCGCTCCGGATGCCGCTCTGGCCTCCACCACTCTCCGCTCGCGAACGTAGAGCTCCGGTTCTCCGAAGCGTTCCAGGGCAAGTAAGGAAGGCTCCGCTTCATTCCTGTTATACTTCTCGGAACAACTGACCGATAAAATGCGGCGGGCGCGCGTTATCGCACATTGAAACAGATCCGCTTCACGGGCGCGGCGCGGTTGCCGCTCTTTGGTATCGCGCAATCCCAGAGATTCTTTTAGAGGATCAGCTTCGGCACCTCGCGGAAAATTACCCATGATCATGCCGCAGACAAAGACAGCCTCTGCCTCATGGCCTTTTGCCTGATGCGCCCCAAGGATCCTAACCGCGGAGGTATCCGCATAGGCCGCGGCACTTTCTCCCCAGAAGGCGGAACTGGCATCAAGAAAGACATCTACAGCTGATGGCACGTTATTTTCCTTATGTTCCGCACCCTCCTGATGATAAGCGCCATCAAAATTCTTCAGTAGTTGCAGGTATTGCGCCAATCGGCGCATTTCATCGTCCTGATCGCAGAGCAGTTCTGTATCTGCACCTGCTGGCCTTGGGCCATCCTGCACTTCACCTTCCCGCTTTTGCGGCCCATTCGGGACTGTGCCTGTCCGCATCAGCCGGGCCACAACCCCGCTGCGATTTAAAAACGCGCAGGCAATCTCATAAAGCTGGCCATCCTGCGCTGCCGCAGCATCCTTATCGAAGCCGTCCAGCAAAGCGCCCATCGCCTGCTGCCCGGCAATTTCAAAGGTCGGATCTGCGAGCAACTCACGCAGGGTTATCCCTTTTTCGCGGGCTGTCCGCGCTGCGCGCCCCAGCATCAAGCGATCCAATCCCAATAAAGGTGAAGACAGCCAGCGCATGAGATTTTCTTCGTCGCCGGGATTCTTAAGCGACTCAAAGTACTGTGCCAGCAAACGTGCTGCTGTTCCCTGTACCAGAGGCTGTCCGCCCAACACCTGATACGGTATCCCGGCAGAAGTAAAGGCTGTTTCCAGTTCAAAACCCATTGAGGCATAATCGCGATAAAGCACCATGATCTCTTCCGGTGCCATGCCGCCATTCAGCAGTGCCACGATTTGCGCCGCGATTCCCGCCGCTTCTTCGGCGGCAGTCTTAAAAAGCAAAAAGCGCTCGGTATATTGCGGCAATCGGCGATGGTTTTCGGTAAGATGCAACACCTGATCGGCTCCGGCAATTGCGCCGCCTGTTCCGCTGAAAATAATCGTGCGATAAAAGGGACGCATCGCCTCTACAAAACGCCTTTCGATCGGGCTCATGCTTTCCCAGCCATCGACCAGTAACTCGCTCACTTGCGGATCCCGCCTGGGGAAACCAGCCGCCAGCGCTGTTCTTACCAAGCCAGTGTAGGGGGCTAAAGCACGCCGGGTATAATAATCATTCAGGAACTGATCCAGGCGGGCGAGATAAGTCTGCGGGTCAGCAACAGAATCACCGCGGCGTAAGTCATCCAAAGCTTCTAACACTGCCTGCACAGTTCCGACTCCCGTTTGCCCGTTCCAGTGCGGCGCACCGCTGACCGTACCACGCATAACCTGCCGCAAAAATAAGAATTCCTCGAAACGTTCCAGCAACCGCCAGTTACGCCCGAGGCTGGTCATCATCTTCAATGCCAATCCAGCTGGAGTCTCAACACGGATTCCCAGCTTTCCTGACAACTCATTACGCAATTTTTCGCGAATGCTGCCGGCGGCCGCTAAAATCAGGATTGCGTCAGGCGCAACCCCATTGGCAAGCAGCCGCTCCGCTCTGGCAACGAGCGCGGCGGTTTTTCCAGAACCGGCCGGTCCGATCACCGCCAGGCTTGTCCCCTGAAACTCAAGGATCTCATTGCCATTCATGTACCCGGTCATGTATCACACCACCGTTCGCCATACTATTACATCGCCACCTCTGCTGTCGCCGCTATAATTGCGCCACGCAAACGCGTGCCCGCGGGCCCACGCGCCCGCGCCTGCGCGCACCCGCGCCCCTCTCGCCTGCAACTTCGCTTATACCACCCTAATCGCAAACACCGGACATCCGGGGGTACAATAGCCGCACAGCACGCATTTCGATGCATCACAAAAAGCCTTTCCATCTATCAGGCTCAAGGCCTCTGACGGACAAGTTGCCACGCAATTACCGCACCCTTCACACCAACCTTGAACGACAATACGTTTGCTGCGCTTCGAATTAGAAATCGCCGCTTGCATCTCCGCTGTTAGCGGAATATTTTCAAAAAATGCCACATCCGTTTCGACTTCCTGTGGACTAATCATGCCAACCGCGATCGCATGCATACCTTCCAGATTACGCACATAAGAAATGTTTTCGGCAAACTGATCCAGCCCGTTACCGCCAGCCAGCGCTTTCATGGCATAAACGCCCTTGCCGGCTTTGCCGAGGAGCGCAATCGCTTCCACCATTTCATCGCGGGTACCGCCCATGATCCCCAGACCCATGCGGTTGATCAGGGGATGTACAACGTCAATATAATCCAGGCTGGCAACAGATTTGGCCACATTGGCATAATGGGTGGAAATACCGATCGCCCGCAGCCGCCCCTTCGCCTTATAATCGCACAAGCACTCGATCGCCCCGGGACGATCCTCAATCGGCCGCGCCGCCCTGGCACCATGCAGCAAAAAGATATCGGGGTACCTTCCCAAAGAGGTGCGCGCCAGTTCGATATCGCGCTGCATATCTTCATAGGTCGCCGCCGTGGATTTACTGTTAATCACCACGTCCGCCACGGGGTGTATCGACAACGCCAGTCTGATATGCTCGTACGTGCCATACATGGTAGCGGTGTCGATAAAATTGACTCCCAGTTCCAGAGCACGCACGATCGCCCTGGCACCAACTTCTGGAGCAAGATTACCCTGCATTGGCCCCATAGGAAGCGTACCAAATGCCAGTTCCGAAACAGAAATTCCACTCTTGCCTAAGATGCGGCGCTGCAATGTCATCACAATCTCCCTCCACATAAAAAACTAAATGCATGCAACAGAGAGCTGCCTTTTCCAGACAGCCCCCTGAAGGTTCAGAATCAGAGCATCATTTTTAGTTGATATCCTCAAGCGGAATAATAATTACGGCTATTAAATATAGCAGTAGTCCCGCGCCGCACGAAAGCAGCGTAAATCCGGCAAAGCACAGCCTGATCAATGTCGGATCCACTTGCAGATACTCGCCGATACCTCCGGCCACGCCGGCAATCATACTGTCACGCCGCGAACGGTATAGCTTTTTCATTCAGCATCAGCACTCCCTTCAACCTTACAACTGATGTAACGGTTCACGGGCCAATATGTTTCATGCATCGCATATCAGTCGCTCATGCATCGCTGATCGCCTTGTTATCGCTGACCGTCTTACTATCGCTGACCTTTTACTGCAACCGCTTTTCAATCTCACCAAGCATGCGCTCTTTAATGCTCCGGACTTTGGCCATGATCGCATTCGCCTCGCTCAGACAGCTTTCCGCAAATGTGCGATCCTCAAGGCCGCTCAGGTTAATCAAAACATTCAGCCTGGCACCGAGGGCTCCAGCTTCGAGCACCAAAGCCGCCACACCGACATCGCTCAAGGCCGTCGCATTTCCCTTTTCAGCCACAACCTCCGCCAGTTCAATAGTAGCGGCGCAAGCCCGCATCGTTTTCAGCGGCACCTGAATCGCAACCTTGGTCGCGACTTCAATTGCCTGTTTGCGCGCCTCGATTTGCTCCGGGGTTTCTTTAGGAAGCGCCCGCGCATCTTTAATGCCATCAAAGGCATTGCTGTCTTCCGTAAACAAATTGGCCAGTTCTTCGCGCAACGCTTCTGTTTTTCCTAAGACTTGCTCCATCTCTTCGGATACAGCCAAATATTTCTTTTTGCCGATCGTCAAACGGCACACCATGGAAACCAGAGCAGCCCCGTTGGCTCCGACGAGGGCTGATACACTGCCACCACCCGGTGCCGGTGAAGCGGAAGCAACCTCCGCTAAAATGCTGTTGATGGGTTCCTTCAACAAGATGATTCCTCCCCGAATATACTGACGTTATGGCAGACCTGCATGCCTTTGAAAAACACTTTTTCAACAGGATTGGTCCCATAATGATAAAACAGATGCAAATGATTAGGCATGTCCAAAACCACAAAGTCGGCCTGTTTGCCCGGTTCGAGACTGCCAACCCGGTCTGCCATGCCAACGGCGTGCGCAGCGTTTAGGGTCGCCGCGATCAACGCCTCGCTGGGTGTCATCCGCATCGCAAATGCTGCCAGGTTTAAGACCATGGGCATCGATTCGGTCGGGGAAGAGCCGGGATTACAATCCGTAGCCAGCGCTACCGGAACACCCATGGCAATCATATCTCTGGCCCGGGCGTATGCTCCGGTCATCAGAGAAAACGCTGTTCCCGGCAGCAAAACCGCCGCCGTTCCGGCTTCTGCCATTTTGCGCAGGCCTTCATCGCCCGCTCGCAGTAGATGCTCAGCCGATACAGCTCCTATTTCTGCTGCCAGAGCTGCTCCTCCCAGGTCATTTATTTCATCGGCATGTACTTTGGGAATCAGACCAAGGATCTTGGCCGCCTGCAAAATTCTGCGCGTCTGGGCGGCGTCAAAAACCCCTTCTTCAAAAAAGACATCGCAATAGCGCACAGTCCCCAGAGCAGCCACTTCCGGAAGCATGCTGAGAATCAGCCGCACATAACCCTCATGATTGTCGCGGAATTCCTCCGGCCAGGCATGGGCTGCCATGAAAGTATTCACGACATTGATCGGTTCCTCGTTCGCAATTCTGCTGGCGACCTGCAATTGCTTAATTTCGTCAACCTGATTGAGTCCATAACCACTTTTGATCTCAACTGTCGTTGTCCCATGGGCAATCATGCGCCGGATTCTGGACCGGGTTTGGCGATACAGTTCCTGCGCTGAGGCTGCCCTCGTCGCCCGCACTGTTGACAGAATCCCGCCACCCTGCTTCAAAATATCCAGGTACGGCACACCGGACAATTTCATCGACAGTTCTTCTTCACGGGATCCAGCATAAACGGCGTGCGTATGCGGATCGACAAACCCCGGAATGACCGTTTTGCCTTGCGCATTAACAACGAATGTGTTATCCCCTTGTTTATACTGTTTCAAAATCTCGCTGGTGCTTCCCACGGCGCAAATCAGGCCATCCTTTACCGCTAAAGCGCCGTCGTTAATGATCACTGGATCTGCTAATGCCTTGCCGGTTACCGGCTTGTTCCCTTTGCCGGCGATTGTTACTAGTTCACTGGCATGTATTAACAGCAAATCAGGCTGGCCATTA
>JBMNNY010000225.1:0-2795 GCA_050942765.1 Bacillota bacterium | reverse complement strand
GAAAGCATTGTATGAGCCCATGCCGTACTTGCTGAAAATAAGTCCCAAAGCCTGACCAAGTGCTCCAAGGGAAGCATATAGAATGCCTTTAGCCGGCCGGTTGAAATGAATCTTTTTTTCATTGGGGTTCCGCGTCAGTATTACCAGACTGATGCCGGCCATGGTCAGGAATATGCCTGCCAATCCTAGAAGCGATATTTTTTCCCCCATAATCAGAAAGCCCAGCAAAGCCGCCAATGGCGGAGAAGCGGACATGATAAGGAGTGAAATTCTTGAACCGATTAGAACATAGGCCTCGAACAGAAAGATATCTCCTAATACAAAGCCCAGCAGACCCGAAATAAGCAGCCAAAACCAAACATGTCCGGACGCATCGGTCGGCAACAGAAAGCCTCTCGTAATAAATGCGCTTACACTACATAAAAAGAAAGCCACAAAGAGTCTCAGGTAATTTACAGATAAAGACCCGACCTTTTTCCCGGCGGCCTCATATGCCATAGAGTTAAAAGTCCAACAGATCGCGGTACCCAGTGCAGCCAGTTCTCCAAGATGTGCATTCATAATATTTATCACCAGACCATTTTCAATTTTTCTTTCGCGGTTACCGCTTAATTACTTTTTTCTTGCTGCCACCAGCAGCATCATCGGGCGGCGCAGCTCGTCCTGCATGCCAGGCTCATCCATGAGCTCCTCAACCGGCTTGGGCTCTACTAATTTGATGATCTCAAAACCATTCTCAGCAAGGACATTGATATAAGTAGTCAGGGTGCGGTGATATTTCGTGACTTCTTCGCCCAGAAAGATGGCATTACGCTCCCCTTCTTCGAAATACCGATCTACCGGCCAGTTAGTGAATAATCTCTTTGCCATATTTTTTTCGGAGGCTGAGTCCGATTTTGGAAATTCTCTGATATCCGGGCAGTTTGGGTATTACGCACTAAAACCGCGCTCGCTGCTGAAAAACTATATCTATTTGAATATCAACTTACTGGCTGTCTGCGCAACACCATTTCTAATAGCGGCCATCATTCTGTTTGCCAGATTGAGCGGTGTCAGTATATCGGGGCTATATATACTCGCAATTATCGCGGCGGCAATAGACATGGGCCTGTTATTCTTTATCATTAGCGGCTTGGCCTTATTTGGCGTGCGTCCGGAAGCCATAAACACCATCGCGATGCAGGTTTTGAATGCAGCCGAAAAACCCGATACCATTTTCCCAAAGGTGGCGCGCCGTTTTCTGTATTACTGCGTGCCGGTGTTGTTGTTCAGCGCATTTCCGACGCGTGTATTGCTCAATAGAATTGCGCCGCCAGAAATGATATGGGGATTCGGATCAGTGTTCGTGCTATTTGCCGTTTTTCAATTGCTCTTGCGCGAAGGCCGTAAACGCTATCAGGCCGAGGAAGGATAATATGAGCCGATAGCAGGAACCCGGAATTTATGCGGGTTGAACAAGCTGCTTGTGGCCTTTTCTCAGGATCAAATAAGAAGTCAGGGCTGTCAGCAATAATGTAGCCTGCGTAATAATGCCTAATTTGCTTAAGTAGCTCATTACGACAGTGTTGATGATCAAAAATGCCGCGGCTATCGCAATCGCCACCCAGACGCTTTTAATCGGCCTGCGATATATCGCGAACCTGATCAAAATTGGCGCCACCAAAGCAACTAGTACCATTGCTGCGCCAAATAGTGCGAGCGCATAAGGACCAAAATATAAGGAGTCAGTTCTGTCACATACATAAAAGCGAGCTGATCTGCGAGTGTCATCAATTGGGGATCTTCCTCGCCATAGGCTGCCTTATCTTTGAGCCTGTCAAAATCTATCAGGTTAATCGAATTGACGATCTGATCCACTACTGGCTTAAGCCTTGCTGTTTCTGATTTCAGATAAGAGATGCTCAGACTCTTTCCACAGCCTCTGCATTTGCTTCATCTTCTGCCAAGTAGTCCATAGATTTAAGTTGAACAATCTTAAAGAAACTGGAATAATAGTTGGAAAATACGGTACGTGGATAAAGCTTGACGTTCAGCGTAGCTGTTGGAGCCCCCGCCTCATCATGGCAAACAGCAGCAAAGTCAAGATCCGTTTCTGAAGTTATTTCCCAATCATCCGGAATGCTAATCTCCAGGTCATTCGGCAAACGAACGCTGGCATACTCGCTGCTGGCAATGCTACTAAAACTGGTGAATATCGCGTAACAGCATAACAGGCTCATGCATAAGAAGGGTTTGAATGGCTTGATTTGTTTGCGCATCTAATACCAATACCGCCTTTCTTGTGCCTTTGAGGAGATCTTCAATGGCAGGAAGTGCTTTATAGTTTTTCGCTTGTCTTTTCCCTGCCAATCTCTACTTCATAAAAGCAATGCAATTATGATCGGAAATCTTCACCATGCCGCATTTTTCGTAAAACCGGATTGTCTCTTCGGTCTGTTCGGTCATCAGGATCACCTGGCGGATTGCCTGGTACTCAGCAAGAATGCGTTTTAGCAAATGGCTGCCAATGCCCCGACCCTGGTATTCTTGCCGCACCAACAGATCTTGGATATAGATAATCGTTTGATTATCTCCTACCACGCGAATCAAGCCGACCAGTTTATTGCCATCCCAGGCAGTCAACACTTTAAGTGAATTCTCGATCGCCTTTTTCAAACGGGTGCTGTCATTTGTATAGGCCGACCACCCGACATCATTATACAAACTCATTAGCTCTGCAGTATCAGGTATGACACCTTCCTTAATAATAATTCCGCTCATATCTCCGTTCATTGCGCCTCACTCCTGACTCTGAC
>JBMNNY010000226.1:0-2795 GCA_050942765.1 Bacillota bacterium | reverse complement strand
CGTCAAATCATGGGTAAACACGAAGACGGCCACAATGCTTTTGTTATCATCCATGATGATTTTATTATCTTTTACTGAAGCTCCATCCGATCCGCCCCATCAAACCAATTAGAAATGCCTTCTTTGTTATTCAAACACCCCCTATTGTCATCCGTAGTACTTCCAGAATCAAATTGATTTTTCGGAAAATGCAAAAAACCCATCATTTATTATTTTATGATGGGTTTGTACAATGCACAATAGAGAGATTGCCGGAAAAGACTAAATAAAGTTTTCATCGACAAATATAACAAATTTCTTAATGTCAACCAAATTGTTTTGTAAAATGCTATGTATTATCCTTTTTTCAACCTTCAAATATTCATGTGCTAAGATGTTTCTAAGGCCGGTCATTTTTCTGTAAGTTTCAGTTTCATTATCGTCCAAATACTTTTTCTTATTTAGTATACTAAATGCATCTCCAAGGGTCTCTGGATTGCCCATACCATTATCTACGACAATATGCATTGCAATATTAATCATCATGTTTATGGCAATAAATAGGTTGTATTCCACAACATCCTGAGCAATTTCATCATGCAAAAAACCTTCCAAGCTCATATTCTGGAACTTCTCAATTTTACTTAGCGAGTTTGATAATTGGCTTAATCTTTGCCTGATTACGTCCTTATTAACTATGCGATTTCACCTCTTCTTTCAATCGCCTGATAGTCTCGTTATAGCACAGATTAAGGTATTTCTTCATATCGCTATATTCAAATAAAGTCTTTACTTTATATTGCGTTTCGCGGGCTTTGTCCCGCGAAAACAACAAGTTGTTATTCCTATAAACCTCATATCTCAAAAATGGAGTGGCCTCGTTTAATATAATTAAATCAACTTCCCTCTTGCAGACCTCTGCCAAACGCACCTTTATTTCCAGATAAGTCTCAACATCCATTGCTGTATCCAAATATAGGGCAATGTCTACATCGCTATCCGCCCTGGCCTTGTCTTGAGCGTATGAGCCAAAGATGTAAGCAAAAATTATGTTATTATGTCTCAAGAGGATATCCTTACACCCTTTGAATATATCCATGCCCTATTTCATGCTCTCTTTCATCATTTTCCATAATTTTATCTTACTGGCTGTGATATTTCAATGACCGCCATACGCTTGTTGCTTGTTCTATAAGGTTTACCATTTGGGGAGGTCAGGACATCAGATCTTCTTCTGCACCGTAATAATCGTCTGCGGCATGTCGCCAAGAGCCAGATTCGGCTGAATTACCAACCCTTCTTCGGGAACTGGCAGTTCTCCCTTCAGCGCAAAGATATAGAACTCATTCATGATAGCCGGCTTCATATTCAGGCGTTGCGTATAGAACGCTGCCACTTTGTCGGGCGGATCGCTGCTGAAGAAGACGTAATAATGATAATCATCCTGCGACATGCCGGCGGATAGCTCCGGCGAATAGATCCAGCCCGGATAAAACGGTATGCCAAGTGTCTCTTCGGTGGGAGGGTTCTTGGCAAAATACTGCGACGCAAATGCGAAATCTTCGTCTTCTGCAAAACCCCATTCGTCATCAAAATCATCCTCAGATGTCGTGATAGTTACGTCGATTCTAATCTGGGTGGAGCGATAGTCGATCTTGTTTTTCCAGTCATAGCCTTCGTCTATCAGATACACAGAATATGTTGCCAAGTCGCCACTATCCAGCATGATGTACCATTCGAACCAGACCTGGCTGAGCCACTTGCCCTTTTCCCATTGCGGGCGCTTTTCGAAAGCGGATCTGATCCATTTGCCATCCTGAATGAGGGTCGTGTACTCATACTGATCCTCAAAAATCTTATCACCGTAAAACTCCACTTCATACCAGGGCGCATAGACCTCTCCCGGTTCAAGAATTTCATAAACATCATCAGGCAGAGTTCCCGGTTTGGCTCCCAGCTTATCAATATAGAACTTACATACGTCGTCAATGATGGCCTTTACCTTATATACTCTGACTTCATAGATTTGCTCATACTCCGACCCATACTCCGCATAATGTTCCATAATTTCGTCCTCGGCATCATAGTCCCGCTCCGCACCTTTATAAAGCGGGATCTTCTCGATGCTGTCAGGCACTGCGGCAGCTACCAGCGCAGATGACAATGCCAGAAGTAAAAGTATTGTTACCCAAATGTAACGCGTTTTCATCAAAATCCCCCCGCAATACTAATATTCTGGAGAATTCGTGCAGATTCTTAAGCTATAGACAAACGTCTCTATTTATCGAATTTCAATCAAATTTTGGAAACCGTGAAATTTCCCCCATACCAATGTCGAAATTCTCTTTACCCTTTCAAAATCCTTCCAAAGACTGGCTGAAAATGCAAAACCCGCCCATGTGGACGGGTGCCCACGCGGACGGATCGTACTTCTTCATCCAACGACCATTTGCATCCGTAACTGCTGTTCCGCCATAGCTGAACTGCACCGTCACATTGGCAATGGGCCGGAGTGTATCAACACCAAATATGCGTCCTTGTATAACCGGAGCAAAACAAGCCGTGATCGTTTTATCTTCATCCATGATAATTTCTATGGGATTGGATCTGTATCCCAATGATCAAAAACATAACCTGGACCCGGTTTGGCTCCCAGGCGAACGGTCTGACCATGCTCCGCATCGTAAGCGTCCCTTGCCTGCATCACAATTCCAGCGTCGATGGTTCCCGCCCCTGCGGGATAAACATCGGCCGTCAGGTTGTACTTGAGCTTGGTGAAAACCGCCACAATGACTTTATTGCCATCCATCGTTATT
>JBMNNY010000030.1:0-16322 GCA_050942765.1 Bacillota bacterium | reverse complement strand
CATAAGTAGAAAATTCTTGGGTCAACTGCTCCAGTGCTGTCATGTCATTAAAGACGAGTAGATCTTCCAGTCGACGATAGTAATCGAATAGTTCGTTTGCATTGCTGTAAGATTTTAGAACAGCCAACAGGTCTTTCTTATATGTGTGGGATAAATAGAGCAAAGTATCATACCTTGGAACGACTTCACCGTTTTCAATTCTCCGCAAAGCATCAGCGGTCAGCCCAGATAGACTTTCCACGTCTTTTTGAGTAAGTTTCAGAGCCTTTCTGAGCCTTCTTAGGTGGTTTCCAAAATTGACCAGGTCGTAAGACTCAAACATATGATAAACCTCCCTAAAATACGACTTTTATTCGGGGTGCCTTATTCTTTGGTGCATGCTACAATAGCCTCAGGAATTGCAGGGGGAGGTATATGACGTGAGAAAAAAAGGTTTACTTTTGGTAATATTACTGTCAGTCGCTTTGCTAGTACTGCCGTTAATCGCAAATGCGGGCCCAAAAGATATACTTGATATTATGGGCGAACCCGACATTCCAAACATCCTACATGATCCGGATATCCCAGATATCTTACACAAACCCGATATTCCCGATATCTTAGGCGAACCGGATATACCAAACATCTTGCATGATCCGGATATTCCCGATATCTTGCACGACCCGGATATCCCAGACATCTTACATGATCCTGATATACCTGATATCCTAGGCGAACCCGATATCCCGAACATTTTGCATGATCCGGATATTCCAGATATCTTGCACGACCCAGATATCCCCGATATTTTGCATGACCCGGAC
Source organism: Bacillota bacterium (assembly GCA_050942765.1). Lineage (GTDB taxonomy): Bacteria > Bacillota > UBA4882 > UBA4882 > UBA4882 > UBA4882. Next base: position 15,519 of record JBMNNY010000030.1, on the reverse strand, counting down.
ATTCCCGATATCTTATAATGGCTTGAATAAACAATTCCTAGCAGGTCATTTACACCGCCATCTTTTTTCTACTAAGTTTCGTAAAAACCTTCTGGAAAACCTTCTGGTTTGATGCAAATCAAACCATGCGAAAAAAATGCGGGACAAGCCATCAAACCATGTGGAAGGCTATTAAATGAGATCGAATATCGCGACCCGGTTTGAAAGCAGGGCCAAAACGATTCGTTTTGTCATCACAGAAGATTGCAGCCTGGCCTGCAAGCACTGTTACATTACAGGCCAAAAAACAGGAAAATCTATTAGTCTTGAGTTAGCAAAAGTTGCTGTTGATTACATTTTGAGCAGTAGTCCCGATGTGATACCCGAGGAAAGTGTTATTTGGGAGTTTGCTGGCCGGGAGCCGTTTTGGGAAATTGAGTTCATTGATCAGATGACGGACTACATTACCCTCCAGATGTACAAATTATCTCATCGATGGCTTGGCAACCACATATTTCGCTTGTTTTCGGACGGCACATTCTATGATTCGCCGCCTATGCAGAAGTACATAAGGAAAAACTCTCATTGTATCAGCGTTGGATTAAGAGTGGACGGCAATCAGATTACGGATGATCAAAAGAGGAATGTGCCGCTGTGGTTGAAACAGTTTCCTGACGGGCTCTCCAGCGTAACGTTCTTTTCGGCAAATCTTAGACATCTCAAAGATAGCATCATTAAATTGTGGGAACTGGGGATCAAGGAAATCAACCTTAATGTTGTCTTTGAGAATGCATGGAAGCCTGATGACGATTTCTTGCTTGAGACGCAATTGATGGAGTTAGCCGATTATATTATTGATAATAATTTATATAGCACTTATACTTGTTCGTTTTTTTCCGATATGATCGGCTATCCCTTAACAGAAGAACTAATTAGGCAAGACAGGTGCAGCTCAGGGAAGATGCTTGCGGTAGATTATCAGGGTGCTCTCTATCCGTGCATGCGCTTTATAGGTTGTCCGCGCGACAAGCGAATCAGCTATGCGATTGGCAACATCTTTGACGGCTTGGATCAGAATAAACTCAGGGAAATTAAGATATTTGATACAGTTAGTCAAAGTAGCCAGTCTTGCCTTGACTGTCAGGTTGCTTCTGGTTGCGCCTGGTGGCAGAGGTTCAGCGATGACGAGGCTACTTTTGGCACAGTTTATGAAAAAGCTATCCATATATGCAGAATGCATAAGGCCAGGGTACGGGCAAATGAATACTATTGGGCGAAATTGAGATCGAAAAACCGGATTACCAGAGCCAATGCAGGAGAACGGATAGAGGGTACAGACAGGAGGTCTGATTCTTGTATCACGAGATTGTCGGCTCAGTAACGCCCGAAGAGAGAGATGCTATTCAAAAGATCCACTATAGACGGCTGGCATTATACGACCTTATTCATTTCTTAAATGACCGGTGCAGAGAAACCGAAAGCCTTGACGAAAATTTGTATCAGAGAATTGTAAGGGATCTTAGCCGGGCGAATGCTGAATTTGAATCTTGGTGGAGAGCCAAGGCTTCCGAATATAAGTGGAAGAAGATTCCCAATGGACACTGGAGCGTAGATTTTGACACCTGCGAAGTAATACTGGAACTAAAAGAGGAGAACTTTGGTTGGTAGCGCTCCGTCCGTTCCAGTTCAAAAAATCCCCGCAGGGATGCTTTATGGGGATTTTTTATGCCCCGTTGTTTACATGGCACAACGGGGCATTTTTGTTGCATCCTCTAATCGCATAATCGCAATTCTATTTTATGTTCTTACCACTATTACGGCGTTAAGGCGTTAACCGGTTAGGACCACGGAAGAGGAACTCGACTTCTTTGATTGACAGCCCCAGGAAAAGCATGGTCAGCCGGTCGATGCCCAGTCCAAATCCGCCGTGCGGGGGACAGCCGTATTTAAAGAATTGAAGATAGAATTCCACATCCTTCGCCAGTCCTTTTTCCTCTGCCTGTGCGCGCAGCACTTCGTAGCGATGTTCTCTCTGAGCGCCGGTGGTAATCTCCACTCCGCGCCAGATGAGGTCGTACCCTTGAGGAATGCCCTCGGCGTTGCGCATATGGTAGAATGCCCTTTCCTTGGCGTCATAATCGATGACAAAGAGAAATTCAGAGCCATACTTTTCCTTGCTGAATTTGCCGCACATACGCTCGGCCTCGGTAGTCAAATCGCCCTGCATTTCTTCAGGAATGGTATAGCCATAACGTTCTTTCAGCTCGGCATACAGATCCTTCAGCCGGATGACCGGGAAGGGTGTTTCAGGCACGACTACTTCGTATTCCGGGCCGTAAAGCCGTACGATTTCTTCGCCGTGCTGCTCTTTGACTTTGCGCAGGGCGTAGGCCATCAGTTCTTCCTGCAGATGCATCACGTCATACATGGAATCAATATAGGAGAACTCGAGGTCGAAGCCGGTAAACTCGGTGGCGTGCTTGTTGGTATAAGACTTTTCAGCACGAAATACCGGACCGGTTTCGAAAATGCGTTCCAGGCCGGCGGCCATGGCCATCTGTTTATAGAACTGCGGTGATTGGGCCAAGTAAGCCTTGGTATCAAAATACTTTACCTCAAATACATCCGAACCGGATTCGCTGGCGGCACCAATCAGTTTGGGAGTGTGGATCTCGACAAAATCCCGCGCCAGCAAAAATTCGCGAAAAGCGGCACAGATTGTCGTCTGCAGCTTCATAATTAACTGATTCTTTTCCCGGCGCAAGTCAACCCAGCGGTAATCCAGGCGGACATCGATTTCCGTGTTCTCATCGATGGGTAGGGCTTCAGCGATCGAATCAATGGATAAGGTATCGGGCAGCATTTCGATTCCGCCCATCTTGACGTACTCGTTGGCTACCACCATACCTTCAACGCTAATCACCGAATTGATGGAGAGGCGGTCAATCTCAGCAGCAATTTCTGGGTACTTCTCTTTTTCCACAGTTAGCTGCAGTTTGCCGGTGATGTCTCTGACAACAATGAAAGCCATCGTGCGTTTGTTACGCAGGTTTTCGACAAATCCCCGCACTCTGGCGCGGCTGCCTGGTTTAATGTCGCGAATCAAGGTTCTTTCCATATCAGATGTCCTTTCTGATTATAGATTGATCAATTATCTATAATAATAGCCGATGCGCTTAATTTTTCCAAGGGCTAAGGACAAGCTCCCATAGGAATTTGCTGATGAACACCTGATTACATGTATTGGATGTCAATATCCTTGCTGTCAAAGTAAAGCAGGTCACCTTCAGGATAGTGCCAGATGGCCTGCAGGACATTGGGCACTTTGATGCCATCTCTTTCAACATAATCGGCGAGAATGGCTGACCATCTTATCTCTGCAGATTTGCCGTCAAAGCCGGTCGCCACACGGTCATTGGTGGTAAAGGAGCGCAAAGCGCCATTTTCATCGAAAGTAAAAATGCCGCTGACACTGATTCCTTTGTAAGAAATTGAGGCCTGGGCGTGCAAATCGTCAATGGCCTGCCAGGAGATATATTCCTGCAGAGCCGCAGACGGAATGACGAGGCTTTCCGATAGAAAGGTAACAAGCGCGGCGCGATCCATATCCCTCCCGGTCTGGTTAAACAGGGTGAACAACTTGGCCAGCATGCCTTTCATGGAGCCTTTGCCGTCTATGTAGGCATCAAGGCCTTCGAAGGGAATGCCGAACATGGAACTGTCAATGTATGCAATTCTATTGATGGCGTTCACGAAATTGTACTGCGTGTAATCAATTTTGATTGTGGGTTTGTTTGGCCCCATGGAGAAACGCACATCTTTGAACTCAATTTTCATCGCCGACATTTTCGGGGTACCTATATAGCCGCAGTATCTGAAATACTTTTGCACTGGCAAAGGCAGGTGCGCGATATCTTCTTCCGCAAATACGCCGGATTCTGTGCTCGCACTGGCTGGATTAGTGATGGCCAGATCGGTGCTGGCTAGATCGGTTCCAGTCAGGTCTGCACCTGCCAGTCTGGCATCGGCCAGCAAGCGCTCTGCCGTGGCTTCGAATTCTCTGGCTGCCCTTGACCAGGGGATATTGAAGAAAATTGCTATTGCGGCGACGGCGACGATTATCAAAATCACGCTGATGATTATTAGCATCGTCTTTTTATTGCTCCTCATTCTGATTGTATTGCTCCTCCATAACACTGATATTATTGCTCAGTTTGATCAAACCATGATATAGTCTGCTCAGCAGGTCCGCATCCACGTCCCTGAAAAGCTTCTCCAAAAATTCCAATTCCATTTTGTATCGGGACTTAAAGTGCTCCACACACTTCGCGGTCTGTGCCACCCGCAATACTCTGGCATCGTTGGCATCTCTGCGGATGTTTACAAATCCCTGTTTTTCAAGCAGCAGCGCCATCTTTTTCACATTCTGCCGCGAGGTTCCGATTAAGGCGGAAATCTCACTGAGCGAAGGTGCCTCAACTGTCGAGTTTGCAATGGCAGCCAAGAGCAGCCACTGTTTGATGGTGATCTGGGGATCGAGCTTGTCTCCCAATGTCTGCAGTTTATTGGATACAGTAAAGATGCTGGCAAAGATGAATGCTTTTTGTGCTAGTTCATCCATGTATGTTGCGCCAGACCTCCCTTCAATAGGTAACTTGTTACCCTATTAAAACATAACTAGTTACCCAATGTCAAGAGGGAAGGGAATTTATTGAAGATTCATCGTTCCCGAGACGCGGGCACGCCGCTGCATAAGGCGCAGCAGGCCATAGCCAATGAGCATATAGAGCCAGCCCAGGGCAAACTCTCCCAGTAGCAGGCGTCCGACTGCGCTCCAGGGGGCGCCTCCTACGGCTAGCCGGGCGGCTGCTATCCCGCGCGTGGTCGGCAGCGACCAGGAGATTTTTTGCATCCACGGAGGTAGCAGCGTGATTGCAAAATTAGCACCGGTGAAAACCAGCAGACTGGAAGCCAGCGTATTGGAGATGAGGTTCATATCCTGGACAATGAGCCCGAAGGTTGATACCAGGAGTCCCAGGCTTTCGGCAGCAAAAATACTCACTAGCAGCGCCACGATGAGAGCGCCGAAATTGACTTGAGCCCAGCTGACTCCGAAACACAGGCTACCGACTAATAGTCCCAGACTGACACTGAGGAGCGCATCGAGAATATAGGGGATGCTGCGCGAAGCAAATAAGGCGAAGCCGCCGTAGGGAGCTCCCATCACCAGTTCCAGCGTGCCGAAATTGCGTTCGTTGCGCAGCACGCCGCCGGCGCCAAAAAACGCGCTATAGGTACATAAAACTACGGCATTTCCGATCACATAGGGGGTGACATCCTTAATCCCGTATGCAAATCGGGCCAAGGTCGCAAAAAAGACGACCGACAGAACCGGGGTAACAATATTAGTCAGAATATAGATTTGCGGTCGCAGCCAGCCATAGAGGGCCATGAACGAAAGTCTGGCCTGCGAAAAAAAGCGCCGCAGAGGTTCAAATAACACTGCCATCGCTATTGCACCCCCAAAGTAGCCTTAATGCGAACCTGACGTTCAATAATCCGGAAGAGCCAGTTGGCCAGCAGAAAATGGCCGACTATAAAGCATGCGAGTACGGCCACAATGATGCCAAAGGAAAATGGAAGGGCGGGCACGCCAAATGAAGTGCGCAGTCCACCAACGACCCAGGTCATTACCAGCGTATATGAGACCGGATGCAGCCATTGCGGCAGGACGGCGATTGGAAACATCACGCCCGAGAGGATAAAAACCGGATACTCCAGAGCATTCATCAATCCCCGGGAATTGCGCGACAGGGTAAAACAGCCCGCCATCACCGCACCAAGTCCGACCAATGCCAGAATGGAAAGAAACAGGATGGTCACAAATTGCAGAGGATGGGCAATGACAATGGGAACGTTGTAAATGATCCGCACGGCTAAAAAAGAGTAAATCATCGAAAATAATCCTAGTAACGTATTGCCGGCAATTTTGCCGTAAATGGTTGTCCGCAGCGGAACCGGCGCTATCGAAATTAATTCAAGCGTGCCGTTGTAGCGTTCTCTTTCGATATCGCCGGATGATGAAAAAACGATCGAGCTCCACATAGTGGTCAATCCGGTTCCGAGCACCACATATGCCATAAACGACTCATTTTGCGACTGGCGGAACATCATATATGAAATGGTGGCATAGACCAGCGGCTGCACCAGTACCACAAATTTAAAGGTAGCCCTGGAAAACGTCGTTTTCATTTGCATGCGCAAGGTCCCAACGATAGCACGTAAATCGCCTTTCATGCTGCACCACCAACCAGTTTAAGGTACGCGTCCTCTAGCGTGGCTTCGCGGATTCGGAAGTCGTCGAATCTAAATCCGTTTAATACCTGCATTACGACCGGAGCAATCTCACCGGGTGCGGTGGTGCCAATTTCAAGGATCTGATAATTGTCCATGTTTTTGATGTTAACCGATTCAATACCGGGGCATTTGCCCAGCTCCTTGATTTTTTCCGCAGGCAGGCCATATACATGGGTTTGAATTACCGAGAGGCCGGCCGCCAGGCGTTTTAAGCCAGCGGGAGTGTCCAGGGCGGCTATGCGGCCGCGGTTGATAATGGCGATGCGATCGCACAATTCATCAGCCTCAAACATGTAATGCGTCGTCAGAAGGACAGTCTTGCCACGTTCGGTAAGGGCATGGATAATGGCGCGCAAGTCACGTGCTCCGCCTGGATCAAGGCCGATGGTCGGTTCATCCAGAAAGAGCACCTCCGGATCGTTAATCAATCCCCTGGCAATATGCAGCCGCTGCTTCATCCCTTTGGAATAAGTCTCTACGCGGTCGTCAGCGCGATCCAACAGCCCCACCAGATCAAGCAGTTCCGGAATGCGGCGCTTTTGTGTCCGGCTGTCAATGCGATAGAGATCGGCAAAGTAGCGCAGGTTGTCACGGCCGCTCAGCCGCCAGTAAAGACCGCGTTCGCCTCCAAATATGAAGTTGATTTTGGGGCGGATTTGGTCTTCCGCCTTATTGACATCATATCCAAGCACCGTTGCCTTGCCAGCCGTGGGCAGCAGCAGGGTGGTCAGGATTTTTACAGTGGTGGTTTTGCCGGCTCCGTTCGGTCCAAGCAAGCCAAACAGCTCGCCGCGGCTTACACTGAAGCTGACCTCATCCAGGGCGCGTATTTCCCGGCTGTTTTTGCGGAATAATCCGCGCTGTCCGGAGAATGTGCGTACCAGGTTTTCGACCTCAATTACCGTGTCACGCAAAATGCCTCTCCCCCTTACATGTGATGGCAGTTCCATTCGTACAAAACCAGGTTAAAAATATTATTTAATTATAGCCGAAATAGGGCATTGAATCAAGAAGTGTAGAAAGTGGGGAATTATGGCAATTTTGCCGAAAAGGTTTGCGGCGGCCCGGGGAAATTGACGGCTCGCGATATATTGACTATAATATGAGTATATCGGCTAAGATAAAATTGCATTTTGGATTAGTCGGACATGATGCATTGATGTCTCCAATCGCCGTTGTTGTCAACATACGGCCATTAGGGTCAAAAAGGTGGTGATCAGATATGTATATTAGGAGAGCCGCAGAGGATGTCGTGCGGAGAATCTCAGCAACATTTCCGGTACTGCTTGTGACTGGTCCCCGTCAGGCGGGCAAGTCAACCATGCTTGAACATTTAGCGGAACCGGAACGAAAAGTCGTCACTTTAGATGATCCTGATATCCGCTATCTGGCCAAAAGCGATCCGGGACTGTTCATGCAGCGGTTCACGCCACCCGTATTAATCGATGAGATTCAATATGCCACGGAGCTGCTCCCGTATATAAAGATAGCAGTTGATCGCTCACGGCGCAGCGGTGATTACTGGATTACAGGTTCACAATCCTTTGTCATGATGAAAAATGTCAGCGAATCGCTTGCCGGGCGAGTTGGTATCGTCAATTTGCTGGGCTTGTCTGCAAGTGAGATTAAGGGCATGCGTTCCGAAGCGTTTACAATTGATCCAGAAAGGCTGCTCAGGCGCGTCAATGAAGCCAAACGACAAAACCTGACTGAAATCTATGCCCGTATCTTTAAGGGTTCCATGCCAAAGCTGTATGCTGATACAGCGGTCGATTGGGAGACCTATTATCGCTCTTATGTTGATACCTACCTTAAACGTGATATAAGGGATCTGACTCAGGTTGCCGATGAAATGGCATTTTTCAACTTCATGACTGTGGTGGCTGCCAGAACCGCCAAACCTGTCATATATGAGGAAATTGCCAGCGCAAGCGGCATCTCGTCGCCGACAGCCAAAAAGTGGCTTTCTATTCTGATATCTTCCGGAATAGTGGCGCTGGTTCAGCCTTATCACAACAACGTTCTGAAGCGTGTGACGAAAATGCCTTTGCTGCACTTCCTTGATACAGGCCTCTGTGCCTATCTTTTGAGATGGGGCAATCCGGAGGTGCTGGAAAAGGGCGCTATGTCAGGCGCATTCTTTGAGAGCTATGTCTTTTCAGAGATTTACAAAAGCTATCTTAATGCCGGAAAAGAACCGCCCATATTCTATTACCGCGACAAGGATCAGCGCGAGATTGATTTGCTGATTTATCAGGATGGCACGCTTTACCCCATTGAGATCAAAAAGTCCGCCTCTCCCGGGAAAGAGGCTGTCAAGCACTTTCGTGTGCTGGATCCGGTGGCAAAGCCGGAGAAGTCTGACGAGTCTCCAGGTATTAAGACTAAAATCGGGAATGGCGCGGTGATCTGTATGGCGGAAAACTTGCTTCCGCTGGATACGCACAACTGGTGCGTGCCGGTCTGGATGATCTAATTAAAGTAAAAGCGTGTCGTATGTCGCAAGGTGCGACATACGGCGCGCTTCTGTATGGCCCCGGAGAATATCCATTTGATCTTTAATAGCGCTTGTTTAATCCTCGACAATATTCCCCTCAGTATCAATGATAACTACACGCCAGGGAATCATCTTGCCGCTGTTGATCATGGCCGTCTTGACGGCGTGGACGATCCCACCGCAGCAAGGGACTTGCATACGCAGAATAGTGATGCTCTTAATGTTGTGGTTCTTGAGGACCTCGGTGAATTTTTCGGCATAGTAATTGGCATCATCCAGTTTGGGGCATCCGATAAGCGTAATCTTCCCGCGCATAAAGTCATTATGAATATTGGCATAGGCGTAGGCCGTGCAATCAGCCGCCACCAGCAGGTGTGCGTCTTCCAGGTAAGGCGCATTCACTGGAACCAGTTGAATCTGAACAGGCCACTGGCGCAGTTGAGACTGGGGTGCAACGGCTGCTGCCGGGACAGAAACGCCATTGGCGGCCGACCCGTGTTGCGCGTTTGCGTGCGCATTTGCGGCAGCTCCACTGGCTGCCGACCGATTAATCATGCGGGCTTGCGAGCCGGGGCAGCCACAGGGCAGGGTCGGTGCCGCCGAAGCATTGCCGCTGTTGCCGTTGCCGGGGCTGTTGGCGCTGTCATCGCTGTTGGCGCTAGCGCCGCCGCCGGTGCCGCTGTCCGCGTTATTGCCTTGCATCCGCTGCTTGACCGCCTCTTCATCAAAGGCATCCGCTTCGCGTTCCTCGATATGAATGGCATCTACCGGACAAGCTGGCAGGCATGCACCCAGTCCATCACAATATGAGTCAGTAATCAGTTTGGCTTTGCCATTGACAAGCTGCAGGGCACCTTCATGGCAGGCATTAATACATAAACCGCAACCGGTGCATTTCTCTTCATCAATCTTGACTATCTTACGTTTCATTGCAAACCCTCCAATTAACTTGTTTTCTTGTCTTAAGCATACTAGAATAAAAATGACGTGTCGGTAACCATGGTTACCAAAAGTAAAGACCCATACTAGCAATAGGAGGTTTTGGCGGATGGAGCATTTGGCTAATAAGGTGGCACAATGTCCTCTGTTTCGCGGTATTGCCCTTTCAGAACTCTCAGCGATGCTGAATTGCCTGCAGCCAGCTGTGCGCAAATATCATAAGGATGAAGTGGTGACCGTGGAGGGGGAACCCCTCTCCGCCCTGGGTATTATAGTCGCCGGCAGCGCCGCCGTTGTGAAAGAGTCCGTGACAGGGAGCCGAGTAATCATGACGCTGTTGGAACAGCCGATGATGTTCGGGGAAATGGCCGCCTTTTCGGATTCACCGACCTGGCCGGCGACCGTGGTGGCACAAAATGATTGCGAAGTGCTGTTTATCCAGGCGCGCTCCATCGTCGGGCAATGCCAGCAGCACTGTTCATATCATCAGCGACTAATCTACAACATGCTCTCGATTGTGACAAACCGCGCGTTGGTACTTAATCGCAAGGTTGAGTTTTTGCTGCTCAAAAGTGTGCGCGAAAAGATTGTCGTTTACCTGCTCGAGCAATACCGCCGCGCTGGCAAGGAGATGTTTGTCCTGCCGCTGGATCGCAATGAAATGGCGGATTTTCTGAATGTAACCCGGCCGGCATTATCGCGCGAAATGGGACGCATGCGGGATGAGGGATTAATCGATTATCACCGCGCTTCGATTAAGATACTTGATGCGGAAGGGATGCGGCGATCACTGCAGGGAGTTTAGAGGTTGAATTTTGCTTTACATTCTTCGAATGTATGACTTAATGAGAATTGTCTCCTTTGATAAACACTTTGACAGAATCAAGGACATTACAAGAACCGAACCCTAAACCAGCGGATTTTGGATGAAAAAGCCCCGCTAAAGCGGGGCATAAAAGCAGTTCTCATTGTAATGACATTGCAGACATGAGCTTTTGGGCTATCGCCTGGATCGCAGCCTAAGCCTTAGTTGCCACATCCAGCCCCAGCTGCCACGCCAGAAACGCCCACATGTTCGCCTGTTCCGCCACGATCTTGTGCAATGGCTTACCAACACCATGACCTGCGTCCGCTTCTACCTGTAGCAGAATCGGGCCTTTCGCTGCCGTGATAGAGTCAACGTGCTGCAGCAAAGCCGTCATTTTCTTGGCGTGCAGCGGGTCAACGCGCGTATCAGATTCGGCTGTGTAGGTGTAAATCGCCGGATAAGTTACATCCTCATGCACATGATGATAAGGCGAATAAGCATAAAGCCACTTAAATGCCTCCGGATCATCCGGATTACCGTATTCGGAGCACCACAGGTAAGCGATCAGGAACTTGTGATAACGCACCATGTCAAGCAATGGTACCCCGCATGCCACCGCCTTCATCAGATCAGGACGCTGAGTTAAGGTTGCACCTACCAGCAAGCCGCCGTTACTGCGTCCCCAAACCCCAAAATGATCATGATCGGTATATCCCTTACTAATCAGATACTCTCCGGCAGCGATATAATCGTCAAACACGTTTTGCTTATTGCTCTGCATGCCAGCCCGGTGCCAATCTTCGCCATACTCACTGCCGCCCCGCAAGTTGGCTGAGGCGTAGATGCCGCCGGATTCAATCCATGGCACGATAGCAGGCATGTAGGTGGGAGTTTTGCTAATATTGAACCCGCCGTATCCAAACAGCACGGTTGGATGAGGATTATCGGCTGACACGGGCAGATCACGGCGCTTCAGAATGAACATGGGAATTTTGGTACCGTCTTTGGACGGATAAAATACCTGCTCAATGGAGACCAGGTTCGGATCAACAGCCTCCGCACTGGTCAGGACCATTTCCGGCTTAAGAGGGGTGCCTTTGGCTGCCGTGCAGCGATAGATTGCCGGCGGAATAAGAAAAGATTCAAAGACGAGAAAGAAATCATCGCTTTCCGGGTCAGCAGTCAGGCCAGTCACCGCTCCCAGGGTGGGCAAGGGGACTTCGCCCAGAAGTTGACCATGCAAATCATATACATAGAGATGCGAAACAGCATGCTTCAGACCACTGATGATGATATGCCCTTTGGCAAATGCCACGTTCTCAATAGTCAGATCATCTGACTCGGGGATGATGGTCCGCCAGTTATTCTGGGCTGGATTCTTCAAATCAATGGCAACGATCCTGTACCGCGACGCCTGATAATTGGTCAGTACATACAGGGTCTCGCCGATAATACCCCCGTAAAAGTGAGCGTCAATGCCTTCCACGAGGGGAAGGAAGGGGCTGGCAGTACCCGCGGAATCGGTCTCGTCACGATAGTACAGATCCGTCCTCCTCCAGCCATGCGAAACATGCAATAGTAAATAGTGGCCGTCTTTCGAAAAGGAGGTTCCAAAGGAAAGCTCTTTGGCACACCCCTCACCATAGATCTTCGGATCATTTGCCGGGTCAGTACCCAGTTTGTGATAGAAAATGTGCCGGTTATAGTTTTCTTCACCGGGCGGAACCTCGCCAGGCTGCGGGTAACGGCCATAATAGAAACCGGTGTTGTCTTTCCGCCAGGTGACTCCGGCATAGCGGGTGCGCTTGATTTTCTCAGGCAATAACTTACCGGTGGCAACCTCCATGATATGAAGGACACTCCACTCGTCTCCGCCTTTTGAGAGTCCGTAGGCGAGCATTGAGCCATCGGCAGACGGGTTCCACCAGTCCAGCGCCACAATTCCGGTCTGGCTTTCTTTATTGGGATCAACCAGAATCCGGGCGCGACTGGTCGCACCGCTTAGCAAATCCTCCAGAGCAATCACCATTAGTACTGGTTGGCTTTTGCCCTGGAAGTGTGCCATGTAAAACAGCTGATTGCCACAAAGATGCGGAGAACCGACTGTTTCCTGCGACATAAGCTCAGTCAAACGTCTGCTGATCAGTTTCCGTGCGGGTAGCTGCTGCATGACAGCTTCGGTTCTCTGATTCTGAGCCTCGGTCCACGCCCGCGTTTCAGGAGACTGACCATCTTCTAGCCAACGGTAAGGGTCGTCAATTTTGACGCCGTGTACGATATCGGTCACAATTTTCCTGGGAGTATGCGGTGCATCAGGGATGTGTATGGCGCTCAATCTGGTCAATTTCATCATCCTTTTCGCATAGATTGTTTCGTAATCCGTAATATTATCAAATTCTAGAAAACCCGGGCGCTTCCTTCCGGCTTGTTATGAAATCTTCGGAGGGGGCGGTTCGATGCTGGTTGTTTGTGCCCGCAATTTGTGCGGCGGTTCGATGCTGGCAGCTCGAGATGAATCAAAGCCAACAAGGGTTTTGTATAAAAGATTGCACTGCAAAGTATTTTTGTGCACTCAGAGGGGCTATGGTCGAAGAAGGCATATGATGCGTTGTCAGAGGACTAAACATGAAATGCCGGCGTCAAACACCGGCATCTTGGCAAAAATTAAAATAGATTTCGACTAATCTTCCGCTATAAAGTCTCTGAGAAAATTAGCATCCAGCTTACGGCGCCTTCTTTGCTTCTTTCCAGTGTTGATGAAACAATTACCTGCTTGAGATTCCATTCGCAGTAGAAACTGACATGTCCTTCCTTAAGGGCAGTACCCCATTGGGCCGGATTATTCTTATACTTGTTGTTGGTCCACTTTACCTGATCCGTGGTAGGATTGCCATATTTGGCTGTTAACTCTGCCTTGTTGCTATTAAACGCCTGAATGTAGGGCAAATAATCTGTCAGCTCTACATCAATTGTCATGCTGGAAACATACAGGTAATCATCAAAGAAAAGGTAGATAATGTTACATGGCATTCCGTATTGTTTATCGCTAAAGATTAGCAAATCGGTGTCTTCATATACTAATGACGCTTTTTCGGCGGCCTTAACCTGTGCCTTCGTCATGCCCCAGAGCATGCCACGGAAGATAGGCGCTCCATCGACAACCTTAGCTGGAGAGTCAATCGGCGTGGTGGGGGTGGAGACTGACGGACCAGAGGTTTGTGAAGCGCCGGGAAGTCCAGTTCCGGCAGTCTGCGGTCCGGGCGAGCCGGCCTGCGAGGTTGCCGATTTTTTCAGCCAGGTTGGATATTGACAGTAATGGACATAATCAGTTATCTGAGTAATACCGGTACCGTCCGGGTTAATGGTGAAGAGCTGCGTAAAGCCGGCATCACCATAATTGGAGGAAAAGGCAATTTTCTTGCCATCCGGTGACCAACAGGGACGGTAGTACTTGGCTGGTTCCGAAGTAAGGGCGCGAATGCTTTGCTGATCGTTGCTGACAACATAAAGGTATGAATCACCATCAGGGACAGTTTCATAGACAAAGACAATCTCTTTCCCGTTTGGTGACCAGTTCGGTTCAACACATTGGCCGCTGTCGGACTTGGTCATTTTGGTCGGCTGGGTGCCGTCAACGTTGAGGACATAAATTTGATAGCGGCCAGTACCGTCAAGATCAGAATAACAGACAATTTTGGTGTCGTCCGGTGATACTTTGGGGGCCACAAAGTTGTTTGAGCCTTTGGTAATTTGGACTTCACGGCGTGAGGACAGCTCCATGACTACAATTTGATAGATCTTGTTAATGATCCTGTTAAATACCAGAAACTTGCCGTCACTGGAAAAAGAGGGGTGGTATTCATTAGCTGCGGTGTTAGTCAGTCGGACTTCATTGGTGCCGTCCGAGTTCATCATATAAAGCTCCGCATTCCCGTCTCGAAAAGAAACAAAAGCTATGTACCGTCCATCGGGCGAACAGCTTGGCATTGTGGCATCTTTTTCCGCTTTGCTGGAGAGACTGCGGAAATCTTGGCCCGACGGATCGACCTGGCAAATGACGCCATTACTGATCTGTCCGTAAATATCAACCAGCAGCGCTTCGAAGACCAGACTGTAGTTTTCCTGGGCGAAAGTGCTGGCAGCCATGATAATACTAATCGACAGAATGACTGCCATTGTCAGCAAGATGTGTCTTTTTATTGGGTGCACCCCACTCTCTATAAAATTGGGAAGGAATTCTTTTGCAAACTATGCCAAAAGAAGTGCAAAGTTGTAAAATCCCGAAGATGTTCATGAGTTTTGCCAGATACATTTTTACAGAAGTATATTTCTGTAATAATCCAAAATAGCCTTTTTTTAATCCAAATATTGATGAAATAGGTGCATGATCAGCAAAAGTTCAAATAAGGCCTGTTAATTCATGGGGGCATCTTGACTATTGGCCTGCCGTAATGTAAAATTAGGCAAATATTGTAATCGACAATGAAGGAGCACCAGTAGGGTACAGTCCAACCTTTCAGAGAGCCTGTGGCAGGTGGAAACAGGCAGGAAGCTGTATGCTGAATTACTCTCCGGAGTTCCATCCCAAAACCCCGGCTTCTGTAGACGGTCCGTATGCGATTTTGTGCACGGATTCATATACGGATTAGGTGCCGGGCTGTAGGGGGTGGCGGGAGCGCCCGTTACTGCGCCGCCGCGTGTTGGCGCGGGCAGAGGTTTTCGCAAGTAAGGCTGAAAGGCAGCGTAAAGCAGCGTAAGGTAGCGCAAGGCAACGCAATACCGAGTGACGCGTTTAGTGAGGTGCGCAGTACATTACCGGATGCCTGATGGCGGAAGCGCAAAAAGGTGGTACCACGGCATTAGCCCGTCCTTTTCAGGACGGGTTTATTTTTTATCAAAAAGGGGGAGCCATTATGACGGACACGAACTGGAACAGCTG
>JBMNNY010000223.1:0-2878 GCA_050942765.1 Bacillota bacterium | reverse complement strand
AGCAGCCGTATTCGCACGTGCAGCCACAGCAGGGGTCAGATTCGCAGACGCAGCGTTTCGAAGGGAAAGGTGATCGGGGATGACGACTTGGGAACCGGTAATCGGTCTAGAGGTACATGCCGAACTCGCTACAAATACAAAGCTATTTTGTGCCTGCCCAACAGAATTCGGGGCTGAGCCGAATACACTGGTATGTCCCAGATGCCTTGGGATGCCGGGAACGCTGCCAGTCTTAAATAAGCGCGCTCTCGAGTTTGCGATACGCGCGGCATTGGCTTTTGATTGTCAAATAACAGAACGTATGATATTTGTGCGCAAAAATTACTTCTATCCGGATTTGCCAAAGGGCTATCAGATTTCGCAGCTTGGTCAGCCAGTGGGAACCGGTGGCCGTGTCAATATCGTAGTTGATGGTCTCGAAAAACAAATTCACATTACGCGTATTCAGCTTGAAGAAGAAGCCGGGAAGTCAATCCATGGCGGTGCAACCATCCGGGAATCCACGTTCTCTATGGAAGATTTCAATCGCTGCGGCATTCCGCTTATTGAAATTATCAGCGAACCTGAAATGAATTCTGTGGATGAAGCCAAAGCTTATCTGGAGAAACTGAAGACTGTCCTGCTCTATATCGGCGTGTCCGACTGCAAGATGGAGGAAGGCTCGCTGCGTTGCGACGTCAATATCTCCATGCGCGAAAAAGGCACTAATCGCCTTGGCCCGCATGCCGAAATAAAAAATCTGAACTCATTCCGGGCGGTTGTTAACGTTCTGGAGTACGAAATTCAGCGCCAGACCGAGCTAATGAATAGTGGCGGCGTTGTGGTACGTGAAACGCGTACCTGGGATGAAGGGCGCGGCGTTTCTCTTTCGATGCGCAGCAAAGAAGAAGCGCATGATTACCGTTTCTTCCCGGAACCCGACCTGGTACCGGTTGAGCCTGGTCAGGCCTGGATTGATGAAATCAAGGCCACGTTACCAGAACTACCTGACGTTAAGCGTCGGCGTTACGTTGAGGAGTACGGGCTGCCGCTCTATGATGCGGAGCTGATTAGCGGTAATCGCGCTATGGCAGACTTCTTCGAACAGACGCTCAGGTATTATAAAGATGCCAAGGCGATCAGCAACTGGTTGATGGGTGAGGTATCTCGGCTGAATAATCAGGCGGAAACCGGATTTGAGGAACTGCGTTTCAGCCCGCAACAACTCGGGGATCTGCTGGCAATGATCGATAACGGGAAAATCTCCACCAAGATCGCTAAAACTGTCCTTGAAGAAATGTTTGCTTCCGGTACTGCGCCGGAAACCATTGTTGCGGAACGCGGGTTGATGCAGATTAGTGATCAGGGAGCATTGGAAGCCATGATTAAGAGTCTGGTGGAAGCGAACCCCGGTCCGGCCGAGGATTTCCGTAATGGCAGAGAAAAAGCGCTCGGCTTCTTTGTAGGCCAAATCATGAAAGAGACCAAAGGACGTGCCAATCCGGTGCTGGTCACTGATCTTCTCAAAGAGGCCATTCTGGGCAAAAAGTAAATAGCTGCCCGATTCAGGGTAGGATGGAATAGCTTTTCCAATTTATGTGTCAGATTCTAGCCTCCACTTGCATATATATTGCTGAGTAATCGCATAAGCAAAGCGGAGGTGCCATTATGAAAAAAGTGGAGATAAGGCGCATTGGACTGGGATCGGTGTTTCGTCTTTTCCTGGTAATGGGTCTGGTAATAGGCTTGATTGCCAACGTGGTCCTGCTATTGGCGGGTTTTGCTCTCTGGGATATCGGCCGTGATCTGGGTACCATGGATGAAGTAGTCTCATTGGGCGGTGGCGCCGTGGGATGTATCATCCTGTCAATAATCTACGGCTTGATGTCCGGAGTGGGCGGAGTCATCGTGGCAGGATTGTATGACCTTTTTGCGTTGGCAGTGGGCGGCATTAAGATAACCCTGGTTGATCGAGAATAACATAGAATAGCAATAATAGAATGAAAGATACAGATCGCGACGCTCTGTCACATTTACGTGGCAGGGCGTTTTGCTATATGAGGCAAAGCTGTAAAACATCAATCTAGAAGATCTAGCGCAGTTTTGCAAAAAGAAAGTGCATTAATCAAAAGCAGGTGGGCATATGCCCACCTACCTTTGTGAAGAGACTTGTCTCGTGTCTGGCTGTTGATTGTGCGGCACTTTTTCATCCTCTTGCGATCAGGATGAGTACCCAATGGATTACTACAAAAATCATCGCAGTTAAGAAACGTGAAACATCGGTTTGATTTTTCCTGCGCGATTTCGCTATATAGTAAATGAATACGGGGGCAAATGCAGTAATGAATGCAACCCACTTTTCGATTGACTTCACACTGCCATCGACGCTCCAGTGGTATGGAATCGAGGCTGGCAGGGAGGGATAAACAAAGAGTGTCGCAATGAATGACAGTACAGTTACTGCGATGGTGATCAGATCAAACCGTATGGTTATGCGCTTTTCGGTTTTTTCTGCAGGCTCTTTCATGCTTTCTTGCGCTCCTTTACTCCTTTTTCATTCGTTTCCGCCAATTTTCCAGTCGCTTTTTTTAAATCGCCGCTTATCATTTGCTACAGCTATTGTCTTCTTTTTCCGTGAGCAAGCGCGTCACTGACAGCACTCTTTATGACAAGGCTGGACGAAGTTGCTCCGCTTACGACGTCAACGTCATAGGTATTCATTTTGATCATTTTCCCGGTAATTTGCTCAGCCTTTTTTCCAAGTCCATTGTCATGTTTTAGAATGTTGATTCCAGTGATCTTGTGATCAATAACTTCAACTTCTACGGCTACTTTTACCATCGCGGTCTCGGCTGCTCCGCGATATATACCGTCCTCTATTGCGCTCAAATCTGTTTCA
>JBMNNY010000222.1:0-2888 GCA_050942765.1 Bacillota bacterium | reverse complement strand
TAATTGTGCCTGCTTTAGGGATGACTCGGCCTGAGCCAAAGCTTCTTTAGTCGGTCCCGCAATCAGCTGATCGTATCTGAGCTGTGCTGAGGCTAATGCTGATTTGGCCCGGTCAACCTGCATTTTGGCTTTGGCTGGCGCCTGAGATGCTGTTAACTTAGCTGTCCGCAGCTTAGATTCGGCAATTTTCAGGTCATTTTGTGCCTTCTTGACTAGCTGCTCTGCATCAGAGGGGTCAATTCTGGCAACAATCTGCCCTTTAACAACGGGTTTACCGGCTTCTACGAGCAGCTCCGAGATTTGCCCGGCAATCGGAGATATAATATCCACAATTCCAGAAGGATTAATTTTGCCGGATGTGTCAATCATGACCTCCAAATCCTGACGCGTTACCTCAACTCCTCCGAAGGCCATTGAAGCAGCTTGGCTGGCAGCCTGACGGCGTTTCACAACTCCGCGTACTACAAAAAACCCCGCCACTGCGATAATCAGCAAAATAATCAACCATCTAAACTTAATACGACGCTTCATGCTATACCCTCCCTTTGGCTCCACATTTTGTACTAACGCTACTTTGCTCTGTTTTGTTCCATGAATTGTATGGAAATCCACCTTCCTCCGCCAGTGCACTTTGCTGTGCAATAAGGTTAATCCTGCATGACTTAAATAAT
This sequence comes from Bacillota bacterium, assembly GCA_050942765.1. GTDB lineage: Bacteria > Bacillota > UBA4882 > UBA4882 > UBA4882 > UBA4882. The sequence continues at coordinate 2,217 of JBMNNY010000222.1, read as the reverse complement.
ACATGATCGATGTGAAAAATAAATGAAGGAAGGCAGCTTGCCTGAAAGAGGAAAATTTGTTTAGCTAATCGAATGATATTTCAAGCGAAGGTGATTGAGTGCGATAGTTCAATTGAAATGAAAGCTAAAATGAAAGCGGGGTCGAGCAATTGGAGAAAGGATTTACAGAAAAAGATTTTACCGTATTCTTGGAGGAGTTTGAGTCTAAAACGATTCCCCTGCAAATTGAAATGGCGAAAGCACGCTGGCTATCGCAGACAACCGGTCGTCCGGAAGATCTCCAAAGATCTAGTGAGTTGAATGCCAGTTACATGAAAAAAATGTCCGATCGCGACGTTTTTCAAAAGATTGTAGGGTTCCGCGAAGCAGGTGACGTCAAAGAACCTCTGGCTGCCCGGCAACTTGACATGTTATATCGCAATTTCCTGCGCAATCAGGTTGATGGCCAGACTATTAACGAACTGGTGCAGCGGCAGACCGAGATTTCCGGTGACTTTGTCAACTTCCGAACTGAATTGAATGGCGAAAAAGTTTCTGACAACGTCATTCTTGATATTCTGGGCAATGAAACCGATAATGCCATAAGACAGCAGGCTTGGGAAGCCAGTAAAAAGATCGGTGGGCTGGTGGCCGATAAAGTGATCGCCTTGGTCAAACTGCGCAACCGCGTTGCACGCCAGCTTGGTTTTCCTGACTTTTACAATATGTCACTGACATTGTCCGAATTGGATGTGTCAGAGGTTTTTGGCATTTTTGATGAGTTTAAGAGGCTATCCGACCAGCCTTTTGCAGAAGTGAAAAGAAATCTCGATCGCCAGTTAGCACAAAGGTTTGGTGTCGATATCGCGCAGTTGCGCCCCTGGCATTATAGTGATCCGTTCTTTCAGGAAGCCCCGAAAACCAACCGTGTGGATCTGGACTCTTACTACCGTGACAAAAATCTGGATGAACTGGCTACCAAGTATTACGACAGTATTGGGCTGGAAGTACGCGATATTCTGAAGCGCAGCGATCTATATGAGCGGGATGGCAAGTGCCAGCACGCATTTTGCATGGATGTGGATCGCCAGGGTGATATCAGAATTCTGGCGAACCTGCGACCGGATGCCAAGTGGATGACCACTTTGCTGCATGAGCTGGGGCATGCCGTTTATGACAAGTATATAGATCCCAATTTGCCACACCGGCTGCGGACGTCGGCGCACACACTCACAACCGAGGCGGTGGCGCAGCTAAATGGCAGAATGTCACAGGATGCCGTTTTCTTGCATGAGATTGTGGGTCTGAGGCAAGATAAGGCAGAGGCTTTAGCTGAAGAACTGAAGAAGAATCTTCAGCTTTCGCAGCTGATCTTTGCCCGTTGGGGCATAACGGTTGCTTATTTTGAAAGATCTATGTACAGCAACCCCGACCAGGACCTTAACAGACTGTGGTGGGATCTGGTCGAGGAAATGCAGTTGCTGAAGCGCCCGGAAGGTCGGGAGCATCTGCCGGACTGGGCGGCCAAAATCCACCTTGCCAACTTCCCGGCATATTATCAGAACTATGTGTTGGGCGAAATTACTGCCTCCCAGCTTTGGGCATACCTGACCACGAAAGTGGTGCAGTCGCCTTCCATTGTCGGCCAACCAGCCGCCGGAAAATTCCTGGTTGAGCAAGTCTTCCGTCCAGGAGCGCGTTATCATTGGAACGAGATGCTGCGGCGGGCTACCGGAGAAAAACTCAATCCTGCCCATTATCTGAAGCAGTTTGTTGATTGATAGTCGTTTAGTCGTTTGTTGTGTTGGTCTTAGTCTTTGCCCGGGTGACTGTCCGCGGTTGCCCGGGCAAATCTGTTAATCCCGTAAACACCGGCAATGATCAAAATCCCGCCGACCAGGTGATACCAGTAAAATGGTTCGTTCCGGAAGAGTACGCCGGCACTGACGGAAACAATGGTCACCATGTTAGAGAGCACCGCGCTACGGCTGGCCTCAACTTTAGATAAGACATAATTTACGCCAAAATAGGCGACAACGGAAGAAAAAACGCCTAAAAACAGCACTGCTCCCCACGCCTCCGGGTGGCGTAAGCCTTCGATGATGGCAGTAAAGTTTTGATAGACTCCAGTCCCTGCGGCCACTCCGGCCCCGGCACCAGAAAAGAACATCTCAACCACGGCCATAACACTAAAAACTGCCGCCGCAAGCCAGCACATCACGTAGGTCAACTCCGCCG
>JBMNNY010000221.1:0-2892 GCA_050942765.1 Bacillota bacterium | reverse complement strand
CCTCCAAACAGGCGACCGGGCCGAGTTTGGACTGGCTGGCTTTTGTTCAGACCTCCAAAGCGAAAAGTAAGATCCGGCAGTGGTTCCGTGAAGAACGCCGCGATGAAAATCTGACGCATGGCCGTGAATTACTTGAGAAAGAACTGCGCAAACAGGGATTGGAAGTTGGCGAAAACCTAAAGCCCGACAAGCTTCTTGAGGGAGCCAAACGCCTGGGATTCCTTGAACCGGATGATCTAGTGGTAGCCGTGGGATCCGGAAAAGTCTCCGCCCAGATGGCAGTAGCCCGGATCATAGGTGACCGTGATACAACGCCGCCGCCGACTGCCGAAGAAGAAAAAGAGGTGCATCACACTTCCGAAGGCATACATGGTATTCGTGTGCAGGGAGTGTCTAATGTGCTGGTGCGTCTTTCGCGCTGTTGTAGTCCGTTGCCTGGTGATGAGATCGTTGGCTATGTTACCCGCGGACGCGGAGTTTCAATTCATCGCAAAGACTGTCCCAACCTCGCGCAGGATAATCCGACCAAAGAACGCTATGTTGATGTTGAATGGGACGCTGTTTCCACCGGATCATATGCCGTGGATGTTGACATTGAGGCCGTTGACCGTACCGGGCTGCTGGCGGATGTGGTCAATGCCCTGGCTGAAATAAAAGCACCTCTAATGCGCGTGAATGCGCAGACAGGCCGTAGCCGGCTGGCGCATGTTAGCTTAACTGTAGAGGTTAATCATATTGAACATTTGAATAATATTCTTAAAAGAATTCGCCGCGTGGATGGAGTACTGCAGGCATATCGCGGAGGTGGCGCATAATGCGCGCTGTGGTGCAAAGGGTGACTAGTGGGGCGGTATCTATAGGAGGTCAGGAAGTGGCCCGTATTGGACGCGGTCTGGTTGTCCTGATCGGGGTCGCCCAAAATGACACGGAAAATGACGCCAGCTATATCGCAGGTAAAATTACGGGATTGCGGATTTTTGAAGATTCAGACGGAAAGATGAATCTGTCGGTCCAGGATGCCGGCGGAGCCATACTTGCCATTTCGCAGTTCACCTTATACGGAGATGCCCGCAAAGGCAGACGGCCCAGTTTCACGCAGGCTGCGGCTGCCGATCGGGCCGTGGATTTATACCAAAAAACGGTGGACATGCTCAAAGAGTACGGGCTCAGTGTGGCGACCGGCGTTTTTCAGGCAAATATGCTGGTTGAAATCAATAATGATGGTCCGGTAACGCTGTTGCTGGACAGTGAGAAACTTTTTTGAGGGGATCATAAAGTGCAAATCAAAGTAGTCGTAACGCCGCCGCTGGAGGCAAACTGCTATATTGCCATTTGCGAAAAGACAAATTCGGCTGTCATTATCGATCCGGGAGGGAACTTCCGGGCGATTATGGACGTTATTAATCACTGTAAACTTACGGTGCAGGCAATCATTAACACCCATGGCCATGTTGATCATATTGGCGCTAATGGCGAGTTGAAGCAGGCTACGGGAGCACCGCTATTGATTGGATTGCCTGATGCAGAGATGTTGCCCGAGCCGTCCAAGAACCTTTCGGCCTTTTTGGCTGAAGAAGTGCGCAGCCCGAAAGCAGATCGGCTGCTGCAAGACGGCGATAGTGTGGTATTTGGTGAAGAGAATCTGCAGGTAATCGCCACACCGGGTCATACCAAAGGCGGGCTATGCCTCTATAGGAAGGGTTCAGATGCTGCCGGAGCAGAGGCCGGTGCCGGTGCCGGGGTTGGAATCGCGGCCGCGGCCGGGGCCGGAGTGCTCTTCTCGGGAGATACACTTTTTGCAGGCTCAATTGGGCGCTCAGACCTCCCGGGCGGAGATATTGACGAGTTGCTCTCTTCTATTAAGGATAAGCTGCTGACTTTGCCGAATGACACAGTCGTTTATCCTGGTCACGGAGACACCACCACCATTGGAGAAGAACGCCGGTTTAACCCATTTCTGTAGCTTGTGGTTCGCCAGGTCCGGGTTGCCGCCGCATCCGGTATTCCCCATGACGCGGGGGTGCGCAGTGCGTATGGCGGAATGCGTAGAGCGGAGGGCGTTTTGCGGACGCCGAAGGCCAAAAGCAGGAAGGTGCACTAGTGGCCTGTTATTATGTACATTCCAATATTGCGGGTCAGGAGGAAAATGTGCGTAACATGCTCCTCACTTTTGACCCGGAGGCTCAGATTGCTGCCGATGCCGCGCAAGGCTTCCGTTTTGAGATTACGAAATTGGATCGCGGCTTTAGCGCTGTGGGACGGTTTTTCCGGGCAGAGGCCGGGACCGGCTCGCCATCGGGTTCGCGCACGGACACCGTCATTGAAGAGCGCCTGATCGATACTGAAATCGGTGATCTGCGTTATCCGGCAGAAGATTTTGAACGCCGCATCCGGGAAAGAATCCGCTGGCTTTGCATGAAGCTGATGGAGACAGCAACCGGTCAGCCAGCCAGTCCCTGGGGCGTCTTGACCGGGATTCGCCCGACCAAAATGTATTTCTACCTTTCCGAACTGGGCTTCACCGCAGACGAAATCCATGAACGCCTGATTGCGGTATATGGTCTGACACCTGCCAAAGCTGATCTTGTCATCAAGGTAGCGCAGGCCGAGGAGCCTTATCTTAATATACCTGCTGATCGAGTAGGCATCTATATCGGGATCCCATTTTGCCCAACGCGCTGTCATTATTGCTCCTTTGCTTCTTATCCACTTAGTACGTATGGGCATCATGTGCCGCGCTTTCTGGAGGCTTTGGCCAAAGAAATCGAAGCGGTATCCACCTGTCTGAAAAGTATGGGGCTGAAGGTAAATTGCCTCTACGTCGGAGGAGGAACTCCAACCTCCTTGTCTGATGGCGCGTTTGAGACCTTGATGCAGCAGCTGTCGCAATCC
>JBMNNY010000220.1:0-2911 GCA_050942765.1 Bacillota bacterium | reverse complement strand
TCCCTATACCAGGAAAGTCTGCCCCCAAACAGATCGAAATGTGCCGTTTGGGGACAGTCCCCAATCGGCACATTTCGATCCAAATAAACCTGTCCCCAATCGATCGCAAACTGCTACTCACTTACTCGGCTGCTTCCAGTGCGATTTCGACCATGTTGGTGAAGGATTTCTGCCGTTCTTCAGCAGAGGTGAGTTGCTTGGTAACCATGCTGTCGCTGACAGTCAAGACCGCCAGGGCGCGCACGCCATACTTGGCTGCCAGTGTGTAAAGTTCCGCAGCTTCCATCTCGACTGCCAGCGTTCCATATGACGCCCACAATTTCCAGGCCTCCGGATCATCGTCATAAAAAACGTCGTGGGATAAAATCGAGCCTACTTTAACCGGAATGCCCTTGCGCACGGCTGCTTCATACGCCCGCCGCAATAACTCAAAGTTAGCGGTTGGCGCATAGTCCATACCTCTAAAACGCAAGTGATTCATATTAGATCCCGACGAAGCACTCATGGCCAGAATTACATCGCGAAGTCCCAAATCGGGCTGCATGGCACCGCATGTTCCTACCCGAATCAGGTTTTTCACGCCATAACTTGTAATTAGCTCATTCACGTAGATTGACAGTGACGGCATCCCCATGCCTGTTCCCTGCACCGAAACACGCTTACCTTTATATGTACCGGTAAAACCGTACATTCCACGGACTTCATTATAACAGACCGGATTCTCGAAGAAGGTCTCTGCAATAGTCTTTGCCCGCAGCGGATCGCCGGGGAGCAGGATGGTCTCAGCAATTTCACCCGGTTTTGCGGCAATATGGATACTCATCTCACATTTCTCCCTTCATATAATAACTATCATTCAGGTTCATCCAGACTCTCATCGGCGTATTTTTCAACTTACTTATGTATTTTTCCTCTTTATTTGGCCAGTGCATTTAGTCTTGCTATCCAATGCGCCCTTCCCTGCCCCGCCCCTACTGCACCTGCCGCTGGTCTGCCGGCCTCTCTAACGCAAATCGTTCTGAAAGAACGGATCAAAATTAGTTGTCCCACATAATATAATGCGAAAGGATAAGCTCTTTGGGCTTTCCGCAGTTCAAAGCAGGGGGTGCTGATAACGGGTAACTTGATGCGCGATGATTTTACGGTAAAAACTGAACGCCTTAAGACCTTGAAAGTGATCGGTGAAGGCATAGCACAGATTGTTGCGGAAAACGAAGTCTATATTGACGCGATCAAAATTGATAAGATTGATGCCAGCCTTGGCCATACCGAAGACCATGTTTTTAATAACAAAGTAGTAAAGCAAGGCACCATCCACAAACAGATCTTCTTTGTTGACAGCAATAACTTTGTGCGTCATATGGCAGAGGACATTCCATTTATGGTCACTGTTGATATTCCGGGAATTAAACCGAGCGACTTCATCGAAGTTCAAAACCACCTGATCGATTTCCAGACTGACTTTCAGCTGATCCCGGTCAAACACGGGCACGGACATGGACCCCATGGTTCTAAGGATGACGACCATGATTACGATAACGACCATAACGGTCGTCTGGCAGTCTTACGCCAAAAAGTAGTAGCACATGTCCTTGTGAAAGTGTCTGAATGGGTCCAAGTAGACGTAGTTACGGACATTATTCCCACCCGTATGTTAGTTCTTGCTAAAGACCATAAATGCCATTGCAGAGATACCAAAATCATCTGCTAATCTCGCAACACGGGCATCTCCACCATCTGGAGGTGCCCTTTTTTGCTTAATGATCTTTCCCACAGGCTAAATTGCAAAATCAAGAGGATAAGGTAAATATGAGTCGAATTGTAGAAGGTCGAATTGAGATTGGGTCGAATTGACATTAGGCCGAATTACCAAATTATTAAGGATCTGCCGCCAGAAGCCGAAACGCAACGGTGCGTATGGCGTGGGATTATTATTTGAAAAACAAAATAATATTCCAGGAGAGGGGTCTTAGCATGTCACAAAACAATCCGGTAAGGGAGCGCAGCTTTGCCGGGATCGAGCAGTTGTCATTGCGAAGCATCATTCTTGGGATGATCGGATCCGCGATCATTACCGCCAGTTCAATGTATGTTGCCCTGCGCTTGAGTGCTCTGCCATGGCCTACTATTTTTGTTGCTGTCTTATCTATGGCATTATTAAAAGTATTAGGAAAAACTACTCATAATGAAATTAACATAACACAAACTTCGATGTCATCCGGAGCGATGGTTGCTGGCGGATTAGCCTTTACCCTGCCGGGATTATGGATCACCGGAGTCTGGAGCGGACAAGCCTTCACACCGGTTCGTTTTTGGCAGGTTCTGGCGATTACGATTTGCGGCGTTCTGCTCGGTTCTGTCCTGACCTGGTTCCTGCGCCGCCGCTTCGTGGAAAAGGATCCGCTGCCTTATCCGATCGGGATCGCTGCTGCTGATACGATCGTTGTTGGGGATGCTGGCAACCGCAAGTCTGCCCTGCTTTTCATCTCCATGGGCGTGTCAGCAATCTTCACATTTTTTAGAGATCATTTGGCGTGGATCCCTTCAGCCCTGAGCTCCGCATGGCTCTACGCCCGCAATTTCCGGATTGGCCTTTGGGTCTCACCAATGGCAGTCAGTATTGGTTACATGATCGGTACACTCTATACCGGAGTGTGGTTCTTGGGAGCGGTTTTGGCCTATGTGCTGATTATTCCCTACGGGCCTGCTTTAGGATTGTTCTCTTCTGTAGATGTCGCTGTTAGTTTCAAAGACACCGCCGGTATCGGCCTGATGGTCGGCACCGGAATTGGTACGCTCCTTTCGTTTGTGATTGGCAGTATCAAAAAGAAAATAGAAATTCGTGATCGCGCAGATATTGGCAGAGATGAAACCGCCTCAGAAAATTCATCTGCCAGTTCTCATAAAAAAG
>JBMNNY010000029.1:0-16641 GCA_050942765.1 Bacillota bacterium | reverse complement strand
CGCGTGCCTTGCTTTATTATCATTGTTTTCCCTTTTGGAAAGGGTTTTTCGAGTACTTTGGACATCAGGTTTGCGTTTCCGGACAGACTACTAAAAAACTGCTGGAAAATGGTATTGAAAAAACCGCGGGTGAAGCCTGTCTGCCGGTAAAAATTTTCTTTGGGCATACTTTGGCGCTAAAAGACAGTGTCGATACCATCTTCTTGCCTCGTTTGGTCAGTCTGGAAGAGAAGACTTATATTTGTCCCAAGTTTATGGGATTGCCGTCCATGATCCGGGCTTCCTTGCCGGAACTGCCGCCTCTGATCGAAGTGGATGTTAATGCCCGCAAAGGAGGCCTCAGAAGCCGCGCAGGACTATGGCAGGCAGCTTGCGAGGTAACTTCCAGGCTGGGTGGTTCTAAGCGTCAGGCCAAGGCGGCTTTTCATGCCGGACAATTTGCCCAGCAGCAGTATGAACAGATGCTGCTTGCCGGATGGGATCCTGATCAAGCGATATCCTGTTTGGAAAGGCCGGTGGCAATGCCTCCTTCCAGTAGTCACGGCAACAGCGTCAGCAGCGGCGACAGTCGGCTAAAGCCCAATATCCTGTTGCTCGGGCACCCCTATAACGTTCATGATAACGGCTTTAATCTGGGACTAAAAACACGCTTGTCAGGAATGAATTACAACGTGATCACCATGGAAAATGTCGCTTCCCGCAATGCCCTAAACGAGGCAGGCAAGCTTTCTAAAGAAATTTTCTGGAGTCTCGGGCGCAGGATGGTAGGAACAGCGATGTATCTGCTTAGCAGGAAAGAAATCGCTGGAGTTATGCATCTGGCAGCCTTTGGCTGCGGACCAGATTCCATGATTGGTGAAGTAGTAGAAAGGAAAGCCCGCCGACTGAACATCCCGTTCATCTCTTTAGTATTGGACGAACATACCGGCGAAGCAGGCTTTTTGACCAGAGTGGAAGCTTTCGGAGAAATGCTGGCCAGGAGGGAACGTTTGTGAAATGTACTTTCCCACATATGGGAACGATGTATGTGGCAGTCGAGTCTTTATTGGAAGGGCTCGGCCATGAAGTAGTTGTTCCTCCGCCCATCACCGAGCGCACCATCTCTCTGGGACAGCATGGCGCACCGGAAACCGCCTGCCTGCCGCTCAAGATTAATCTCGGTAATTATATTGAAGCCATGGAAAACGGGGCCGAGGTAATTTTGATGGGCGGAGGGGTTGGTCCATGTCGTTTTGGGTACTATGCCGAAGTGCAACGCGAAATCCTGAAGGACGCCGGTTACAACTTCGAAATGATGGTTTTGGAACCTCCCAAGGGGCAACTCTCCTTGGCATGGCAACGTTTTAAACCACTGCTGACCAAGGCGAGCATATCCGAGGCCATTGCCGCAGTCCGACTGGCCTGGGCGAAAGCTCAAATTGTTGATGACATTGAAAAACTCACGCATCAGGTGCGCGCCTATGAAACTGTGCGCGGTTCTGCTACCACCGCTCGCAGCAAAGCAATTACCATGCTGCGCCAGGCAAAGAACACCCGCGATCTGCCGCGGCTTGTTGAGGAGATTAAAGCGCTGTTTCAGCAAGTACCTGTGGATCCGCAGCGCCAGCCGGTCGTCATCGGGCTGGTCGGGGAAATTTATGTCATGCTTGAACCTTTTGCCAATAGGCATCTGGAACGTCTACTCGGTGAAATGGGCGTATTGGTCAGGCGTTCCGCATTTTTGTCTGATTGGCTGCGGGGGCAGTTTTTCAACCTGCTGCGATTTGACGTGCAAAAGAAAGCACGTTTACTGGCTGGTCCTTATCTGCCGCATTTTGTCGGCGGGCATGGACTGGAGAGCGTGGCTGATTCGGTCAATTATGCCAATAATCGTGTCGATGGCATTATCCATGTGGCACCGTTCACATGTATGCCAGAAATTGTGGCGCAAAGCATCTTGCCCAAAGTAAGCGCAGATTTGGATGTGCCAATTATGACTCTGGTTGTGGATGAGCATTCTGCGGAAGCAGGTATTATCACCCGTTTGGAGGCATTCACCGATATGGTAAGAAGACGCCGGGCAAGGCAAGCCGAATCATGAAAGGAAGGTACAGAGCTAGTGCGGGGGTATCTTGGAATAGATGTTGGGTCGGTAAGCACGAATATTGTAATTCTTTCGGAAAGCGGGCAAATGGAGTACGACTTATATTTACGCACACATGGACAGCCGATCGCCGCGATCCAAAATGGACTGCGGTCCATTGAGGAACGATTTCCGGATCTGGAGATTCTCGGGGTTGGCTGTACAGGCAGCGGGCGACGCCTGACCGGAGTTCTTTCCGGGGCTGATTTGGTTAAGAATGAGATTACCGCACATGCCGTAGCCGCTATGTATTGTCATCCCGAAGTGCAGACTGTGCTAGAAATTGGCGGTCAAGATTCCAAAATCATCGTAATTCGTAACGGAGTGGTCAGCGATTTTGCCATGAACACAGTCTGCGCGGCAGGAACCGGATCATTTCTCGACCAGCAGGCTGCCAGACTGGGCGTGGCCATCAGCGATTTTGGCGCCTTGGCTCTTAAGGCCAAGAATCCAGTACGTATTGCTGGCCGGTGTACCGTGTTTGCCGAATCCGATATGATCCATAAACAACAGGTTGGACATTCGCTGGAAGATATTACTGCCGGGCTGTGTGAATCGTTGGTTCGCAATTACCTGGCCAATGTCGGCAAAGGCAAGGAGATTCGGGAACCGGTGCTCTTTCAGGGAGGAGTGGCAGCCAACGCCGGCATTAGGGCCGCCTTCGAAAAGCAGCTTAAGGTCAAACTGATTATTCCGGAACACTTTGGTGTCATGGGTGCCATCGGTTCCGCACTGCTGGCGCGGGAGGAAATGCTTGAGAATCCCAGGCCGAGTAAATTCCGTGGTTTTTCGATTGCCGATCGCCATTATCAAACGTCATCCTTTGAATGTACCGGCTGCCCGAACATGTGCGAAATTGTGCGTCTCACCGATGATGACGGCTTGCTGGCTAACTGGGGCGGGCGTTGCGGGAAGTGGGACACCGACCGCTGCGCAAGTTTTTGAGGACTGGCAGGAAAAATCGCCGGAGTTGGAGTATAATTATCAAGGACCGCACGGGCCTCCCTAACGGGGGGCCTTTGAAGTGTCGCACATCAGTTCTTGATGGAGGGTTTCCATGGATCTTACGCAAATAGTAATGATGTTGGCTATATTTATACCCAGCGTGGTGTTACATGAATTTGCACACGCCATTACCGCCACAATCCTGGGGGATCCTACTCCCCGCTGGGAAGGGCGCTTGACGCTAAACCCTCTCGCTCATTTTGATATTTTCGGCGCCATTATGATGATTATAACGATGATTACAGGCTTTGGAATCGGATGGGCCCGTCCGGTCGGAGTAGATCCGCGCAATTTCAAAAAGCCGGCTCGCGATATGCTGTTGGTGGCCATTGCCGGTCCCCTGAGTAACATCTTGCTGGCGGTTTTCTTCGGTTTGTTTTTTCGTTTTATGCTAATGTCCAATTATGAAATTTCCAATGGCTTGGCCATTTTTCTGATGTATGGTACGATTATCAACCTGTCACTTGCTTTTTTCAACATCCTTCCGATTCCGCCGCTGGATGGCTCGCGGGTGTTGCGTTATTTTCTAAAAGGGAAGGCCTATGATTTCTATCGTCAATTTGAATCTTACGGGATGGTCATTCTTTTCGCATTGGTAGTAGTCTTTCCCGACTTTTATACAGTACTAATTGAAACGCCTACAAATTATCTGTTCGCTCTAATTACAGGCCTGGCTTTTTAGAGCCTGGAAGGGAGTGAGAGCCCTTGTGGAAGGCTTTCCTCCGCATTTTGCGGAGCGCTCGCAAGGGACTTGACAATGAGTATCGGTCATTTACAGAACGTTTCTTGGATGCTAACGAGCTGTTTCTCTTTGATCAGATGGCACCATGGGATCAATATCACACCGTTAATACGGCAATGTATGCTCTGAAGAAATGCACCGGTGTTGGCAGCCGCCCCAACACAGATATTACCGTGGTTGGTGAAACCAAAATCCATTTACTGACGTTAATTAAGGCAGCATTGCTGCACGATATCGGTAAAGTGAAGGGCTATGCGGGATTGCCCACGCGACTCTACGTGAGCTTTATTCGCCGTGCTTTTCCTAATTACCGCCGGAGACATGCCAATCATAGCGGTAACAGAATTCAACACGCCTTATATGTTGATCTGGTCCACCCGGTCAGAGGGGCATATATGGCTTTGTCGGCAGGAGTGCATCCCGCAGTCGCCGATTTGATTCGGCGTCACCATGATGAGCCACGTGACAGTGATTCAATAGAACTGAAGATTTTGCAGGAAGCCGATGCCAAATCGTAAGCCAAATCCTGAAAGACGGAGGCCGATCATGAACACACTGGCGGGCGTGATTACCGCACAATGAGCTATTTGATACATCTTGATATTTTTGAAGGCCCTTTCGACCTGCTGCTGCATCTAATTGAACGTGATGAACTCGATATATATGATATTCCGATTGCCAGGGTTACAGCCGAGTTCTTGGAATATATCCGCACTATGCAGCTGCTTAATTTGCATGTTGCCAGTGACTTTATGGTTATGGCGGCCACACTGATTCAGATTAAAGCACGTATGCTGTTACCGAAACCGGTAGTTAGTGAGAAAGAAACCGCTCTTAATGAGGAAGAAGATGATCCGCGGCAGGAATTGGTCGAAAAGCTTATTGAGTATAAAAAGTATAAGGAGCTTGCCAAGGATTTAAGGGCCCGCGAAGAAGAATTTGCGCGGGTTTTTGTCCGTCCGGTGACGGAAATCGCTGACCGCCTGGTAATTGATGAAAATCCCCTTAAAGGCCTAAACGTGTGGGACCTTCTGGAAGCTTTTAAAAATGTACTAGATTCAATAGCTCCCGAAGAAGAACCAGCTGCCGTCCCAAAGGAAGAAATTAGCATCAGGCAGCGCATGAAGGAAATTATGGCAGGCTTAGCTGTCTCAGGGCGAGTTCGGTTCAAGGACCTTTTTGGAAACACCAGCTCCAGAGTGGCGCTTATCACCGGATTTATTGCATTGCTGGAGCTGATGCGCTTACGTAAAGTGCGAGTCTCACAAGATACTACGTTTGGAGAGATTATGATTGCTGCGGCAGCGGAAGAAGGTGCATCCGAATGAACCTGATACAGGCCAAAGCCGTTATTGAAGCGCTAATTTTCGCCTCGTCCGAACCAATTGGCGTATCGCAGTTGTGTGAACTTACCGGCTTGACCAAGCCTACTGTGCAGCAAATTCTGGCTGATTTAAGTGAAGAATATCAAAAAGAGCACAGAGGCCTGCAATTAATTGAAGTCGCTCATGGATATCAAATTTGCACGCATCCTTTCTGTGCTCCCTATGTTGAGAAATTGCAGAGAAACCCCAGATCTACGGGGCTTTCCCAGGCAGCTTTGGAAACATTGGCGATTATCGGTTACAAGCAGCCTATTACCCGTGCAGAAATTGAGGTATTGCGCGGGGTACGGGTGGATAGCGCTCTTAATACGCTGCTTGAAAAGGACCTCATTCGTGAAGTTGGGCGCAAAGATGCTCCGGGAAGGCCTATTCTATATGGCACCACACGGGCATTTCTTAAGTATTTCGGTCTCAGAGAACTATCTGACCTGCCGGGTATCGATCAACTGTTGCAGGAAGAGATATTGCGCGAGAAGAGTGCAGATCCCGGGGCAGAATCCGATGCAGGATTCGGCACAGATTCCGATGCAACTGATTCTGCCTGAGTGCAGGAGAAGCGGCGGGGACGGCGTATATTGATTTGTTGGCAGAAAGGGGCGCATCCTGTTGGAAAAAACTGATAAACGTTCCTCCAATTATTACATGGGACTTGTTTTTTTGGTATTATCAGTAGGGTCTTTATTAGTATGCATCTTTAAAGAGAACTTCAAGTTCAGTGACTTTATTATCTTTCTGTTCTTTTTCACCTGGGGCTTCGGTTTGCTCTGGCGCAGCGATTTCTTTGCCAATAGCGCAGAAAAAGAGAAGGAAATTGCTGAGCTTAAGAAGAGAGTAGACCATTTGGAGCACAAAGTACGCATCATGCATAACCGGCATGGAAATTTGAGGCCAACCGCTAAGCGGAAATAAACTTACATCCACAGTGACAGGGGAGGATTGGTTTTTGTGATTCGTACTTTTTCCGAGATTCATGAGGCTATTCTCAGAGAAAAGCCTAGGCGTCTTGCAGTCGCTGCGGCTGCGGACCCTGACGTTCTGACAGCCATTAAAATGGCTGTTGACCGGAAACTAGCCGGTGCAGTACTGGTCGGAGATGAGGCCAAGATCCGACAGATAGCCGCCGAGCTCGATTTTGATCTCAGAGCCTCAGAGATCGAAGTGGTACATGAACCTGATGCGCCGTTGGCAGCCCGCAAGGCTGTTGCCATGGTATCTTCCGGAGAGGCCCATCTGCTGATGAAGGGTCTGGTACCAACTGCGGATCTGTTGCGGGCAGTGCTTGACAAGGAGCATGGTCTGAGAACAGGCCGGTTGCTCAGTCACGTGGGACTGCTACAGGCCGAGGGTTACGACCGTTTGTTCTATCTGACCGATGGCGGCATGAACATTGCGCCGACACTGCCTCAAAAGGTTGATATTATTAATAATGCGGTTGACATGGCACATCTGCTTGATAATCCGCAACCCAAAGTAGCCTGTATCGCAGCCGTAGAAGTTGTAAATCCGGATATGCCGGCTACCCTTGATGCCGCAGCTTTGGCAATGATGTCACAGCGCGGACAGTTCAAAGGCTGTATTGTTGATGGTCCTTTGGCGCTGGACAATGCGGTTTCCGTGGAAGCTTCGCGTCACAAGGGCATTAATTCACCGGCGGCTGGTCAGGCTGATATTTTGATGGTTCCCGAAATAGAGACTGGTAATGTAATCTATAAGGCCATGAATTACTTCGGCCGCATCAAATCTGCCGGAGTAATTGTTGGTGCCCGTACACCGATCGTGCTCACTTCACGTGCAGATACTCCGGAATCCAAGCTTAATTCAATGGCAGTTGCGATTTTGATGGCTGCCCGTAAAAAATAAGGCGAGGGGTTTGTATCATATGGAGAAATATCGCGTTCTGGTAATTAATCCGGGTTCGACATCCACCAAGATCGCCGTGTTTGAAAATGAAGAGCCGCTCTTTAAAGAATCTATCCAGCACACCGTTGAAGAGCTGGCTCCCTTTGGCGGCGTAATTGCGCAGTATGATTTTCGTAAAGAAGCCATTCTCAAGGCTTTGAAAGCCAGAAACTTTGATCTGAAAACGCTTTCTGCCATAGCAGGACGGGGCGGGGTCATTAAGCCGGTTGAAAGCGGCGTGTATCATGTTAATGATGCCTTGGTAGCAGACTTAAAGACTGGCTATAATGGCGGCATGCATGCCAGCAATCTTGGCGGTTTGCTCGCGCGGAATATCGGCGATGAATTAGGTATCCCCTCTTTTATTGCTGACCCGGTTTCCGTTGATGAAATGGAGCCTTTGGCGCGCATCACCGGTCTTCCTGAGATTACACGTACATCCGTATTTCATGCCCTCAATCAAAAGGCGATGGCGCGTAAAGTGGCCACCGAGAAGCTGGGCAAGAATTATGAAGACGTTAACCTGATCGTCGTGCATCTGGGCGGCGGTGTCAGTGTAGGAGCACATAAACGCGGCCGGGCCATTGATGTCAATAATGCTACTGACGGTGACGGACCATTTTCACCGGAGCGCTGTGGAACTCTGCCACTGGGTCCGTTCCGGAGACTGGTCTATAAAATTAATGATGAAAAGCAGATCTATAAGAAGCTCGTTGGCGGCGGGGGCCTGGTTGCGCACCTCGGTACAAACGACGCCCGCGAAGTAGAGCGCCGCATTCAGGAAGGCGACGAAAAAGCCAAGCTCTATTATGAGGCGATGGCGTATCAGATCGCCAAAGAAATCGCTGGCATGGCATCAGTTCTAAAAGGAGACGTTGACGGTATCGTAATCACTGGCGGAATGGCGCGTTCCGAAATACTGGTGAACTGGCTGCGCGAGCGCGTGAGCTGGATTGCAGAGATTTTCCTGATGCCAGGCGAGTTCGAAGTTGAAGCACTCGCATGGGCGGCGCTCCGCGTGTTGCGCGGCGAAGAGAAATCCAAAGAATATAGATAATCGCTTGAAAATCGACTTTCTTAATCATCCGATTTTATAGATTCAGGCAGGGCTTTCTGTGGATTAACAACGAATGCTGCGCATAATCCTATGATTAGGGCTGCTGCTGCAGTAATCCAGAAGACTGTTCGCTCGATCTGTTCATTTTTAAGGCAGTTGCCAAACAGGGGCGGTCCAATAGCGACCCCGAAAAAGCGGACTGTGCCATAGAGGCAGGTTACAATGCCGCGCGATTTCTTATCAGTGACACTGGTAGCCAGCGTATTGAGTGACGGAAGCACCGCCCCGGTTCCGAATCCGATTAAAGAGGCGGCAATGCTGAAAATCACGACATTGTTCAGCAGGGGAAACAGAAACATACCGGCTGCCAGTGCGCTTAGTCCGCCCAGCACAGCCCATTTGAGAAACTTGCTCATGTGTGCTTTTAGGACCGTTCCCAGCAGATAGGAAACGACAGCCATCACAAAAACGGGAATCGCCAGAATCAGTCCGCGCTGAAAAACCTCGAAACCGAAGCGTTTTTCGAGGATGTCTGAGAAGTAACTGAGCATTCCGAAAAGGGCAAACAGCACGATGGCCCCTGATATAAAAGTCATCGCCAAGACGGCTGCATTTTTACGGATCACTTCAGCGAAGCACTTGAAGTATTCACTCAGGGACTGCTGCTCAGCCTTTTTTACCGGCGCCTCTTTGGCAATCAGCCATACGGCCAGGGCGATTGGCAATGCCAGTACACCATAGACAAAGAAAGGTGTATACCAGGTAATCAGTGCCAGAGCCGCACCAGCCAGCGGGCTGATCACTTTTCCCAGTCCATTGGAGGCTTCCAGCAAGCCGAGAGCCTGAGCACGATCACTGCCCTGGATGACATCGCCGACAAGTGCCATGGCGAGTTGATAAGTTCCTCCGGCACCGATGCCTTGGATTATCCGGGCAGCCAGCAGGAAGTAAAATGGCTTTTTAATGAAGACTGCTGCCAATCCGGCCAGTAGTCCTCCAATGCCATAAACAATGATGGCTGGAACCATGATCGGTTTGCGACCGACCCGGTCGGATACCAGTCCAGCAAATGGAATGACCAGTCCAGCCGGGATCGAGAACATGGTGATTAGCAGCCCGGCCTGAGAGGAACTGATCGACAGTTGCTTCTGTATGGTTGGAAGGACCGGAATGAGCATGGAGTTGCCCAGCACCATGATGAATGGAACGGTGCATAGAATAGCGATAGTCTTTAATTCTTTCAACTGTGCTAAAGCCTCCTGACAGGAAGTGCATTGTTGCGACAAGTTATGAATTTGAACCCCGGCCATATCATTGTTCCCATCTTTCCGGAACGTATAATGGTATGCCCGTTCAATTGACTTTGTATACAGGATGTCGTATACTCAGTATGGGGTAAATTGGCATCATGATTGAAGCAGAAGCTAGTTTCCCACAGAGCAAATTAAATTGGGAGGGGTTTGTTGTGCGGGTTTTAGTTTGCGACTCCATTTCAGCTACAGCAGTGGCCAAAATGCGTCAAGCCGGACTGGAAGTCGACGAAAAGATTGGGATGTCGCCAGAGGAATTGCTTGCCGTAGTAGGCGGCTACGATGCAATGGTTGTCAGAAGTGCAACTAAAGTCAAGAAAGAAGTAATTCAGGCTGCTAAAAACCTCAAGGTTATCGTACGGGGCGGCGTTGGCGTTGATAATATTGATGTCGAGGCTGCTAAAGCAGCTGGTATCGAAGTCAGAAATACTCCGGCTGCCAGCTCGGCTTCAGTTGCTGAGCTAGCAATTGGTCTGATGTTTGCTTGTGCGCGCCAGATTCCGCAAGCAACCGCATCAATGAAAGAACACAAGTGGGAGAAAAAGCGCTTCGAAGGTACCGAACTTTACGGGAAAACACTTGGTATCATTGGCATTGGAAGAATTGGACGCGAAGTAGCCAAGAGAGCTCACGCCCTCGGCATGACGGTTCTGGCGTTCGATGCATTTATTACCAAGGTAGATGATCCGGCAATCAAAATGGTTGCTCTTGATGAGTTGGTCAGTAATTCCGACTATATTACCCTTCACATCCCGGCTTCCAAAGACGGCGCCGTCCTGGGCGAGAAGCAGTTTGCCATGATGAAGAAGGGCGTTACTATTATTAATGCCGCCAGAGGCGGAGTTGTCTGTGAAAAATCCTTGCTGGCAGCATTGGAAAACGGCACTGTGAAAGCCGCCGCACTGGATGTATTTGAAAAAGAGCCGACTGAAAACTGGCCTTTGATTGATCATCCCAACGTGATCCTTACTCCGCACATCGGGGCTGCCACCAAGGAAGCCCAGGGCCGGATTGGGGAAGAAGTGGCCGACATCTTGATTGAGTGTGCCAAGAAATAAGTAATCAAAGCCGCTCCCACGCAGGCGCGGTAATCAAATCAGATGAAAGGGGAGTTTTCCATGCACAAGAAGCTCTACATACCTGGCCCGGTTGAAATGAGCCAGGATACGATCGAGTCCATGGCGAAGCCCATGATCGGACATCGTATGAAAGAATTTGAGGCTTTATATGCTTCGATCCAGCCCAAGTTGCAAAAAGTACTCTATACTGAAAACCCGGTTCTGATTTTCACTTCTTCCGCAACCGGTGTCATGGAAGGTACTTTGCGGAACCTTTGCGCCAAACGCATTCTCAGCTGCGTCAACGGTGCATTCTCTGAACGCTGGCATAAGATCGCCCTTGATTGCGGTTTGCCGGCCGATGCTCTGTCAGTAGAGTGGGGCCAGGCCATTACGCCAGATCTGTTGGATGCTAAACTAAAGAGCGGCGACTATGATCTCGTGACAATTTGTCTCAATGAAACCTCTACCGGCATTATGAACCCCGTCAAAGAGCTGGCTGCGGTAGTCAAGAAGTACCCAGGCGTGCTCATTGCCGTTGATGCCGTTTCGGCTATGACTGGTGTTAAAATTGAAGTTGATGCATGGGGTCTCGACGTATGTCTGGCTAGCACTCAGAAAGCTTTCGGTCTTCCTCCGGGGCTGGCAGTCTGCGCAGTCAGTCAGGCAGCACTTGATCGTTGCGCTACCATTAAGGGCCGCGGCTATTACTTCGATTTCGTAGAAATGAAGAAATACCATGATAAGAATCAGACTCCGGCAACTCCGGCTGTATCCTTGATGTACGGTCTTGACTTCCAGCTTACCAAGATGATGAACGAAGGCCTTGAGCAGCGCTTCGCCCGTCACAAGGAAATGTCTGATTTCACCAAAGCCTGGGCTAAGAAGAACTTTGCCCTGTTTGGCGATGAACGTCATCAGTCGATTACCCTGACCACGATCGCCAATACCAGAGAGATCAGCGTTGCCGACCTTAACAAGGAACTTGGCAATCGCGGATACCATCTCTCAAACGGCTACGGTGCACTGAAAGAGAAAACCTTCCGTATTGCCCACATGGCAGATTTCACGGTGGCGGATGTCAAAGAGCTGCTCGACCAGATCAACGACATTCTGGGAACCACCTATTAATCCAGTTAATCGGGTTAATCGAGTTAATCGAGCTGCTAATCCTGTTGATTACAGCTAAAACTACAACAAACGCCCGGATCGTAATCAAGCGATCCGGGCGTTTCTTTTTTTGTTGCGCCATATTTGCTTTGGGTTGTGCGCTCCTCGCTCCGCGCTCCTCAGAGCTTATTACTTAGAGCTTATTGCTTAGGAATAGGAGCTTAGAGCGAGTTGAGTCACTCCTATAGCTTGTGAACCACCATGGCGTCACGCAGTTTCGGCTCGAACCAGGTGCTCTTGGGTGGCATAATCTGTCCTGCATCGGCAATACTCATCAGTTCTTCGATGGAGGTTGGATACATTGCGAAAGCAACAGCATAGCCATCCTGATCAACGCGTTTTTCGAGTTCTTTCATGCCCCGAATCCCGCCAACAAAGTTGATGCGTTTGTCGGTTCTGGGATTACCGATTCCCAGTACCGGACTAAGCAAGTTTTCTTGCAGAATGCTGACGTCCAGCGCTGCCACCGGATCATTTTCATTGAAAGTGCCAGGTTTGGCAGTAAGACGGTACCAGCTGCCCTGGAGATACATGCCAAAATGATGGCGTTGGGTCGGTTTGGCAGGAGCGCTACCTTGCGGCAAACGTTCAATTGTGAAAACCTGTTCGGCGCGCTTCAAGAACTCTTCGGTGCTTAAGCCATTCAGGTCTTTGACGATGCGGTTATAATCCATGATTTGCATCATATCATGGGGGAAGATTACCGCCAGGAAGAAGTTGTAGGATTCATTGCCGGTATGATGCGGATTTTCTTTTTTCCGCAATTCACGCACTGCGGAAGCAGAAGCAGAACGGTGGTGACCATCGGCAATGTAAAGCACATCCAGCTTGGCAAACTCGTCTTCAATGGCTTTGATGATCTTATCATCGTCCACCACATACAGAGTATGTCCGATGCCGTCTTCAGCGACAAAGTCATAGACCGGTTTCTGCTCCATGACTTTGTTCATGATCTGGTTGATCGATGGTACGGCGCGATAGGTCAGGAATACCGGTCCGGTTTGAGCGCCAGTGATGTTGACATGGTTGGTACGATCCAGCTCTTTATCAGCACGGGTCAGTTCATGTTTTTTAATGGTTCCGGCCTGATACTCATCAACCGAGGCACCGGCTACCAGGCCAACCTGTACATGATTGCCCATTTTTTGCTTATAAACATAGAAACAGGGTTTGGCATCCTGAATCATGATGCCGTCTTTGATGAATTGCTCCAAATTCTGGCGGGCTTTTTCATATACTTTCATATCGTAGGGATCGATACCTGGATCAAGGTCAACCTCAGATCTTGTAATATGTAAGAAACTCATAGGATTGCCCTCGACCATTTTGCGGGCTTCTTCTGTGTCCATAACGTCGTAAGGCAGAGAAGCCACTTTTGTTACCAGGTCGGCTGCCGGACGCAGGCCACGGAACGGAATAATCTTGGACATAGTTGTGCAATGCTCCTTTCATAAATAGGTCGGTAATATGGCGGTTCCTGGCGAAGGAAATTATGCCAGCTAATTAATACTGTTTCTATTCGGATAATCCTTCCCGAACAGATGGAAATATTAATCTTCCCGCGGATCACCGACAAAGAAAAGAGCAACTGTGCCAGGACCGGTATGGGAGCCAATGACTGTGCCGATACTGTTGATCAAGACCTTGCCGTTCAGTTTGGGAAACTTGGCTTCCACTAGACTGGCAACACTGCGGGCATCTTCAAAACATGCAGATTGAGAAATAAAGCACTTGCCGGAATAATCATGGCCGTTTTCAGCATGGATTTCCATCATGCGCACAGTTTCTTCGATTACCTTTTTCTTGCTGCGTATCTTGTGGCGCGGGACGAGTTTTCCAATATGACTCATATTCATCAGCGGGCAAATGCCGAGTAAAGTGCCCATTAAGGCGGCTGCGCCTGAGATGCGGCCACCCCGCTTCAAATGAGATAAATCGGAGGTAAAGAACCAATGATGGATCTTGAGTTTATTCTGCTCTAGCCAGGTATAGATCTCAGTAGCGCTCGCACCCTTGTCGCGCAGATCAGCTGCCATATCAACGAGCAAGCCATATCCTGACGAGGCACCCAGCGAATCAACAAGGAAGATCTGACGGTTTGGGTATTTTTCCAAAAGTTGTTCTCTGGCAGTTAATGCTGAATCATAGGAGCCGGAGATACCGGAGGATAGAGCAATATGTATAACGTCCAGGCCTTTTTGCAAAAACGGCTCGCAAAAGTCGATAAACTGTCCCACCGACACTTGGGAGGTGGTGGGCATTGCGCCAGCCTCAATTCTGCGGTAAAACTCATCAAATGGCATCGTCTGCCCCAGATCATCCGGGTATTCATTACCATCCATTATGTAGTGAAACTTGACAAAGGGGATGTCTCTTTTTTGGAAAAACTCAAGAGGCATGTCAGCAGTAGAGGTGGCAGTAAGGACAAAATTGCTCATATTTTACTCCCTTTCTGTTAATATAGTCTGGGCTACATCCGGGTAATGGGCGCTGATGGTCTGATAGATTAGATCATATCCGGCACTGTTGGGATGAATGCCATCGATACATATTAAGTCCTGATAATGGTTTTTTGTCAGAAAAGCGCTGCGGATATCTATGATGGGAACATCCATAGTGGTGGCCAGTTTCATAACTTCAAGGTTGTACATTTCCTGCCAGCGGTAGATCATAGTGACATCGCCCAACCATTTTAGTATATTATCACCACTTAACCCTCTAGATACCCAGGAGAAAAATCTGTTTGGCTCTAGTGGCGGCAGGGTAAGAATCACCGGGCTACTGCCATTACTGCGAATTTCATTGACAACCTGCTGGTATTGAGCTCGAAAGCTTGGCAGAGGCGTTTTCGGCAGGTGCTCATTGTCAGGTTCTTCGGCAATCTCTCGCCACGCAAAATCGCAATCGTTGCCTCCCAGCTCCAGAAAAACATACTGATAGTTCTTAAGCTCGGCGGCGCGCCTCTTAATCAGCGAGAGTGCCTTAGTAACAGTACAGCCAAACATAGAATAGTTTTGAATATGCAGTTTTCTGTTGATACCGAAAAACTGTTCGATGTTCGTTTTGATTATCTCATAGCGATATGTAATCGGGTGTAACACAACCCCTTTGCCAATCGAGTCGCCAAACACACAGATATCCTTTACATCCATCATTGCTGTCTCTATCATTGTGATAATCCTCCTGAGCTAAAATGTTGCCGCTGAACCACTAAACTATTTCGCGTTCGCGTTCGCGCAAATTAGCTTTTGCTGTTTTGACAGAAACCCCGCACTAAAAGTTGCAGGAAACCAATAAAATATTCTCAGGTGGTACCAGTGCAGGAGAAACTGTCTCGAAAAGGAATAGAATGATTCAGAAATGGATTCAGAAATGGATTCAGAAATCAGATTTCTAAGAGAAAGGTGGGGCCGAACATGACCAAACATACGGTCCTCAGAGTCGAGGCAGGCAGCGCAGAGGTTACTAATCTTGACTTACGCTATGGAGCAGCAGATTTTAAACTAATGGCAGGAGATATTCCGGATTTGCTGCAGGGAGACGTTTATTATTCCAACGCCAGGTTGGCCCCGATCGTTTGGACCGAACAGGATGGCGTGTTTATTACGCAAGATATAGCGGGTCTGTTTAATTTCCAAAGTTGGAAAACCCGGTGGGATTTAGTTGTCTCAAAACGCCACAAAATGCGCCTGCTAATCAGAGGCGGTGCTTTTGATGGCTTGCTGGACTTTGGTGGGCTGCGTCTGAAAGAATTAACAATGAAGACTGGCGCTGCCAAAGTAGAGACGCATTTTGCAGAGGCCAATCCCGAAGTCATGGAGAAAATGCAGATCGCCACGGTGGCTTCATCATTTAGCATGACTGATTTAATGAATGCCCGTTTTCGCAGCTTGATATTTGAGGGCGGGGCGGGAGAGTATAAATTTGATTTTTCCGGAACGATCCCGGAAGATCCCGCATTCAAAGCCAATGCGTTTTTCCGGATGGGGCTCTGTACCGTCGAGTTTAGAATTCCTAAAGAATTGCCCGCGCAGATTAATTTGCGCAATGTTATGGCGTCAATCGATGCTCCGGCATTTACGCGGACACATCCGGATATATATCGTAATAACGCCGCCTATCGCACCAATAACCCTGTTCTGAATATCGAGATCCAGACAGGTTTGGGCAGTATCACAGTCGTCTAAATGGGGACACAGGGGGACGGTTCTCCTGTGCTATTTTAACTCTCGCGCAGTGTAAAGGAGAATGCTTATGAAACACGTCAGATTATCGATTGCGATTGCCTTAATACTGGCACTATCCCTGTTGTTGGGATGTGGGAGTCAAAATGCCGAAAACTCTCGGAATAAAAATCAAAATAGCGGTTCTTGGGAACAGCGTGGCAGGATCGTGAAGGACATAACGATTGGTGCCAAAACAGCAGATACAGTAAGAATGGAGCTGCGTTTTGGCGCTGCCGATTTCAGACTGCGCCCTGCCAATATGAGACCTTTGGTAGAAGGTCAAATTGCTTATTTTGACAGCAGACTGGCACCGGAAATTACTGAGTACAGTGATTACGTCAAAATCAGTCAGGAAACATGGGATATGGCTGCCACTCTGGACAATGTCAAGACCGAGTGGGATCTAAACCTGTCAACCCGGCAGGTGCTCGATCTGTCCATTCATGCGGGTGCCTTTAAAGGCGAATTTGACTTTTCCGGATTACGGCTGGCGAATCTTACGATGGCAACCGGTGCTGCTGACGGTAAAGTGGCTTTCAATAAAGAGAATCCGCAAACAATGAGACGCTTCGAATTTTCGACTGGTGCTTCTTCATTTGATCTGAGTGGATTACTGAATGCAGGCTTCAAATACATGGATTTTAAAGGCGGAGCTGGTACATATACG
>JBMNNY010000219.1:0-2928 GCA_050942765.1 Bacillota bacterium | reverse complement strand
ATGGTCTGGCGGCTGTCAGGCTTAATATTTTCTGAATGATCTGCTCCTTCAGGTTGTTGATGGCTTGAAAATCCATATTGGGAACATAGTGTGTCTCCAGTATGTCGTGGTTTTGCTTAGCCCTGGCGATAAAAGCTATGGCAGCTGCAAAGGCATCTTCATAGCGCTGCCGGGCGGCTGCAATTTCATCCTTGAAAGCATCCAGCTTGCGACGGTCCAGGAAACGTTCCGTGCTGATGACAATATCGTCGTTTTCCGGGGCATAAGTGTGCGGGGCTGATCCATTGATTACAGCCGCATTTAGCTCTGGAATGATCACATGATCGACTTTGGCAGGTTCGAGCGCACAATGGAACACTTCTGCATATAAGCCCAGTAAAGCGGCACGATCGGCAACCTGTCGCAGCATGGTTGTTTTCCCGGTGCCGGGTTCTCCGATAATTACGTAGCGTTTCCTGATACCACTGACAATGTTGTCCAGAAAACTGCGCGGACCATCTGGAGTAATCGCAGTGGCGAAGAGGTGCCGTTGAACTGAGGGATGACCGCTGTGACCGGCGGAACCGAAAATGTCACCCAGCAGCTCGAGAGTTTCGCGGTTCACGGCGCTCCAGTCCATGACTCCCGGCTCGCTGAAGGCGCTCTCATATTCGTCCAGAAAGACCTTGGCTGCTGCCAGATGGCGGTAAGCCCGGCGGAAGAGGCGGCCAATTTCGGTAGTCGCCGCCATGATTTGCGGGCGGTCTTTTTGCAGGCCGGCGGTGTTCCAAAACTCACCCAAATTAATGATTTCTTCCGCTGCGCCCGGGAATACCGGATCGATCACATGCGGAGCCGTACCATCCACGAAAGCTACGCCCAGGGCGGGCAAAACCGCTCCGTCCAGTGAGGCGTTATCTGAGGAACAGTGATGCAACTCGGCATCATAGCCCATATCGACCATTGTTTCAGCAATAGTCCTCATAAATGTGGATTTGCCCACACCCGGACCGCCCTTAATGATGTAGTAGCGCGTCAGCTTCTCAGGTTGCGGCGGCAGGTATTGATAAAATGAAAAGAACCCTTCGGATGTGTTGTTTCCTGGAAAAAGATGCCTGATCGTGCCTTTTGTCATACATACTCCTCCTAAGTTGGTGTCAAGGCATTGCCATCAAATTCAATGCTTACCATTTTACGAGCAGGAAATTTGAAAAGTGCCTGTGCAAATCGGGAGTTCCAAATAAAAAGCGCTCCTTTCGTTTACAAAGGAACGCTTCAGACTGAAGGCCAAAGCGGCTTCACGTATGATCAGATTAGATTGAAATCGACACTGAACCAGCACCCAGATGCAGATAGAGCAGATTCCCACCCTCCAGAACAACGATTTGCTCAATGCCAAGCTGTTTGCGCAGCCTGGCCTCCAGTTGTGCAGCAGCTGCGGGAGCCTCAAAGTGGCCAATACATAAAACCTCTCCCGGTGCCATACCTCTGGCCCTGACAAGATCAACCATAGTGTCGATTCCCTGAGCAAGCGTACGTGTCAGTCTGATTAACTGCGGAGTGCCATCGGGAGCCAATGTCAGAACAGGCTGGATATTAATTATTGATGCGAAGCGGCTCAATAAATCATTGGCTCTTCCGTTATTTACAATGGCTGACATATCTCTGGCCCACAGAGTAAAGGCCATGCGCTGCCGCATTTGATCGAGCTGACTGAAAATGAAGTCCGGTGATCGGCCACTGGCAGCCAACTGCGAGGCAGCCATCGCCAGTTTGCCAAGGTTGATCCCGATGCACTTTCCGTCATAGATGAAGATCCGCTCGGGTATGGAACACATCTGACGTGCAATTTGGGCATTTTGCAGTGTGCAGCTGAATCTGGGGGGAAGGCCGACAAAAATAACAGAACGATTCTGCCGCAAAATGCTCTCAAATGTTTCCGCCAGCAATTTCGGATTTACTGCTGAAGTTGTTACTCTGCCAGTATTGGCGTGCAGTAGCTTTCTCAAGTCCGAATCTGAAATATTAATGCCCTCAATGTATTCCTGTCCATTAATATTGACGCTATGAGGCATTACTTTGATTTGAAATTGTTCTTGCAGTAATTTTGGTAGTGAACAGGACGATTCGGAAACAATGGCGGGGTAATTCAATAATGATCTACTCCTATCCGTCCTTATTAGGCTGCATGATCTTTCGAATATATTAATAACGGGCCTTGTTCAGGCCCGTTGGGCTAAAGCCCGTTATTCATTTAAGCCGGTAATGGCATTTGACAAGTTTTCTGCCAATTTGGCGATTTCGGGTGAAACTTCCTCAAGTTGAGGGCGTATTTTGCTAATTATTGCCGGAATATCTGAGAGGCCTGGAACTAAATCTGCAGCCTCTTCATTTCTGTTTTTATTGATATTTACGTTGACGTTAATGTTCTTCACCCTATTGCGTTTATTCAATGGTATAGACAAAGACTCATCTCCCTTGCAGAATTAATCTTCCAGGGCGTTATTCACAGCATCGCGGATTCTTTGTGCCAGTTCAGCGCTACTTAACTCGGTCTGGGCTCCATTGACCGGGACTCCAAGATCTGTGTTCTCTGATTTGTTAACATTTAAGTTAACATTGACATTCACAATTTTGCTCGGATTCCAATTCCAAGCTGGCTTTACCACCGGTTTCACCGAGTTAACTGGCGGGCATTGCGGGATGCAAACCGCCTGCGGTATCGGATTGCGCATGATGTTGTTGATTCTGTCGAGAGACAATCTAGTTACTGGGCATATGCATGTGCTTGGGCATGACGTCATCCTGTTCACCTCTGTCAATCAGCCTAAGGTAAGTTATGAAGAGTTCGTACAATATGTTACGGGCTGTCCGTATAATTCGCCTGTGCTGGCGGTAGATTTCTAGTGAGATGCCGTCAGCAGGCTTCAATTGAATAAAATGCTCTAG
>JBMNNY010000218.1:0-2941 GCA_050942765.1 Bacillota bacterium | reverse complement strand
GGAACGCGAGAAAACCATTCCCCAGCCAGGCGGCAACAATCCTTATCACGCTGATAACTTCGGCCAGCTGATGTACGCCCGCAAGACTGGCGCTCCGTTCTTTCAGGAAATGCACCGCTCTCTGCAAGTTGCGATGCAACACTGGCTGGGTAAGAAATAGTTCAATCGCACAATCACAGATGAGTAATTGTGACGCCTTCCCCCTCCCAGTTGTCTCTCAAATACTCGGCCACCAGCCGCCGATGGCAGTGCTCGCTGGTGGCTTCGCTGCATAGTAAAACTGTGCGATCTTTGAACAAACTGCGATCCAACGTGGTTTCAATTCGCCGATTTTTAAGCAACCTGCGAAAGTCTTCTTCAAACTGACCCCAGGCAATTCTGCCAGCTTTGTCGCCTTTGATGGCGTCAAATAGTTCCTTTGTCGGAGCCAGGTCAATATTATCCGCTTTATCCCTGCCGCTTTCCGGCAACTGCTTCCAACTCTTCCGTATCTGCTTCCAGCATTTCCGGATCATAGTAGGATGGAGATTTACACCATTTGCTCTGCAAGCAGGAATTTTGCGAAATTGGGATAATTTCCATACTTAGCCATATCAACAAATGGCGATCATCCCATACCAAAATCTAGGCCAGCCGATCCTGACCAAATGTTTTGGACTGATTTGAAGGAGTGGTTTGTCGCATGAGCAAGAGTCATATGAAAAAGTGGCCCTATATTTTGGCGATTATTGTCGTCATCTCCGCAATACTTATTCTGGCATTTTATCTAAAACCGTGGTCAAAACCGGAGGACATCGCTGAAAACGGCGACGGCGACGGCGATCTTCTTCATCTTTCAGGCGAATCAATTCAAACTGATGCCGGACAGCTGACCCAAGAGCAGGAATTGGATAGCCTTGCCCATTTCGATGCGGCAGTGCGAGCGAGCCAGGAAGAACTCGCGAAGAGTGAAGAAGTACAGACGCAAGATATGATATGTAACTTCGATGAATACAGCATCGATGAAAGTGGCGACAGTGCATTTTGGACACTGATCGATTTTCGTGGAGACAAGTTTGCCCTATGGCAGCCTTTTAGCATGGGAGACCTAAATCCCAGTGCACCTGTCACTCCTCAGAACTTATCTTCTGGTGAACTCTTGAGAGTCTATTCCAAGACCATAAAATACGCTGACGGTTTTGAAATAGATATTATCACTGGCTATGAAATCTTGGAATCATTTGATCCCGAGTTATATGATTCATACGTTCGGTCTGCCAACCGAGAAATAGACTTTTCACAAGTTCAAATGACAGACTTTTTTCCCTGGCCGGTCGGCTATAATTCTGCCTATATCGGCTCACTCGATTATGAACGTTCCTTCAAGGTAGAGAACATAATTGACGCAGAAAACGAAAGAAGAATCGTCTTCCGAAATATGATGTGGGGCGAAAACGACGAGCAAAGACTCTTTAACACAGAAATGATCATTACTTCTGATCAGATCGTAGATCTGGAGGATAATTTCATTCTTCTGAAAAAGCCTCTCCAAGTCGGAACTGAATGGGAAAACAAGGTTGTCCTTAGCGGAAAAGAGTATATCGGCGTTACACGCATCACGGAGTTTGTGGAATCAGCCATAATTACCGAAACTCATGTTTCCGGTATTCCAGAATTCAGCGATCGCACCCTCTATCGGCGGCAGGCCTTTGAGCCCGGGCAGGGAGTGATATGCACCTTACAAGCCTACCCTTATGACGGCTATTTTACGATTTACATTTGGAAATCTGGCTTTATTAGTGAGTGGGAGGATCTGTTTTATTATCTCACAGATGAGGAAGAGGAGAATGCGTTCTAATATTATTTGATTTTGCGACTTTGCATTCGGGAGTGATTGTCGCATGAAAAAGTGGCCTTACTTTTTAATATGTGCTATGGTTCTCCTATTAGTCATATTGGCTATCGGAGGCGTCTTGGGCGGCTCAAAGAAAAACAATGCGGATATCGGATCCCGTGACTTAAAGGCAAATGATGATCCCCAAGCAGTCTTAATTGCAACTGAACTGGAAAATCGGTTCCTGAGTCAAGTTAATGAATTCTGCTATATTTACACTGAAGCATACGAGGCAGAAAAGGATGCCCTGAAAGACACCGGAGAAAGCTCCCTGAAAATTGCCCAGTTTATTAGCGCCACGCAAAAAGCTCATGATGACTCCTTGCAGAAGGATCTTCGGCCGGTACTTCAGTATTTGGATGAGTTTGAATCGCGATTTGCCGGCCATATTATTCCTCAAAAAGCATGGCAAGACAAAATCAAAACGTATTGCTATTTAGCGGCTACATACTCATTAACTTACGATGATGATCAGAAAGTAGTAGAAATGTATAACAGCTGCTACCCGCTTCATAAGCAATACAGCAACAGGGATACAAATGAGATTTTTCAGCGCGTATTCAGTTCCTATATCCCGGAGTATCTAAGCAGGCAGATAACACCAGAAACAACCCAGCTTATTTACTCTGAAACAGAAAAACAAAAGTACGAGCAGGAACTTTTTGACAGTTTGTCTGGTATACCCTATATAGAAGAGCAAGCCCAGGAAATACTGGAGAATCTCGAAAATTGTGAAGTGATACTGACTGACGTCAAGATCGGTTACATCCGTGACTATGACTCAGGTGACTTAAGCGCCATTTGGAAGTTCGTTGACGAAGACGGAAATGAATTTATACTAGAGCAACTGTTTTTGGCTGGTGAACTAAATCCTGACACCTTTGGATCCCCATACATCATACCTACAGATGTCCTGCTAAAAATCTATTGGAAAAGACTACGGTACCCTGATGGTTCTGAAGACGATATAATTACGGGGTATGAGGTGATGGATCGGTCTGTTGAGGAGGTATCCGGGTGATGTTTGATCGCACGCACGATACCAGGGTAAGGGCCGCCGCTTTCGCC
>JBMNNY010000216.1:0-2956 GCA_050942765.1 Bacillota bacterium | reverse complement strand
TTGATGGAAAGGTTGTCGGTATAGGGCTATTGTCTGGAAAATGGAAAGATGGTTCAGTATTTGCAATAAATATTTCAGAAAATGCTGAGACAGCAATAATCCAAGTTATTCCAGAACCTACTTCAATCCTGATTTTGGGATTAGGTGGATTTATTGTCAGACTTCGAAGGAAGTAGTTTGAAAACGCAGTTCTGGTAAACGAATGAAGAATAAGTTTACATGTAAACAATGTGGTAACAGCGGAAGTTCTGGTTGCTCAATGCGGTTGCCATTTGTGCATGCTCGTTGGTACAGAGATTACAAATGCTTGGTTCATGAATGCCTGTATTGTCGTAACTGTGGAGCGGTCTACGATACCATTGGTTCTTTGTTAGGGCTTATAAAATTGCTTCTTAATAGAGTGCCTTCAAAAATAATCGCGGTGTACAAGTGTTCTGAAATAAAATTGATTACAAGCATTGGAAATTCTGAGTTTCGTGGACTTTTCTCGATGCCTCCGTTTGTTATTCGCGCTATGATAGAGGATGATAGAATAGCGGAAGAGGAACTTGTTGAATTAGAGCAAGAGCCAACTGTAGATTTATTAGTAGATTGTTGTTCAAATGACAATCATATCGTCAAAAGAGAAGCAATAATAGCACTGCGAAAGTTCAATTGCGAAAAGAGAGCAGAAGAAACGCTTATAAGGGCACTAGCCGATACACATTGGGATGTGAGGCGAAATGCTGCTATTACTTTAGGTGAGATTGGAAGCATGAAGGCGATAGAACCGTTACGTGAAATTGTTGAGACAGAAGTATGGGAGCATTTAGTTAGGGATGCGGCCAAGAGTGCGTTAGTAAGAATACATCAGAAACGTGAACAAAGTACCGACTGAAATGAGGTGTCCGGTCCTTTTTGTGATTGATAGTCTCTTGTGCTCTGTAATGCAATGACTGTTATGGGCCGATCAAAACGAATTGCGTTTGGCGGGCATGTCTATCATGTGCTGAGCCGCGCCAACGGGGGGTTGCGGATATTCAAAAGTGGCGGCGACTTCGAGGTATTGAGCAGATCCTATCGGAAGGCTTCGAGCGTTTGGCGGTGCGTGTTTGCGGCCGGGGCGAAAGTAAGTGGATTGCAAGAATCTATGCACAATGAGTCCCGCTCCCTTCAGTTAATCCCGGACATGGGGTCTGACCCTTTTAGTTACTCCTCCGTGACTAATACAGAACTTCACTCTCTTTCAGAGAAAACGATGTATCATCTGTTGTCATTTTATACACTTTAGGTTTTGGTTCTCTTTGTAAACACCATTTAATCACGGTTTTTCTGAGGCCTTCATCAATCTGACAGCCAAGATAAACTGAAACCAGTGCCTTTGGCTTGATTGTGTGTAATGTCCTTCCTTGCTCAGGAAGTATTATCCTCCACTCCTTCTCGTATTTCCAGTGTTTCGCCTTAGTAAGATATATCGTCTTTATTTGAGCTGAATCCGCTTCATCAAGAGGACTCCACGGCGGGTAGTTATTATCCAGTGGATATGTAACCTGCATAGGCTCAGATTCTTCATAACTGAAAGGAAAAAGCAATTCATTATAATCAAAACCTATGCAAATTCCTTTATGCGAATCTGCGTAATGTCCCCACATTAGAATATCTGAATAGCTCTCAGATAGAGACAATATGCCGACATTCTGATGCCTTGTTACTTGTGTAAGCGATTGTCTAATCCTAGTGATATCAACATTCTCAACAATTTGTATGCATTCATTTAAACTTGATTTGTTGGATTCAAACTGTTTCGTGTCATAGGACTTAAGTTTTTCTATAAGGTGTATTGTGTCAAGCTTCTCAAGATAAGGGGGAATTTTACAATCGAATGGATCATTAAAGTCATCTGGATGCGCAAAATACAATTCATTGTGTAAGAAGATATCATGAGTATACCTAAAACTGTGACCAGAAAGAGATCGATATTTGTAAAGCACTTTCGGTTTAGTTTCCATTGGGTCTATCCTACGAATTATATTTTGTACACATTCAATCACGTTAGTACAATCGCTCGGCCCGGCGTTGTTCGCTTTTTCTATTTTATTCAGCTACCCGACTATGAGCGAAAGCCACGAACGACATAACGGATTATAGGACATATAATCCAAATGATTAAAGCGTATATCACCCAGACTGCTGTGAAAGCTATCGGAACTGAGACCAAGTTAATTAGATCAATGGAGGCAGGAGTAAACGGAGCCCAAGCTCTTAGTATATCCGCAGTCAATACTATTGCCACAAGGACAGATATGACTAATGTAAGCCGTCGTGCCCCTCTTTCCCAATTGGTCGACATAACTACCTCGCAAAAAATAGAGTTTTGTTCACCGGGAGTAATCAAAGGGGTCCGACCCCGTTTCTCGGTCCCCCCCTTGATCTCAACGTTGCCTCCAGCCCCATCGCGTCCGCAGTCTTCAGGTAAAATGAAGTTACCAGGTACCTTTATTTTACCCTGGTCTGTTGCCGAGGCTGTCCATCGCGAATGAATCCTCACGGTCCGGCGTGCCCTATCCACGAGATGGTCGGCATCCGTCAAACGGTCCAGATCGTCGTATGCATACTCATTATACGGATCGCCTGCGCGATGGTCAAATGTTTGCCGATAGAGGTCATTCTCATCATCCACATACGTATGGCCGAACTTGACCACGGATTTGCCATAACCAATATAGACTTGTGAGAGAGCATGCGCTGCCCGACTACGGGTCAGGACTCTTGTGGGTACTTCCAGGCGATTGGGCGGATTTTGCCGCGATGCCAGTCGAAGGTCAGTTTTTGTAGTTGGGTAGCGCACGGTGTGCAGCGCGACGTGGCGACGGAGAACATGTTGGCGTTCATCGAGGTGCTCAAGGCCCAGCCGGGCTACGGCAGGTGACCGGCCACATACTCCAGAGATACGGCCGCCCCACGTTATCGAACCGCC
>JBMNNY010000215.1:0-2964 GCA_050942765.1 Bacillota bacterium | reverse complement strand
GCCAATGCTCCGGCGGCGGATGCAATGCGTCCGGCGCTTTCGGGATCTTTGCCTTCAAGCAGCCATGCGGCGATCAGGGCGGCATGAAAGGCATCGCCTGCGCCGGTTGGGTCAACCGCTTCTACTTTAAAGGCTGGTACATGGCAGGACCCACCTTGGGGCCAAAACAGACGCGCGCCATTTGCACCATCAGTAATAGCCGCTTTGGCTTGAGGAGCCAGGCGGCTTTCAATTATGCGGCAAGCCTCATCAAAGTCGTCCGTCATGGTGTAGGACAGTGCTCCTGGACGGTTGGTCAGTAACAAATCGATAGAAGGCAGCAGATCGTCAAAATCTTTCCTGGTAAAGCCCCTATCGCTCAAATCATCGAATGTATCGGGTAAATCGAAGGCAAATAACTGTCTTGGCGAGGCAGCATCGCGCAATTGCGCGAGGTCGCGCAAGACAGGCAATGGAACATAGGCTGATGCGAAGATTACTTGCCATTTGCTAATAAAGGCTCGATCCTCTTCAGTCAGACGCATTGTACGAATTCCAGTGCCGCCGCCCAGAATAATCCTGTCAACGCCAGGCATGACAAGGATTACGCAACAACCTGTTTCATCACCGGGTATACGCCTTGCACCAGTGGTATCTACTCCGCGCGCCTGTAAATCCAGAATGATGCGCTCGGCATCATGATCGTCACCCAGTGGGGCTACGATTCCGGCTGGAACATCTAAAGCGGCAATGGCAGAAGCGACATTGGCTTCCACACCTCCGGTCTGTCTGGACTGACTCTTAACCAAGGCACCAATACCGGGAGCAACGGGATTAGAGAGAAAGTAATATTGATCAATCAAGGCATTGCCAACCGCCACTACTCCCGCAACGAGTTCTTTGGATGCACGGTTTGCGCAGCCGCCACGGTCTGTGCGACATGCGCCGCTTGTATTGCTCGCGCCGCTTGAGCGAATTACGCAGTCGCCACGGTCTGTGCGGTCTGATGAGTTCAAACTCACGCTGATACCTCCCGGTGCCTGTAACATCTCTTAATGCATAAATTGCTCCTTTGGATTATTCCATA
The DNA here is from genome assembly GCA_050942765.1 of Bacillota bacterium. Lineage (GTDB taxonomy): Bacteria > Bacillota > UBA4882 > UBA4882 > UBA4882 > UBA4882. The sequence continues at coordinate 1,898 of JBMNNY010000215.1, read as the reverse complement.
AAACGGCCGTTTTTCCCTGCGCTTTTTCGTGAAGAGAAAAACATCTGCTTGGCGCGCTCGTTGTCCTGTTCTTCTCCAGCATATCCTTTATCGGGCTCGGCTTCATGGCGGCAGTCCTGCCACTAATGTCACCGGAGAAGGGCTCCCAGGCAACACACATCTTTCAGCTAATCGTGCTGTTGGTCTCTGGAGTGTACTATGATGTTTCGGTGTTGCCACGCTGGCTTCAGCCATTTTCAGTAATTTCTCCGGCCACCTACACCCTTAGGGCAGCCAGGGCTGCCTTGCTGAATGGAGCATCGCTGCAAGAAATATGGCCTGACTTGCGCATTCTGCTGATCATTGGAATTATCTTGATTCCATTAGGACTAAAGGTTTTTAGCATCGGTGAACGGTACGCTATGAAGACCGGAAAGCTGAAGAGGAACGGATAAATTAAAGGGCGGAATAGCCAGAGGAAGTCCAAAAATAAATCACGGAAATTTTATTTCTACCGATTGAAAAAATTTTATTGACAAAAATAGATCCTATTGATTATAATAACATTGACAGTAGAAATTAGATTTACAGGAAGACAGTTGAGGAGGTGCTCATCATGATTAAACTTAGAGAGAGCTTCGAAAACAATTTCAGGATCAGTAAGAAAACGGCTTTATACGGGGCGGAGTTGGCTGACATCAGGTTAACCTTGATGGGTATCCTGAGAGAAGCCTGCCCGGACATTCGCTAACAGGAATTAAGCAAATAAACGCCAGCCACCTTACACCATGTAATTCCTGGCTAGTGAGCAATGAAGAAATTAAATTTAATGAATGAAAATATTGGGGGTTTTTGGGAATGTTGTTTATCATAGAGAATTATGACGTGAAAGTAGGCCGCAACCGTAAAGACGGTTCCAAGGTTGAGAAAGAAAATCGGAATTTCAACAATGGTCACAACGTAGAGGTATTTGGCATGACGAATTTTGAAGCGCAAAGGAGCTTCTCCGTCGGCAGAATCTTCTAAAAATCGGCCACCAACCAGGCCTAACCATAAATGCAAGAAGCACAAGGCATTCGCTTTGTGCTTCTTGCTATTCGTTGCCATAAAGCAGGAAATGCTTTGATGACGGAGAAATAAATCATGTTAATTCATTTGTTGACCCGTGGAGTTCGCTTCCCGCGGTTTTTTCATTTAAGACGCAGGAGGAGTTAAAGATCGAACGTGTATGGCAGGTAAAACAACCGCAGCCGGATCTTTGCCGGACGTTCGCCGAACAGCTGGGCGTGTCTCCTGTAATCTCTCAAATAATGATTAACAGAGGGATCCATAGTATTGACCAAGCCCGGGCTTTTTTACGCGGTACTATTGCAGACCTGCATGATCCATTTTTGTTTCCAGGAATGGATCGTGCAGCGGAGCGTATTGTCCGGGCGATCCAGAGTGGCGAAAAAATCCTTGTTTTTGGGGATTATGATGTTGACGGCATTACAAGTGTAGCCTTGCTTATGCGGCTGCTGCATCCCTATGCTAAGAAAAACCTGTTTTTTCATATTCCAAACCGTCTGGAAGAAGGCTATGGGCTGAACACGCAAGCGATCGAAAAAGCGGGTCGTAACGGTATCAAGTTAATTATCACGGTGGATTGCGGTATTACCGCAGTTGCCGAAGTAGAACTGGCCAAATCGCTGGGCATGGACGTTATTGTAACGGATCATCATGAACCGCCCGCCGTACTTCCGGAAGCCCTGGCTCTAATCAATCCCAAGATTGAGGGCTGTCCGTATCCATTTCGGGATTTATGTGGCGCCGGCGTGGCCTTTAAGTTAGCCATGGCGGTTGCTGACAAGCTTGGCCTAAGTAATGAAGAAGTATTCCGTGAAATTGATTTAGTAGCTTTGGCAACTGTTGCTGATATG
>JBMNNY010000027.1:0-16925 GCA_050942765.1 Bacillota bacterium | reverse complement strand
TGAAACGCCGCTTAGTATTTTTAATAGGCACCATCATTGCGGCCTTTTTTGCGTTTCTGCCAGTTTCCGCTATTAGTCTTCAGGTGAAGCCGTCCAGATTTATTTTGCAGGTTAAACCAGGGCAGAAAGACGGCGGTGCTATCATTGTCTCGAATCCAACCCGGGATGTATTGAAATGTGTGGCTATTGTGAAGGACTGGGATTTGGATGCAGCCGGGAATTTATCAACCTCAGTAGCCGGTACTTTGGATACCAGTCTCGGATCCTGGTTGAAGTTTAACCCGCGCCAATTCACCATTCAGCCAAATGGGCACCAGGTGGTGCGTTTCAGTGTGGCGGTGCCGAAGAATGCTACGCCGGGTGAAAGACGCGGTATCATTTTCTTTTCTCCCTCTTACGGTAATACAGGCATGGCAGTCAAAACTGAAGTCGGCGTAACCGTCTATGTTGCCGTTCAACCGGTGACACGCACTTTTGATCTAACTTTGGAAAAAACCGCACTAAACAAGCAGAAACAAGCAGAAGTCAAATATGCTGTGACAGCCACCGGAAATGCGCATTGTCGGTTGTCAGGGAAATATAAACTTTATGATCAGGATGGCAAAATTGTCGAAGAAAGAAACCTAAATGAACAGGTAGTGCTGCCTGGGAAGAAAATGAACTTTGCTATCAATGGCACACGAGAATTAGAGCCCGGCCATTACAGACTCCATTTGGAGATCGCCTGTCAGGGTGTAAGCACAGTATTCCGCCGGGATTTTGAGATAGATTTGCAGTAGACAAAGGCAATGAAAGGAACGGTTGAGCCGTCAATGAAGTCTATGTTGCGGGAAACCATGACAAAAATAATAATACTGCTTTTCAGCGCAGCTATGATTATGCTTTCGACGGTGCCGGTTTATGCTGCAGAGAATTCTGCCGTGATTAGCCTGAGGGTAAATGGTCACGAAGTCAACAGCTTTTTTGAGGTTTTGATGCGCGATACAGAAATCCTTGTGCCACTTGTGGAGCTGGCTAATCTGACAGATACCCTGGTATCCTGGAACCTCAAAGAGGGAACGGCGTCATTCTCCCGATTGTCAGATGGCATTACCTGCGTTATTGATATCAATGCCGCACTAATGATTATCGGAATGAATGAACCTGTGGCGCTGAATCCCGTTCCGGCCGTTCATAATGCCATGCCTTATGTGCCTCTGATGGTTGTGCGGGAGGCTTTGGGATATGCTGCTGAATGGGATTTTGTCAACCAAACTCTTGATTTGACAATTGATGCCTATAAAGGAGATCGCCATCAGTCTGAAAACTTGTCGGGTATATCACTTTCCGCCGACAGGACTAATGGCAGCCAGATTCATGGCCCTTTATATGTAGCTTTCTCTCTGAGCTCTGATTTAAAAAATACTGACTGGCATTTGAAGCTCGGAGCGCCATTTGGCATTCCGGGAGTTCCCCTCGATTGGCGCTTTGCGCTGGTTGGTGGAAGTACCATTCAGCCTTTCGCTCTCAAGGAGCTAGCCCTGAACTATCAAAGCGAACAGCTGCAATTAGTATTAGGTGATTATACACTTGGCTTTCCAGGTTTTCTCTCCGAAACATACTTAAGAGGCGTAGCCTTTGGAATACCTGAAGTCTCTGAGAAAGAAATGAGTTATCAGAAATACAACTGGAGCGGGATGGCACCGGTTGGGGCTATCGCGCAACTGTATATTGACGAAATGCTTTATGAATCGGTGGAGGTGTCCGACGGGGAGTTTTCATTCCGTAATATTCCACTGAAAGCTTTTGGGACTACTTTGCTGATCCTGAAGATCATTAATCCGGATGGAACGGTTTATGAAACGATCGCCCGGGAAGTATCCGCTGCGCCGCTTACCGAAGAATATGGCAGCAGCAGATTTACGGCCGCTTTTGGAATGCTTGCCAATAAGGCATGGTTTGAGCCGGAAACGCAGTACCTGCTGGGAACGGACTGGCGCTATGGTATTCAGCCATGGTTGACCGGCAGGATCATGTTTGTGCGCAGCGCTCCGGTTAAAGAAACATCGCCAGCGGATAGCCCATTCATTAATAATCTGGTCAATGGATCATTGCTGTTTTATTCGGATCACACCAGTGTGAACCTTGATTTAATGTATGGTAATAATCGACAGCCTTCTTTGGCGGCGGATTCGACTCAAGATATTGGCGCACGGGCTACCGTTCGGTGGTCCGGAGCGAAATTCGGTATTCAGGGAACCATCTATTATTTTGGTCCCCATCTATACCTGCCGGGCTCAGAAAAACCTGAAAACAGATACGGTGGGAACCTGACTGCCGCCTGGAATCCAGTACAGGGTTCTTTGCTGAATTTCTGGTATAACCTGGAGAGCGAACCGACAAGCGATTCAATATGGGTACACCACTTGTCTCTGCGTTATAACCAGTCATTCAATTCCGGATTTTCTTTTGGTACTCAGGCCAGAATGTGGCACGATCCTTCCAATCCAAACCCCTGGGGCAGCGTTTTTTCACTGGCTGGCAGCTATTTTGGCCGCCGACTGACAGCCAAGACCGAAGCCAATCTACGCTGGTCATTGTCTGAAGAGGAAGGTTCCCGGTATACATTTTCCGGAGAAGCAAATGTGACGGCTATTTTTAGTGATGCCTCCAAACTGGGAGCAAAATTGTATGGAACTGTGGGTGCATCCACTGCTACTAAACTGGGCGGGACTTTGCGCTATGATCTGCCCGTGGCACAGGATCATTTTCTTGGCTTTACACTGGACTATTTATCTCCCAATCGCTATTTCCTGCCGTTATCGGAAAGGGCGACCAGCGTATCAGCAGGAATTACGTGGCGGGCATACTGGCAGCGTAATGCGTTGTCTTCAGTCGGTCTAACCGGTATTTTTCTGGCCGTCGATGATCATTATGAATTCTTTCCCGAGTTCAAGGTGACCTTGTCAGATAAAAGCGGTTCAGATTGGAAAGCGGAAGTGGCCTATACTGCCAGACCGGCAGCGCCGTCTCTGACAATTTCTTTGAAGTTTAATAAGTCGCTACTACTATTCCCGGGAGCAGTCACTGCGGTGCCAGAAGGAATAGCCGGGCAAAGTAACATTGTCGCAGGTGTAATCTTCAGAGATGATAACGGCAATGGCCGACAGGATTCAGGAGAACCTGGCATTGCTGGCCTGACAGTGGAACTGGGGCCATGGAAAACCGTCACTGATCTGCAGGGAATTTATATTTTCAGAGGGATTGAGCCAGGAGAATACTCGCTACGGGTGCTGCCTGCCAGTATTCCGATCCAGTATTCATTGGCAGGAGGACCTTGGCTGGTCACAGTCGAAGATCAAACCAGTTTGTGGCATGAAATACCACTAAGCTTTTGGGGTACTGCCAGTGGCTATGTATACCTTGATCAAAACGGTAATGGGGTCTTTGACGAGGCTGATCAGCCACTGCCCGGGGTGCAGATTTTAATCAATGGTGAGCCCAGTGGTATTTATACCGATGCGCTTGGTTTTTACTATCTGGAAGGCCTAGCTATAGGAACATACATTCTTACTCTGGATACAGTGACATTGCCCGAGATTGCTCTGGCAGCGGAAACCGGGGACGATGACAAAGACGTCGCAGTTTCTGTTGCCATTACCGGCATTACCATAGAGATTAGTGTAGAAAGTCCGGATCATGCTGATTGCGATTTTGGCGTGCAGTCGATTAACGCCATGGCGAATCAATAATTGTATAGGATTGATGAAAGATGAAAATGCGTAAAACTTTCTTCCTGGTGCTCATGGGCTTCTTAATAGCGTCTTTCATTGCCAATGCTGAGATCATTGAGGTAGGTATTACAGCAGGCATTCTTGACTTTCTGACTATCAGCTTCAATGATGCTTCAACCTGGGATTGGTTGATTATCTTTGAGGGCAGGGACAGCACTACGATTTCTTGGGATGGAACTGAACATACGCTTGGTCCGGCAGAGGATGATTCAGATGTCTATTTGGAAAGCGCAATTTACACTCTGCGGGTTGAGTCTTCTACTACATGGGATCTTATGATTACAATGCCAACTGCACTGCAGACTGTGGATGGTTACTCAGCGCCTTTGTCCTGGCAGTTTGGCACGTCAGCTACTTTGGCCGGGACGGAATATACTTCGGGTTCACTTATCCAGAAAAATATTGCCAATGGAAACTACACCTGGTATATGCGCTTTCGCATCGCTTACCATTGGGGAATGGCACCCGGCGAGTATCTTGGAAAAGGCAGTATTGTGGCTGTGATGCTCTGAGCAGGCGGTGCGAGCTGCGTGAGCCAGTATCCTAGATGCGTAATGTTGCTTCCATATGTGGCATGTGACGCCAAAAAAGAATTCCCCGGTCTGACAGCTGACAGGCCGGGAATTTTTATTTTGGGCAATACTACAAACGAGTATAGGTGGCAGTGGGCGGAGGATGCAATGATTATTACAATTATCCGCACAATGATCCTTTTTTTGCTAGTTGTCTTGGTGGTGCTGGAGGCGAAAGTGGCGCGCAGTTTCGCACATCACATGTATCAGAGCGACTTGCCCGGATTAGGCAATATCTTTTAGAAGGGGATTCTTGAACTACTTTTTAGCGCATAAGGTTTAGCATCCAAAGAATTGGGGGATACCTTTGCGCAGACCGATTTTAAAGAACTATCTAACGCTGACAGCTTCCTCGTTAGGAGTCTGGCTGGCCATGTTCGCGAACCGGACTATCATTGTCAGGCTGGCGGGCGCCGAGGCACTCGGACTCTACCAGATGGTTTTTCCAGCCTACCGTCTGATTGCCGTCATAGTCACGATTGGAATGCCAACCGTACTGACAACATTAGTGGCTGACTATCTTGCCCGCGGTGCGGTTGAGAAGGCGGAGCAAGTCCGTCGGATTGCGGCGACGGTTATTTTGATATTGGCAACGGTCGCATCAATAATGCTTTGGAGTTTGCGTGAATGGCTGGCATCGCGCTTTTTTGCAGATTCCAGAGTCGCGCCGGCATTAATCTTTATGCCGTTCGCACTCATTTTCTCATGTGAAGCTGCTGTTTTGCAGGCCTATTACCATGGTTGCAGCAATATGAAACCGTATGCGATTTCACAGACTGTTGAGCAGATTGTCCGGATTGGTATGACCTGGATTTTGATTTCCAGATTCCAAACAGCCCCTCTGCAGGCAGCCGCCGCCATGGCTGCCTCGGCGGCTGCTGAAATTGCCGGTTTTGCGGCGTTGGTCCTTTTCAGAAGAATTGAGAAAGCGTCTGTGCCGTGCCCACACCTGTCCGCGCCTATCCGGCACACCTGCAAGACGCAGGAACCGTTTTCCTGCCTCACTCACATCCAAGATGCAGCCCCTCTGTTGCGAGGCATGATCATGTTGTCGCTGCCTCTAATGCTTAGTGGCCTGATCGGTTCCGTACTCCATATGGCTAATGTAGTGATTGTACCCCGGAGACTCTTTCAGTGCGGATATAGCATGGAGCAGGCTACCAGAGCCATGGGAGAATTATTCGGTATGGCACAGCCGATTGTGTTTTTCCCGCAGGTACTGGTATTTCCGGCAGCTTCTGCCTTATTGCCGGTGATTTCGGCGGCCAGCGGGGGAGACTCCCACAAAAAAGCCGATTTGTCTAATAAGCTGCGCAAAGCGTATCACGGGGCAGTTGCCCTGGGAGTAGTCTCTTTTGTGGTATTGATTGCCTATGGTCCGCAGATTGCCCAGGCGCTTTATGGGACAGCTGCAGCCGGTAAATATATCAAAATTCTGGCCCTGGCATTGCCTTGTGCCTTTACCGGCGCAATCTCCATTGCCATCTTGAATGGTCTGCGCAAAAATACGACTGTTCTGGCAGTTTCCTTTGTGGATGCCCTGGTTGAAACAGCCTTGCTTTATGCGCTTACTCATCCGCATTTTGGAGGCCTGAATGGTACTGTGGCAGCCACATTGGCAGGGTGGGCCTTTTTCGCTTTCATTTCAGGAGCTGCAGCTTATCTGGAATACCGCAAAGCTTTTCATCATTCTCCGGCATGGGCTGCAGCCGCCCTGCGATCCAGCCATAAAGTGATGACAGATAATCCTAGTCCATAAAACAGATGGGACAATAGCCAGCTGAGTGCAGATTTAACATTGGGAGAAGGGTGATTGAAGAGGTTCAATGTATTAGAAATCACACCGGCAAACAGCCAGACAAAGATGCTGAAAACTATACTTTTCATGAAGAGATGATCTTTTCCAAAGCCCCATAAGACCATCTGAAAAGCTATTCCAAAGAGGGCCCCGAAGGCCGTATGAACACATAGGCCCAGCAGGATGCCAAGCAGTTGTGCGCCTTCAATACTAGAGACAAAAATATGGGCGCCTATTTGCAGGACCTGGATGTCAGACAGATTCAACCAGCTGAGGATTAATGATACCAGCAACATGATAAGGCCTGCACAGACCCCCACCAAAGCTCCCTTCAAAAACCGATCTTGCATGATTGCCCTGCCTTTCTAAAACACTAATCAAAACCATAACAGGATAATGTTTCTCGCAACTATTTTAACTATCAGCGATATAATTATTCCATTGTGCGGTGAGATTATCTTGAAACAAGCCGTATTTCGCACATTTCTGTGATTGATGCATATTTTCAAAAGGGGAATGAGAACAGAATGTCGAAAATGCATCAGCAATAACTGCCAAACATTTCCCGCTGCGAGAAAGGAGAGACATGCTTGATACAGAGAAGAATCAGCGGCTTATGGCTTTGCATTATACTGTCTCTTTTTTTGGCTGTTTTCGCGAATATCAAAGCTGTACAGGCTAATCAACTTCAGCCACTCACATTATATAACACACGTGATTTGATACTGGAAGTGGTGGCTACGCTTGTTAGTAATAAAGAGCTTACAGATGTAAATGTTAATATGCCACTGATTCAGGGTCAGCCGCTTTACTGTCAGGAGATACTGGGAATTGACGCCCTGCCGCCGGTTAACATTCAGAATGCCGGAAATGACACATGGTATGCTGAGGTGCATTTAGATCAGCTGGCGGCTGGAGATTACCAGCGTTTTTATATTAATATGAGAATTCGTAATAGCCGTCCGGTTTATCGGATCGACCCGGAAGCCTGTCTGCCAGCAGATTCGTCTGCACTATCAGCTTATTTGCTGCCGGAGGAAGGTATCGAAAGCGATCATCCGGCGATTATCAACTGCGCCTATCAGGTCGTTGGCGATGTAAAAAATCCATATGAAATGTCGCGCCTGCTTTTTTCCTATGTTAATAGCCATATGAAATACGATCTCAGTAGCGGCGAAAGAAGAGGGGCGTTGCATGCGCTAAATAGCGGACGGGGCACTTGTCAGGATTACGCTGATTTGTATGTGGCTTTATGCCGCGCAGTAGGTATTCCCGCCAGGCTGATTTATGGCTTTCGTTACAATACCGAAGAACACGGTGATTTAGCTTTAAGGAGAAATGTCAGCGATAAACATCACGTCTGGACTGAAATATTCCTCGAATCATATCAGTGGGTGCCTGTAGAGCCGACTTATTCGTACATACTTAACGGACGCAAGACCATCAGCTTTGATTATTATGGCACTTATCCCGCACATGATCTTCATATTGCCACCGGGTATGAAAACCCGCCATTGACCTGGAATTACAAATATGCCGGTACGAAACCACAAGTCCATTTTAATGTGAATGAAACTCTGCGGCTGCAATAGTCTGGATAGCATGGATGGCTTGGATAGTCTGGAAAGGACGTGAAGATCATGAAGAAGTTATTACTAACGGGATTCGAGCCGTTCGGAGGGTCGGGTATCAACGCCGCCTGGGAAGCAGTCTGCTATGTGCGTGAGACACCACTAGAAAGATGGGGCTGCACTATTGAAACCGCCATGCTACCGGTTGATAGCGCCTCGATTCAAGAGCGGCTATTTGACCTCTTGGACGATTGCCAGCCGGATGCGCTCGTTTTATGCGGACAAGCCTCAGGCAGGAGTGCCATTTCTCTGGAGCGTGTGGCCTTGAATATCCTCGATTTTTCAATACCAGACAATGCCGGCCGGATTATGAGGGATCAACCTGTTATTGCAGACGGTCCGGCAGCCTACTGGTCAACTTTGCCAATCCGGCTGGCCTTGAATCATCTGATTGAGGGTGGCATTCCGGCGGAAATTTCCAACACTGCAGGTACTTATCTCTGCAATCAGACCATGTATCTGGCGTTGCACTATCTTAATATGAAAAAACTAAACATTCCGGCTGGATTTATCCATGTTCCTGCGCTTCCAGAACAAGCGGCAGCTGCAAAAAATATGATGCCAAGTATGGCACGTGAAGTGATTGCCAAAGGCCTGCAAGTAATTCTCCAACAGACCGCCGTAATGCTCTAGTGTAACGCGATTGCGTAATGATAACACATCGTTACAACATATCGTAATACAATTATTTCGGGTTTCGGAGAATACCCAATAAATTCAAAAAATACCGTCAAACAGCAAAATGAAAAAAGGATTTTCCAGTTATACAAAGAATTTTAAGCTTCAATGGTTTACGTTTGCCCCAAAAACCCCATTTAGTCGCTAGCCTAGGGGGCAGGTCTCTTTATATTTACTCAAAGCCCGATTTTAGGGAGGTGAGAACAAGTCTGTTAAAAAAGTACTTTTTGCGTACAAGAAACAGTTTAAAGATGGAGGGATAGGTTGATGAAGAAAAGGTTAGCAATTACCCTTACGATGGTACTAGTTCTTGCCCTAGCACTCATTGCCAATGGTTTTGCAGCGCGTAACCCCAAAGAAATTATCATCGGTATGGCGCAAGAACCTGATACGTTGAACAACATGCTCTCCGACATGTCGGCAACAAGTCAGGCTGTTGGCGGACTTACCGACGATCTGCTTGAGCGCGATGCCAACTGGAAGCTTTTCCCGCAGATGGCCACTACAATCCCGACGATTGAAAATGGCCTTTGGAAAGTGCTTCCTGGCGAAAAAATGCAGGTAACCTGGCAACTTAAGAAGGGTCTGCGTTGGCGTGATGGCAAAGAGATCACTGCTGAAGACTTCAAATTTACCTGGGAAGTCATTATGAACGATGAGCTTGGCGTACCCAGCCGTGAAGTCAGTGAGTTGATCGAAAAATTCGAGATCAAGGACAAATATACGTTTGTCCTGCATTTCAAACAGCTTTATCACTTGGCCAACCTTGGTCTTGATTATAATCCGATCCCGAAACATATCTTTGAACCGATTGTTAAGAGTGGCGCGAAGGCATTTGCCGAGGCCGATTTCACGAAAGTCGCATTCGAAAACGGCCCCTATATGGTAAAAGAGTGGGTACGCGGCAGTCATTTGGTTACTGTTGCGAACCCGAAATATGCCGGTTCTGAAAAGGCAAAAGTTCCGACCGTCATTTTCCGCTTCATCTCGAACACCAACACTTTGATGGCTAACTTGCTGGCCGGTGCCGTTGACATGCTGAATCCGGTCGGTCTCACCTTGGACCAAGGCCTTGCCCTTGACAAGATGATCAGAGACCAGAAACGGGCTACTGACTATACGGTACAGTTTACCACCGCCCTTACCTGGGAGCACATCGACTTTAACCTCGATAACCCCTGGTTGAAGGATAAGAGAGTCCGTCAGGCTCTCGTATACGGTATTGACCGTCAGGCGATGGTGGACGCCCTCTTCGAAGGCAAACAGTTTGTCTCACATTCCTATTTGCCGCCGAAGCATTACGGCTATAACCCGAATGTCAAACAGTATGAATACAACCCGACCAAAGCTGTTGAACTGCTTGCCGCTGCTGGATGGAAGAAGGGCAGCGATGGCATAATGGAAAATGCCAAAGGCGAAAAGATGATCCTCACGATCCATACCACTGCTGGTAACGCAGTCCGTGAAAAAGTCGAAATGATTATTAAGGATCAGTGGAAGAAGATCGGCGTTGAGCTGAAGATTGAGAACGTCCCGAGCACCGTTCTCTTTGGTGATATTAGCCCGATGCGCAATTTCGAGCATATGACCATGTACGCCTGGACAAGCCCGCCAACCACCAACCCGTATGGTTTGTGGGACAGCTCGCAGATCCCGACTGCTGAAAACTCCTATGCCGGACAGAACCGTCCCGGATGGCGCAATGCGAAGAGCGACGAGCTCTGCCGTGCGATCCTGAAAGAGCTTGACGAGAAAAAACGCATTGCGTTGTTCCATGAGCACCAGGTATTGTGGGCTGAAGAACTACCAGCAATTCCTCTCTACTTCAGGGTTGATGTCAGTGCTACACACAAGAGCCTGAAGAACGTCATGCCGACTGGTAACACCACACCAATCACCTGGAACGTTCAGAACTGGTCCTGGGCAAACTAAATCATTCTGAGCTTTAAGGTGGCCGGGGAAGCCCCCGGCCACCATTTCGTGTGGTAGCGGAGGGAAAAATATGCAAAGATACCTCATTCGCCGCATTCTACAGATGATACCGCTATTATTCTTTTTGTCCATTTTAATCTTTCTTATTATGTTTCTAATGCCCGGCGATCCGATTGATATGATGGTTATGGGAAATCCAAATCTCAAGGCGGAAGACATTGCCCGACTGAAGAAGGTTTGGGGGTTTGACGATCCATTTCCGCTCAGGTATTATAAATGGCTGAGACAAGCGGTATTGCATGGGGATTTAGGCTTTTCTTATCACTGGAAAGTCCCTGTGATACAGATTGTGGGAGAGCGGCTGCCAAATACACTTGTTTTGATGACAGCTTCGTTGTTGCTTAGCCTGCTGATTGCAGTACCTTTAGGAATTTTTTCTGCCCGACGGCAGTATTCATTCGCAGATTATTTACTGACAGTTTTTGCTTTTATCGGGCAGGCGATGCCAACATTTTGGTTCGGACTTATGATGATACTGGTTTTTTCCATTTTCTTAAAAAATTCATCCGGAGGGCCGCTGCTGCCCCCTGGCGGGATGATGGATATCGGTTCCACGGCCAGTATTTTTAGCTGGGGACGCTTAAAATATCTAATTATGCCTGCTTTTGTGCTTGGTTTGCATAACATCACCAGTTGGATGAGATTTATCCGTTCGACAATGCTGGAGGTTATCAACCAGGACTATATCAGAACTGCCAGAGCGAAAGGCCTGAAGGAACGCGTAGTTATTTACAAACACGCTTTTCGCAACGCCATGATTCCGATGATTACTTTGCTGGCCATGTCGATTCCCAGCCTGGTTGGTGGCGCTACCTTGACGGAAACTGTTTTTGCCTGGAACGGTATTGGCCGAATGACCTACGATTCTGTTATGAATAAAGACTATTCGGTTGCCATGGCAAGTCTGATGTTCAGCGCCATTATGGTTGTTGTCGGGAACTTGCTGGCCGATATCATGTACGCAGTAGTTGATCCTCGCGTCAGATATGATTAAAGGGGGGAGCCGAGATGGAAACTAAAGGCATTGCCAAAGCTAATGCTGCCAAGCCAGTTAAGCCAGTCAAAGTGGTGAACGTCGAAGAACTTGAAAGTCTCAGCTACCTTCAGCTCGTCTGGCGGAAGTTCCGTCGTCATAAATTGGCTATTGTAGGCGCTATAATGATCATCATGCTGTTGCTCCTGGCCATTTTTGGACCAATGATCTTGCCATACGACTTTGAGTCTATTGATCTGAGTAATATGAAAGCTCCGCCAAGCTGGGAACATATTTTTGGCACTGACGATTTGGGGCGTGACATATTTACCAGAATACTGTATGGTGGCCGAATTTCACTGTTGGTCGGTTTCGCATCCGCATTTGCAGCAGTGTTTTTCGGTATTATGGTTGGTGCGCTGGCAGGCTTTTATGGAAAAATTCTTGATAACGTTTTGATGCGGTTTACGGATATGATGATGACCATTCCGACGTTACCGCTGTTGATCGTTTTTTCGACTCTGCTGAAAGGAAGCGTCGGCAACATTATTCTGTTGATGGTTCTGTTCAGCTGGATGTCCACTGCACGTCTGGTGCGCGGCGCGGTTCTTACTTTTAAACAACAGGAATTTATTGAAGCCGCGCGTGCCTTGGGAGTTAGCTCCGGTCGCATTATTTTCCGCCATTTGCTTCCCAATGCTATGGCACCGGCAGTTGTTTCAGCCACGTTAATGGTTGGTGGCAATATTATTTGGGAGTCATCGCTCAGTTTTCTGGGTCTTGGCATTCAGCCGCCTACGCCTAGCTGGGGTAATATGCTAAGCGGCGCTCAGGATTACATCTATACTGTTCCCTGGTTGGCAATTTGGCCAGGTCTGTTCATTCTGATTACCGTGCTTGGCTTTAACTTCTTGGGCGATGGATTGAGAGATGCCCTTGACCCGCGTTCGAAGCAGGACTAAGAGTACTGAGACACGGAAGCACTGGGAGATATAAAGAGACCAGAATACAAGAAGCGGGGTATTCATTGCTGAGTACCCCGCTTGTTATTTATCTTCCGATTTCCAAATTATCATAAATTTTCGATATTATCCCAGATGTTCGGCATTATCCTTGGTCTTCGACCCACCGTTGTTGAAAAAACTGGGAAACCCGATGCCAGTTATTATCTCTAATATTATCTCCCATGCACTTCACAAAGGCATCCACCATCCGGGGATCAAATTGAGTACCCGCAGTAAACTTCAGTTCGCGCAGCGCTTCTGTCTGAGAAATGGTTACGCGATAGGAGCGGGCGGAAGTCATGGCATCATAGCAATCCGCAATGGCAATGATCCGGGCGGTGTAGGGAATGTGATTACCTTTTAGGCCTTCCGGGTAACCGGTGCCGTCATATCTTTCGTGGTGATACTTAATAATGTCGGTCACTGTTTGGGACAGATTTGCCTTGACTGCTATTTCGTAACCGGCCTGGGCATGTTCTTTAATAATCTCATATTCTTCTGCAGTCAGTGGTCCGCTTTTGCCGAGTATTTCATCGCGGATCGCAATTTTGCCGATATCATGAAAAAGAGCTCCAATTTGAATCTGTTCGATTTCCTTACGGGGAAGCCCCAGAGCTTCGGCAAGCATGACCGCATAGGTGGCGACCCGGCTGGAGTGTCTGCCAGTCTCGGGATCACTGAGTTCACTGATGGAAGTCAGACTGTTGACTGTTCTTGAATATGAAGCGTAAAGCTTATCGTACATTTTAAAATAGCGGTTGATGAAAACGAACAGCACTGCCAGACAGATGTTGAACAGTATAAAAACCGGCAAGGAAGTTATATAAACATGGGCCAGAATAATACCGACCGAAGGCAATAAAAAGCAGACCGGCAAATGCGGGCCAGCGGATTTGCTAAATGTTTCAAAAAACGGTACGTCATTACTAAACAGACGGATAAAGGAAACGGCGGTGAGGTTTATAATCCAAAAAACAAAGGCGGCCGGGAAAACAGGAAGCAAAGGAGGGTAGACAGTGGCTGTGGCACCGGCCAACTTGAAGTAAATAAAAGAAAAGGCATAGGTGGCCAAAGTCAGTTGTCCGACGTTACTCAGAAACTTCAACACATTACGCTGGTACAGTATAAAGTAAACTCCGTAGCAGATTATCAAGAAAGGCATCAAATATTGCGGGCCAAACAATATTACGAATGTAAGCTGAACGATTGAGGATCCGGCAATACGAATACTGGTTTTGTATGTAAAAGTGAAAAATGCCTGCACAGTTCCTAATAATACAAAACCCAGCCATACTTCAAAAGTTAGTGGCCTGATGTTAACGGCCGAGAATGAACCGGAAATGAAATGCATGGCGACGGCGGTCAAGAAAACGGTTGCGCAAAAAATGGGATTTGCATATTTGGAGCGGGTCAAGTGATCGCCTCCCCAGATATAAAAAAGCCATGATGTTCCTAAATTTCGACATGTTTTATTTTTTTCCTGCGAATTTCCTGTAAAACCGGTCAGGATTATCGGCAGCTAGTAACAACAATAACTTCTGACGCCGAAAAATAACAGGCCTTAGGAAAGTGACCTCATTATGCAGGAGTTAATGAATATATGCAGAAAAGACTTGTGGGACAATGGGGGTTGGCAAATGGATCTTTTTGAATACCAGGCTGCACAACAGCGCAAAAAAGAAGCCCCTTTGGCGGACCGCATGCGTCCGAGCACCTTAGACGAATTTATCGGCCAGGAGCACATCATCAGCCAGGGAAGGTTGCTACGGCGGGCTATCGAAGCCGACCGCATTACATCCTTGATATTCTACGGTCCCCCTGGTACAGGAAAAACAACACTAGCCCGCATTATCGCGAACCACACGGCATCTCATTTTGAGTCTTTGAATGCGGTGTCTTCTGGTGTGGCTGATTTGCGCAGAGTTGTCGGTGAAGCACAGGAGCGCTACAAGCTCCATGGCAAACGTACAATTATTTTTATTGATGAAATTCATCGTTTTAATCGCACACAACAAGATGCTCTGCTGCCAGCGGTTGAGGATGGTACCATTATTCTGATTGGTGCCACGACTGAAAACCCTTTTTTCGAAATAAACTCGCCTTTGGTTTCACGATCACGTATCTTTCGTTTGGAGCCGCTGTCCAAAGAAAGCATAATGGCGATTCTTAAAGCCGCCCTTGCAGATGCAGAACGCGGTCTGGCTCGCTTCAATCCGGTGGTAGATGCGCCCGCCTTGGAGCACCTGGCCAGTATCGCAGACGGCGATGCCAGAGTGGCGCTCAATGCGCTGGAACTGGCCGTGTTAACCACAGAGGCGGATACTACCGGACAAAGGCATATCACACTTGAAATTGCCGAAGAATCTATTCAAAGGCGTCAAATCCGCTACGACAAAACTGGCGATAACCATTATGATGTCATTTCCGCTTTTATTAAGAGCATGCGCGGGTCAGACCCGGATGCAGCCGTTTATTGGCTGGCCAGAATGATTGAAGCTGGTGAAGATGCGCGTTTTATTGCCCGCCGTATTGTGGTCCATGCCGCCGAAGATGTTGGCATGGCAGATCCGATTGCTTTAGTGGTCGCAATTTCGGCGGCTCAGGCTGTTGAGTTTGTTGGCCTTCCCGAAGCCCGCATTCCACTGGCACAAGCTGCCATCTATGTGGCTTGTGCCCCGAAGAGCAACTCAGTAGTCAGCGCGATTGACAGCGCTTTAAGTGCGGTGCGCGATGAGCCAAATTCCGCCGTGCCTGCTCATCTAAAGGATGCTTCTTATCCCGGGGCCGCAAGATTGGGCCATGGGGTTAATTATCAGTATCCGCATGACTTCCCGGAGCATTTTGTGTTACAGCAGTATTTGCCGGGAACAATGATTACGAAGCAGTTTTATCATCCATCGGACAGCGGGACTGAAGCTAAGATCAAAGAACGGCTGGCCCGGCTATGGCAAAGTGCAAAAGACGGCTCTGAAAAATCTTAAGTGAAGTACTGGAGTAAAACCGGAGCCGTTTGCTAAATACAAATACAGGAGGGTATATTATGGACAACGTTAAGGTCATTCAATGGGGTTTAGGCGCGATGGGCGGTGGCATGGCAAAGCTGATGCTCGAAAAGCAGGGGCTCGAAGTCGTCGCTGCAATCGACCTGGATCCGGCCAAAGTAGGTAAAGACATTGGCGATGTATTGGAGACCGGCAAAAAGGTTGGCGTAACAGTCAGCGGTAATCCCAATGAGGTTTTTGGCCATGTTAAGGCTGATTTGGCCATTATTGCAACTGGTTCCTTTACCAAAGAAGTTTTTCCGCTGATTGAGAAAGCTGTACGGGCCAAGACGAACGTCATTTGCATTGCAGAGCAAATGTCCTTTCCGGCGGCTCAGGAACCCGAATTAGCCAAAAAGATTAATCAGTTGGCTGTGGAGCATGGCGTTACTGTACTGGGCACCGGCATTAACCCGGGCTTTGTACTTGACCTGCTGATCATTGCCTTGACTGGCGTCTGTCTGAATGTGACCAAAATCAAGGCAGCCCGCATCAATGACTTGTCTCCATTCGGTCCGACAGTTATGAGGACTCAGGGTGTCGGCACAACTCCCGAGGAGTTTGCCAAAGGACTCAAAGATGGCAGCATCGTTGGCCATATTGGCTTTGAGGAATCGTTACATATGATCGCTGCAGCTTTGGGATGGCAGCTGGATGATATTAAGCAGACCCGTGAGCCGATCATCAGTAATGTCTATCGCGAAACCAAGTACGTCAAAGTCGAGAAAGGTAACGTTGCAGGATGCCGTCATATTGCCCAGGGCTTTATGAATGGACAGCCTGTAATCGAACTGGAGCATCCGCAACAGGTGTTGCCGAATCTGGAAGGTGTCAACACCGGTGACTATATCTGGATTGAAGGTACTCCTTCAATTAATATGGCCATTAAGCCGGAAATCCCGGGCGGTCTTGGCACCATTGCCATGGCCGTCAACATGATACCGAAAGTGATCGCCGCGCAACCGGGACTGGTCAGCATGAAAGATCTGCCGGTGCCGTCAGCCGTTTTAGGCGACTTCAGAAAGCTCGGTATTGTGAAATAAGCTTTTATTCAAGCGTGTATACTGGCGCATACCGCCGTATAACAGATAAAGGCGGATGCGCCGTCTTTTATTCACCGATTTCATGGGATCGTATGGTTTGCGATCCATGAATATGTTAGGGTAACATTGAATGGGGGATTCGTCTTTTTTGGAATAATCCAATTCAGATGGGGGTGCAGCTTATGAAAGAGATTCCGGCAGGTTCCTGGGTTTTAGTACATTCTATTATACTGGAACCAGAACAGAGGGCACCCCAGGTACCTGCAGACACCAAAAAGGTTCCTTTGGAAATGTGGATTAAAGGCTACTTGGAAAAGGCGGCCTTTCCGGGTGATTCTGTAACGATTAAGACCTGCACCGGGCGTACGGTTTCCGGAAAATTGGTGGAAGCTAACCCGGCCTATAGTCATAGTTTCGGAT
>JBMNNY010000214.1:0-3011 GCA_050942765.1 Bacillota bacterium | reverse complement strand
GAGAGGGACAGGCCAATGCCGATCCGGACGGACGGCTGGCGCTTGGCAGGGTGTCGATGGGGGGATCTTAATGGAGCGTTTTTTGCGAACCGAAATGCTGATAGGCAGTGATGGTGCGGCCAAACTGGCCCAATCCCGTGTGGCAGTGTTTGGGCTGGGAGGAGTAGGCTCCTTTGCGGCAGAAGCACTTGCCAGAGCAGGCATTGGTCATTTGCTACTGGTTGATCATGATGTAGTCAGTATCACCAACATAAATCGGCAGCTAATTGCGTTGGATAGTACTTTGGGACGCCATAAGGCTGAGATTATGGCAGAACGCATCGCCGCCATTAATCCGCAGGCGGAAGTGGAAGCAGTCTGTGCTTTTTACACACCCCAGACACGTGAGCGCTTTTTTGACAGACGCCTGGATTATGTGGTCGATGCAATCGACACGGTTACAGCCAAGATTGATATGATCGAATATTGTGTGCAGCACGGGATTCCTTGCATCGCCAGTATGGGAACAGGGAATAAATTCGACCCCACACGGTTTCGCGTGGCGGATATTGCTGACACACATGCCGACCCGCTTGCCAAAGTCATACGCACGGAATTAAGGCGGCGCGGGATCACGAAAGGTGTTAAAACCGTTTTTTCTGATGAAATACCGGTGGGTTTGGCGGCAGGGTTTGAGAAGATTCCGGAGAACAAGCATAATCAGCGCATTGTACCAGGTAGTATCGCATTCGTGCCACCGGTAGCCGGAATGATTCTGGCGTCGGTGGTGGTGCGTGATTTGCTGGGTATGCAGATTGATATGTACCGGAGGACTAAATCCAAATGAGTGATGTAAGCGGCGGTGCCTGCAAGGCCGGTAAGACCGGCAGAGACGCAAAAAAGGAATTGCGGCGCAGGATTCGGACGATGCGGGAAAGTCTGTCCGTGGAAGAACAAGCGTTGCGTTCTGAGCAGGTGGTTACGCGTCTGAGGGCCATGATGGATCAGGTTGCCCGGGTGGCCGATCGAAGAGTATTCGCACTCTATTATCCCACCCGCAACGAAGTTGATGTTTGGACACTGATCAAAGATTTGTGGCGCAAGCAAAAGGTCGTGCTGTTTCCCAGAATTTGTCCGGACACTAATCTGATGGAGTTTCGACAGGCGCAGTCCTTAGACGATTTTGTAGCCGGTCCTTTCAAACTGATGGAGCCTGCCCGGCGTTGTCCAGTTTGGACTCCGGATCAGATTGAAGTAGTTATTGTGCCAGGAGTTGCCTTTAACTTGCAGGGATATCGGATTGGATTTGGTGGCGGCTATTACGATCGCTTTTTGCCGGAACTGAAGCATAAGGCTGTGAAGATTGCCCCGGTTTTTGAGTTTCAGATCGTCGATGATCTGCCGCATGAAGCGCACGATCAAAAAGTCGACTGGCTCGTTTCAGAAGCGCGCTCAATTAACGTGAAACAAGGACATAGACAAGCTTGAGGGTGTGCCAGCGCAAGCTCGGGTCGGGCTCAAGCTCGGGCCGGGCGCAAGCTCGGGTCGGGCTCAAGCTCGGGTTCAAGTTCGAGCTCGAGCTGAAAATTGGGTTTGGAGTGATATGATAAGTGATAAAAGATTTCATTGTAGATGATTTAACCAAAAAAGATATTGATCAGGCCATAGAAATCTGGATTGACCAAAACCGGCGCTATTGTAATGGCGATGCATTCCCATCCTATTGGAGGAACACCCCCCCTGAGCTTGCTGCATTTTTGCAGGCCAGAATCCAGAGGAAATCGGCGCGTGCCTTGAGATTGACCGGGGATAGTACCAGGCTTTGCGGATATATGGTTTTTGACAGATTTCCGTTTAACGGGGAGATGTCGGTCTTCTGTCCGGCGCTAGCCCATGCGGTTGCAGAAGAGCATAAGGAAGCTGGTTACCTGGTGCTCTATCGCAGCATTTCGCAGGAATGGGTTGAACAGAATATCTTTAACCATATGTGGACGATTAATTATAACGATCTTCGGCTGCGCAGCCTGCTATATGACATTGGCTTTGGATCTTACCTGATTGATGCCTTTGCTTGTTCGGATGCCAAAATTGACGGTGCCGGTTCTTCGGCTTATACGGTTGCCAGGGCTTCTGAAAATGATGCTGAAGCGCTCTATGAGCTAATTGAGGAGTCCCGGATGTATTACCGGGCCGCGCCGATATTCCTGAAGAGGGATCCCTACCAGATGGATGATGTCAGGAGGCTGATCAGAGAAAGCAACGTCTTTATAGCCTGGGATAATAAGAAAGCAATCGGATTCATCAATGTCAGCATCTCTCAGGAGAACAATAATATTGACATGACTTTGCGCAACGATGGCCTGTTGGACGAGATTGGTGCCTTTGTCCAGCCGGATTACAGAGGCGGAAAGGGATTAGGGAAACAACTGGAAAAGGCGGCTTTCGATTATTGCCGCAGCAACGGTATCTCGCGTCTGCATGTTGATTTTGAGACCGCGAACCCCTATGCCAACAGGTTCTGGAGGAAAGACTTCAACCCGATGTTGTTATCAGTCCGCAGAACTATTAATAAGAACATTAACACCAGCGATTAATCTGGAATCCGGAAGGGCGGAAAGCTACATGGAAGACCGCTTGGGCCGTAATATTACTTATTTGCGCGTTTCGGTGACGGATCACTGTAATTTGCGCTGTCTTTATTGCCGTCCTGCAAATGATGGAGAGAATGTTCGTGAGGGCGGCCGCGAAAGAGATCGCGACCCTGGCAAGAGCACGGATGGAACAGGAACGGGAATAGGGACGGGAATAGGGATGGGAACAGGGACGGGCATTGTGCAGTCGGTTTCCCTGAATAATGAGGACTTCATTAAGATTATTACTGCCGCAGCGGCGCTGGGGGTCAAAAAGATTCGCCTCACAGGCGGAGAGCCACTGGTATACCCGAACTTGGCAGCGTTGGTGGCCGGAATACGAGCCATTTCCGGGATTGAAGAAATTACGCTGACCACTAATGGACTGTTATTGGCAGAGCA
>JBMNNY010000213.1:0-3038 GCA_050942765.1 Bacillota bacterium | reverse complement strand
GCATAAGCTCTTATTCATTCCTTCTTTAGTAAATGCGGTCGCGGCAATATCGTCTCCGCTTTCCAAATTGATCTTCTATGTTGATGCCAACAATCATTATTTCAGAGAAAATTACTATTTCATTTTCATAGCAGTATATTATATCAACCTTTTGCTCCTTATTATCAGCACTTTGGAGGTAGGCAAGAAATATAATTATCCGATTAAGAACAAGTTGGTTGCGTTAGCCTTTTTTACGATCATCGGCACTAGTATTCAGCTTCAATTTCCGACTTCTTATTCCACCTGGCATTGTGCAACATTGGCCTTATTACTATATTTTCTCTTGTTGTCCGAATTTGATAGCAGCTTTGATACATTGAGCGGTTTCTATAACCGGGCGGCCTTTGATAAGACCATAAAAGATATGCCAGCCTCAAAGGCCTTTTCTTTTATTATTATTGACATTAACGATTTCAAAAGCTTTAACGATACCTATGGGCATGATTACGGAGATAACCTAATTCGAAAGGTGGCAGAGATTATCAGAAAATCGTTCAACAGGCATTACACCTGTTATCGCTTTGGTGGGGACGAGTTTTCGATTATCAGCAATGAAACCGATCAGAAAAAGATTGAAAACCAGCTAAAGATCATGATCGACAATATTGCGGATATGCGTGAAAGCGGGACTCCATTACCAACAGTTTCATACGGGTATAGGATTTTTAACGGCGAAGATGAGCTGGACTTCCATGAAATCCTTCAGCAAGCTGATAAGCAAATGTATCACTTTAAGATGATTCATAAGGCAGATGCTGAGAAATAGTCAAATCTCCCCTGGCAAGAGAAGAGCCAGGGGAGATTTTTTGTGCCGGACCGATTACTTAATGTTTTTGGCCACGATGATAAACCTATGCTCCAAATCGGAGATAAAACCGTGCTGCTCAAGATCTTCTTGCAGAGCACACAGCCTATCGAAATTCTTCTCAACCGAAAACTCCGGGAAAGACCATTCAATAACTTTGGCAATTCTTTTTCCAGAGAAAAGGCCTGATAAGCGGGCATTTCAAGGTTAATGTGTTTCATGAGTCCGATACAGTTATCTCCGCCAACCTGCTGCGTAATGAACATGCCGCCTGGTTTCAATATGCGCCTGACTTCGTGTAAGTCATACGATTCGTGACGGTTAATCACGATGTCAAAGCTGTCATCTTCAATAGGCAAGTGGGCATCTTCCTGTACCGGAAAGACACGGATTCCTAGTGGCGCAAGCTTTTCCAGACACAGCTTGATATTTGGTGGCCACGATTCTGTTACCGATGTATTCTGAGGCGGATGGTTTGGCGAAAGCAAGAACTTAGCGCCGCCGATTCCCATATCCAGAAGCCGATTTGTGGGATGCAGGTATTGCCAAAACACTGTGCCGAGTAGTTACCTCGCTTTAGGCATTTGTACATGATGTAAAGCAAATGCATCACCAGCTTTCGCAGAGCATGATCAAAATATAGTACATCGTGCTGGCTGGCGCAAGATAAATATGTACGGGGGTTTGCGCTTGATGAAATATTTGCGCATTTTTTCAACTCTTGATGATTTGCTAGTCTGCTTGCTGTCAGAATTCGGAGACAAAATTGGGGCCAGTCTGCATGCGCTTGCCAAAAAACGTGACAGTGTAGAGAACTTACTGAATGAGCATTTAAATGTCCTGAAAAATACGAATCATTTTACCCCAGGTTAATTGCAGAAAAGAATGGATTGCCCAGCAAGGAAGCGTTTGTTCGCATTAAGATGATTGATCCCGGCGCTTATCTGCATATGCTTTATGGGCTGCAGGGGGCGATAGAGGGCATCAAAGATAGTTTGCTGTCCAAAAGCACAAAGGAAGAAGTAAACAAGAGATCAAATATGTCTCCCATGACAATGTCAAGGTCGAGGTGGCCTTCGTTGATCTCAAGAATGCGGATGACAGCATTTCCAAGATATTAGCGAAGGTGGCGGCGGACAAGTAATTTTGTGCCGTCTATATAGTAAAAAAATCAGCAGCAACGATTGTTGCTGCTGAAGCATTTATTGACGCGAAGAAAATGCGGGTGTATAATAAGTAGATGCGGAATGTATAAACTACACCAATATTATCATATCACATTTCGCCGGCGTTGTCAATACCATTTTCTTAAGTCGGGGGGATAATTTTTATGACCTCTGAATTATCCTTGTTCGGTGGCGCTCTGATAGAAAAACAAGCCGTCAATGAAATATTGAAATGCAATAACATGACTGCGAAATTTGGCCTGGTTCTGACCGAAGCGCAGGCACTGGCATTGGTTGAAACGCGCTCCTTGGCATTAAGAGAAAACGGCCGCATTGAATTCGGTGGCGGTGTGATTAACAAGATAATCAGTGCGTTTTGCAGCTCACCTTATCTTTCCATGCACAACTATGAAGAAACCTTACATGAGCTCTTGGAAATCTTCTATTATTACAAGAACGAAACTCTGGACCTCGTGAGCGATGACGACCTGGTCAAGTATATGAAAAAGGCTTTTGATGGATCATGCTATGGTTCTTTGGAACTATTGGCTGGCAGGGAACTATATAGGTTTGCCAGGCGTGTGCGCTACGGCCATGACCCTTTTTCAAACGAGGTTGGCGAGGCTGGTGTATCGGAGGCAGATGAAGCCGAGGCCGAGGACGAGGAGGACGAATATGAGAGCTATTGAGAAGGTCAGTCAAATTAAAAGGGAAGCATTGAACAGCGAGTTTTATTTTCAATCGTTACTTGAACAGGCCCATGCCGCAGGAATGTTATCCGATAGCCAGCTCGAGGGAATTCAATTTGACTGCCTCGCGCTTCTGGCAAAGCAAACCGAGAAATATAACAGAGGGAGCAGCAGCTCGATTCAAGTGGAAGCAGCCCAGAATCTGCTAATATCCATTATGTTCACCATTGGTGTCTGGTTGAAGACTTATCCTAATCCGGATGAAGCAGTGGCAGCTTTGCAAAAAGGCGGCGTAAGCACCCTGTTTCAAAAAGGAGTCGAGCGTATCGAGCGCTT
>JBMNNY010000212.1:0-3061 GCA_050942765.1 Bacillota bacterium | reverse complement strand
CTGTGACTTTTCTTAATAGTTTTATTAACCCATTTAGTACAGGTTGATTCATGACACGCAATAGAAGATCATGCATGGGTTGTCCAAGCGTGACAGAAGGACTTGCTGTCCGGGTATAGAATCAAAGCTCTATGCGGAAAGCGAACGGAGGATTGAAGATGGGTTCCAAGACTCTGATGGTAATCGATATGCTAAATGATTTTGTTGATCCAAAAGGCGTGTTATATTGCGGGGCAGACAACCAAACAGCCGATATTGTCGCCAACAACTTGCACCTCGTCAAACATGCGATCAGTGAAGGATGGAATCTCATCTTCATAATGGATTCTCATGCGCAAAATGATAAAGAATTTGAGCGTTTTGCAAGCCACGCTGTCAAAGATACCTGGGGTGCGCAACTGTATCCTGAGTTGCAGAAGGCGGCTGAAGAATACCGCGCTGCAGGCGGCAAGGTTTGGTTTGTCCCCAAAACCAGATACGGAGCTTTTTATAAAACTGAATTGGAGTCAATTATCACGCAAATTGGTGTTTCGGAGGCACAGGCCAAACACGTGGCTGAGCGTGGCAACGAACATGAGTTTATTGTCAGCGGTGTATGTACTAATATCTGTGTGTTGCATACTGTAGAAGAATTGTGCAATCGCGATTTGAAGGTCAAAGTCATCGTCAACGCCGTTACTTCATTTGACCGGGAAGGCCATCAATGGGCCTTGCGGCATATGGCTGAGATCCTGGGAGCTGAATTAGCGGCGCTAGAATTTCAGGATGGGAAGCTATCCTTCACGGAGGTAAGAACATGAAAAAAGGGACACCAACGTTACTGGATCTGGAAGGTTTGATCTCGGGGAAGTATTCGGCGGTATATTTTCAGCGGGCGGCTGATATTTTGGCACAGGACGGAAAGAATCCCCGTGTCTTAATGCAGATTTTTCAACGTAATCCTGCGATCGTCTGCGGCGTGGACCATGTAAGAGAATTGTTGAAGCATTGTCTGACAGCCGAACAGAAAAAAGAAGTAGTGTTGAAAACATTGAATGATGGCGACAGCGTGGCTCCATGGGAGACAGTGATGACTCTGGAAGGGCCCTATAACTACTTTGCTGCTTTGGAATCGTTGTATCTGGGGTTGTTGGCCCGTGCCACACGCGCTGCCACTAATGCCCGGGAAATCAGAGAGATTGTGCGTCCCGGTATCCAATTGATCTTCATGGCCGATCGTTATGATCATTATGCTGTTCAGGAGTTGGACGGGCATGGTGTTATGGTTGGCGGGTTCGATGCGGTCTGCACACAATCCATGGCTCATATTGATCAGGCTCCTGCGCTGGGAACGATCTCGCACTCTCTGATTGCCTGCTATGGTGGAGACTGTGTGGAAGCGCTGAAAGCCTTTGACCGGCATATGGATCCTTCCGTAAAACGGATCGCGCTGGTCGATTTTACGAACGATTGTGTGACGGATTCATTGCGGAGTGCGCGTGCTTTAGGCAAGAGATTATGGGGTGTGCGACTGGATACTGCAGAAAACATGTTCGACGAAACCATTAGAAAGCTGGTTGCCGACGGGCGTATTACGGAAGAGTATCAACGTCACGCCGGAATTGGAATCGGGTATGGCGGAACAGGTGTAAATCCGCTACTGGTCTGGAAGGTAAGAGAAGCCTTGGACGCTGAAGGATTCCAGCATGTCAAGATTGTAGTTTCTGGCGGATTTAATGTAGAGCGCGTCCGGATTTTCGAAAAATATAATGTGCCTGTCGATGTCTATGGCATTGGCAGCAGCTTGTACAACGGAAGATTTGATTATACGGCGGACGTCGTCAAGGTCGATGGTAAACCGATGGCTAAGGCCGGCCGGCAGTACAATCATAATCCCAGACTGCGGGAAGTTTCTTTGGATTAGGCCAGGTGGCAGGTCATAGGCTGATTTTGGGTTGTCATCCTTAGCACCAAAAAAAGGTTGACAACCCTTTTTTTGCATAATATAATGGAAATAAATAACAAATATGGCAGAGACGGACATGACTCCTGCATGACCTGCCGTGGAGGAGGTTATCGATGACACTAAGTGTGGGAACTGTCAAGTTGGCAGAAGTGCTCCGGCAATCGGGGCAGATGGCTGCATCAAAAGCGTTGCAGGAATTCGATGAAAGCGGCACCGCCAATAGCCTAAGTGCGGTAGTCACCCGATTGGTTCCGGGTGGCAGGATGTCTGTCGGTCCGCCGCGCGATAGCACTAATTTGCGGGCAGCGGAAGCACTGCGCCACTTTGGACTGAGCGACGACATACTCATCAGGGCATTCGATCGGGAAAATGGCTGCCTTTATAGCTCCAACGGTCAACCGGTATTTTTTGGCCGCTCAAAAGAAGGTGTGCCGGTTTTTTTCGCCAACGTAGATTCACAGGGTCGGCTGCTGCCATTGGAAAATTCCGATTCTTCCTGGGGAGTCTATCTGCCAGGCGCATCAGCTGATTCAAATACGGTGCGTATATTTGATAATCCTATAATAATGTTGGCCGATGCTAAACAGGAAGATATCAGCCGCTTTGTACTGACAGATAATCCATCCGCTTGTTTGGCAAACTTGCTCAGACTTCATCCGGAGCTTACTCAGGTGGAGCTGGCGATTGAACCTGAGCGTGTTCCGCTGATCGAGCAGGAGCTTTCCAAAGAGGGATTTGTGCCGCGTGCAAGCGAAGCAGAAATGCCGGGAAAGATTATGGTGTTGGGAAAAGCCGGGACAGTGGAGAAGGCTGAGGCTTTGGAAAAAGCCGAGACTTTGGAAAAGTCCGAGGCTATGGAGCGGACTGAATTCGTTGAGAAATCAGAAACAATGGAACGGGTTTCCTATGAAAGCGAGATCCCGCTCCTGAAACCGTCGCTGGAGCTTCTTCCTGATGGACGAAAAGCAGTGGTTTGCGGCGAGCCGCGAACCGTGGCCAAGGTGCTTGATTATCGCCAAGGTCGTAATGAACTGGGCTTTCAGGGAACCTGTGGTATTGTCTCTAGCCGTAATACTTTAAGGCTTTTTGGCATTTGCACTACCGAAGATGAACTGG
>JBMNNY010000026.1:0-17510 GCA_050942765.1 Bacillota bacterium | reverse complement strand
GCTGCGGGAATCGTTATTGTATATAGCGCAACCCGTTCAAATCCGTCTCTGACAGGCGGCGATCCCTTAGCCTACGTCAAGAAGCAGATCATTGCCGCCATTATAGGTATTGTTATGGTTATTGGACTGATGTCCTTTGACTATCACCTTTCCGACAGAGGTTATTACGGAATATATATCTTTAATTTGCTGTTTTTGATCGCGGTTTTGGCATTCGGAAAAGTAGTGAACGGCGCCAAAAGTTGGTTTCATATTGGCCCGCTGGGCATTCAGCCTTCAGAGTTTGCCAAGATTTTTTTGATTCTCACACTAGCCCGTCATCTGTCAGCCAAGGACAGTCTGTCTTCTTTTTGGGACCTCATTACTCCCTTTCTGCTCGTTGGTATACCACTGATATTCATTATGTTACAGCCAGATTTAGGTACTGCGATGGTATTGGTGGCTATTCTTTTCGGAATGCTCTATCTTGCCGGGGCCCGGCCTTTGCATCTGGGAGCAATTGTCTTATCAGTCGTAGTTATCATCACAGGATGGGCATTGTTGAGTAAATTCTTCGGAGTTCCATTTCCGTTGCAACCTTATCAGATCGCACGTTTGACAGCCTTTGTCAATCCCGAAAAGTATTATGACGGGGCTGGCTATAACGTGATTCAGTCCATGACAGCAGTCGGTTCCGGCAGATTTTTGGGCAAGGGGTTGTTCAATAGCACGCAGGGACGCCTGGGCTTTTTGCCGGAGCATCATACCGACTTTATCTTTGCTATTTTTGGCGAGGAATTTGGTTTCCTGGGCTGCTTCCTCTTGCTGCTTTGCTACTTGTTGTTGATCTGGCGCGGTATCAAAATCGCGAGCCAGGCCAAAGATTTGTATGGCAGCCTGATTGCAGGTGGCGTCGTATCGATGTATCTTTTCCATATTTTGATCAACGTTGGCATGAACATTGGAATCATGCCGATTACCGGCATTCCACTCCCGTTTATCAGCGCTGGTGGCACCTCGATGATGGTTAATCTGTTGGGAATTGGATTGCTGCTCAATGTATGGACGCGCCGTCACAAGATTATGTTTTAATCGTATATAGCGTATATAGGTGTAATTTTGCGGCAGACTGTCAGGCGGTCACAGGCATGGCAGCCTGCTTTTTATTTTGGCGGGGCATGGGAGGCGCACGAAGATTCGCCAGCGTGCGCCAGCGTGCCGCACACCCTGTGACAGGTACACAACGGTGCGCTGCGTTGTTCTGAGCTTGTCTGGTCTCGCATACAATTTAAGCGGGGTGAGCTTAAGCCATGAACGGCGAATATCATAATGACTATGAAAATGATTATGAACCTGCTCAGGAGCCTGTTGTTGAGCCAGAAAAGCGCCGGCCGAAGCTACTGGAAAAAGCAGTGATCTGTCTCATTGCAGCTTTATTGGTTTGGGGGCTTACTGCTTCCAGACTGCCATTCCTGCAACGCCTGGGGCACTATTTATCAGTGGCGCTGAACACCGACTTTGGTACGGACCTAGAGCAATGGGGCCGCAGCTTGCTGCAGCCATTGAAAGACGGCAGTTTGGCAGATACAGTTGAAGACTGGGGATTGCATTCCAGAACTGCCGTGCGCGCCAGCGCAGAAGTATGGCCGATCGACGGACCTGTTACTGCCAGCGGGCAGCGTACCTGGACAGAAGAAAATGGCGTGCACACTCTGGCGCAAGGAATTACGATTGCAGCGACATCTGGCGTGGCAGTGCAGGCAGTTGCCCCGGGCATAGTAGCTTCCGTGCTGCCAACAACGCAGGGCAGTTATCAGATTATAATCAAGCATCTGGGTGATTGGCAGTCCTTGTATCAGGGCATTAATGTCGTGTATGTACAGAAAGATGATGCTGTGACAGCTGCCCAACAAATCGGTTATCTGGCGCAAAACGGAGGCCTGGGATTCGCCATAAAAATTGCGCAGTCTTATGTTGATCCGTTATCAGTTCTGCCGAAGCGCCCCGTTTCTGCGCAATGATGGCGCTGCGCTGCGGCTCAGTTCGCTTTGTGATTCATCCGCTGACAATCCTAACCATGGCTATGCTGGCATTCTTCGGCCGCTTTTGGGAAGGGCTGCTAATTTTATTTTTAGTTGCCGCTCATGAAGGAGCGCATGCTCTGGCTGCGGCAGGCCTGGGTCTTAGGCCGATCGAAATCCGGCTGATTCCGGTAGGCGGCATGCTGAAAGTGGAAGGCTTGGCCGGAGCAGGACCGGGTGTGGAAGCGCTGGTCGCCGCAGCAGGTCCGGCATTCAGTCTGCTGACAGCCATCACTGCCTTCCTGATTTATCGGTTGGGTCACTACTCCAAATTGACGGCGGAGGTTTTGGCGAACATCTTCAGATATAGTGCGATGCTCTGCTTTTTCAATCTGCTGCCAGCCTTGCCGATGGATGGCGGCCGCATTTTGCGCGCCTTCTTATCCCGTCTGGTGGGATTCTCAAGTGCCACAAAAATGCTTAAAATGACCGGTCTGGCTTTGATCGGCGGAATGACGGGAGCGGCGACATTTATGATATGCAGTGGTCATCCCAACCTGACGCTGACTTTTGTGACAGCCTATCTTTTTTCGGCCTGGCACCGCGAAAATGAGTTTGCACTTTACGATTTATATCGCGCGATTGCACACAAAAGCAAGGCCTTAAAAAGCGGCAAAGTGCTTCCAGTCAGGAAGTATAAGGTTTTGCCAGGTACAAAGGTGCTTGAGTTGCTAAGATTTTGCCGCCCGGGTATCTGGTGCCGGTTTCAGGTGGATTTATCTGCCCATGGTAAAGGAAATAATAGCCGAGGCGGAGGTCGGCTTAGAGATCAGGGGCTCGCGGAATTTGAGGAAGATGCTGCAATGCGTACTTTGATTGATTATGGCAGTTCAGCGACTGCAGCAGACGTTTTAGCACGCGAAGGATTAATAACGCGACTGTCGAAAGTGAATAATGCTTAATATAATTGATTAATTTTTCCGGGATGTGCGTGCCACGCGATATAGAGAGTGAGTCACGCAAAATGCGCAGTTCCGGAAAAGGTTTATATAGATTTTGCGAATTTTGGAGGGTGATTTGTGTCTGGACCAAAACTTTTTAACTGGCTTACGGAGGTAAGCAAACCTGCCCGTTATACCGGCGGTGAATTGAATGCCGTGCATAAGGACAGCACTACGGTAGAACTGCGCATGGCACTGGCTTTTCCAGATGTCTATGAAATTGCCATGTCGCATTTGGGCATCAAAATCCTATATGAGATCCTAAATGCCATTGATTGGGTGTGGGCAGAGCGTGTTTTCACTCCCTGGCCAGACATGGCCGAGCGGATGGTCAAGGAATCTGTTCCACTTTATGCGCTGGAATCTGGAGATCCTTTGACTGCTTTTGATGTGATCGGCTTTACATTGCAGTATGAGCTGAGCTATAGCAATATTCTTTACATGCTTTACTTAGCCGGAATTCCGCTACATACTGCGCAGCGCTCGGAAGACGATCCTTTGATCATTGCCGGCGGCCCCTGTGCTTACAACCCGGAACCACTGGCCGACTTTTTGGATGTCGTGGTCTTAGGTGAGGGCGAGGAAGTAATCGTCGAGATTGCACAGCTGCTTAGGAAACTAAAGAAGGCCGGGGCATCGCGCCATGATAAACTCGTCGCCCTGGCTCAGATACCGGGAGTCTACATACCGTCCTTCTATGAGGTCGCATATACTCCGGATCAAACACTCAGTTCCGTAAAGCCTGTCCGCTCTGGCATACCGGAACGTATCACCAAAAGGATTATCAAGAATTTTGAGGACGCACCTTTTCCGGTCTGTCCGCCGGTTCCCTTTATTGACATCGTCCAGGATCGCGTAGCACTTGAGATACAGCGCGGCTGCACCAGAGGATGCCGCTTTTGCCAGGCAGGTATGGTTTATCGCCCGGTGCGCGAGCGTTCCCCGGAAAGGATTAAGAAGTTAATCGATGCCAATATTTGCTCCACAGGCTATGCGGAGGTTACGCTTTCATCGCTGAGCAGTACGGATCACAGCTGTATTGCAGAACTGGCCGCCGAAAGCATCGCGCGCTACGGCGCGTCCGGAGTTACGATCTCTCTGCCATCGCTGCGGGCGGATGCTTTTTCGGTAGCACTGGCTGAAAAGATGGAGTCTGCCGGCCGCAAAAGCAGTCTTACCTTTGCGCCTGAAGCTGGTACACAGCGTCTTCGGGATGTCATCAATAAAGGCGTCCGGGAAGAGGAACTGATTGAAGCGGTTGAAAGAGCAGCAACTGCTGGATGGCGCAGTTTTAAACTGTATTTCATGATCGGGCTGCCCACAGAAACGCAAGAGGATTTGGAGGCGATTGGCGCACTGGCACGCATGGTACTCTCCAAAGCCCGTGCCGCTGTATCAGCAGCAGGGGCGAAGGGCAAAAACAGTGTCGTGAATGTGACAGTAAGTGCATCTACATTTGTGCCTAAGGCGAATACGCCTTTTCAATGGCGTCCTCAGGATCCGATGGCCACTATTCGGGAGAAGCAGGAATTGCTCTGCCAGGTGGTGCGGGGACGGGGAATCGAGTTTCAATGGCACGAACCGGAAAAAAGCTTTCTGGAAGCCGTTTTTGCCCGCGGCGACCGTCGGCTGGGTGCCGTACTGGAAAAGGCCTGGCGCCTGGGCTGCAAATTTGATGGTTGGAATGAATACTTTGATTTTGATGCGTGGCAAAGATCATTTGCGGAATGCGGCATTGATCCTTCTTTCTATGCCAACCGGCCGCGTGATTATCAGGAGGTTTTGCCCTGGGATCATTTATCGGCCGGAGTGGACCGGGCGTTCCTGATTGGTGAGGACCAAAAAGCCGGACAAGCAGCGCTGACAGAGGATTGCCGTGCCGGGCGGTGTTCGGGATGCGGGGTTTGCCCGACATTGGACACGCAGCCAAGTAAGGTGGTTGATACGCCATGACTACGATGCAGGCTGCGGGTGTAACAACCGCTCTCCATACACTGAGGTTGCGGCTGCAGAAAAAAGACAATGGCCGTTTCATATCGCATCTGGATTTGATGCGGGCAATCGAACGTACTGTTCGAAGGCTGCAGTTGCCGATGGCCTTAACGGAAGGGTTTCATCCACATTACCGGATATCTTTTGGACCGGCCTTGCCTCTGGGCGCTTCCAGCGATGCCGAATACTGCGACCTCGTCCTGACTGCCAAGCCAGAACAGAAAACCCTCTTAGAAAAAATCGGTCAGCAACTTCCGCCGGGATTGGGCCTGGTCGACGGGAGTTATGTTGATGGCCAGCCGTTGTCGGAGTTTATTACGCACGCATCTTATCAGGCGCGTCTTTTGCCTCAATCAGGGGACCCGGCTGCGATTGATGAACTGATCGCGCTCGGGAAGCGTATTCTGGAATCAGAAAAGTATTTAGTCGAGACGGAAACGCGCAAAGGACTGAAGACGATTGACCTTCGCAGCGGCATCGACAAGGCACGATGGGCTGTTTCTGGAAAAGAAATAGTATGTGACCTTTTCTTAGCCGCCGGATCGGTCAGTAACTTGAAGCCGCAGGATGCGCTGATTCCGTTTTTCCAGAAAGGCGCTACGCTCAACGGGCTGCATCGCAGTGGACTATATGGCAGGTTAGGGGAGAGCTTAGCGGATCCTTTCGGAAATGTTCTTGAAAAATGGCCGGAATCATCAGAAATCGAAAAGAGGTGGGAGGCTTGTCTCAGGTTATCGTAATTAATGTCGGTATCAACGAGACCCGAGTTGCCATTCTCGAAAACGGCCTCCTTGGCGAGCTGGCGTTTGAGCGCGCCGATGAAGAGCGGGTCGTGGGGAATATTTACCGCGGCAGGGTAGAAAATGTTTTGCCTGGCATGGAAGCGGCGTTTGTGGATATTGGGCTGGACCGTAATGCCTTTTTGTATGTGGATGATATCATTCGTCCGAAAAGTGTTTTTGAATGTGAGGAAGAGACTCCGGAAATACTGAAGGGAAAAGAAAAAGAAACTCCCAGTATCACTTCTCTGCTAAAAGAAGGTCAGGATCTTTTGGTGCAGGTGATTAAAGAGCCAATTGGCACCAAGGGAGCCCGCGTTGTCACCCAGCTGACCATTGCCGGCCGTTATCTGGTACTTATGCCAAATGTTGATTATGTAGGAGTTTCGCGCCGCATTGCGGATGAAAAAGAGCGTGAACGGCTGCGTGCCATGGCCGGGCGGCTGAAGCCTGCGGGATGCGGGGTTATTGTGCGAACCGTGGCGGAGGGTATTGCCGAAGAGGAACTGGTGGGAGATCTCAATTTCCTGCTGAACACGTGGCGCCGCATCAACCGGAAAGCAAAACGCGGTCGTACCCCGCAGTTATTGTACAGAGATCACGATTTGGTTTATCGCATTATGCGTGATTTTTTCACAGCGGATATTGACGAAATCGTTGTGGATCATGAAAACACTTATAAACGTTGCTTAGAGATGGCGAAAGTGCTGGCACCGTCTTTTACCGGCAAGATCGTTTTATATCGTAACGAACAGCCCATATTTGATTTTTTCGGCATTAGCAGCGAAATTGAGCGTTCTTTGAAGCGCAAGGTGTGGTTATCAAGCGGCGGGTATCTGGTCATCGATCAGACGGAGGCTTTGACAGTTATTGATGTTAATACCGGCAAGTTTATCGGGAAGACTTCCCTTGAAGAAACAGTGGTGGCCACTAATCTTGAAGCTGCCCGGGAAATTGCCAGGCAAATGCATTTGCGCAATTTGGCCGGCATCATAATTATTGATTTTATCGACATGACCGAAGAGGATCATCGTGAAGAGGTCATAAAAGTTTTAAGTGAAGCCCTGAAAAAAGACAAAACCAAATCCAACATTCTGGGCTTCACAGCATTGGGGCTGCTAGAAGTCACCCGCAAAAAAGTGCGCCAGGGTTTAGTGGAATATTTGACCGATGACTGCCCAAACTGCGGCGGGACCGGCAAAGTGCTTTCCAAAGAGGCCTTGGCCAGTCAGGCTGAGCGCGAAATCAGGAAAATCGTAGTCCAGAACTCCGACAAAGCCTTTCTGTTTCATGCACATCCTTCGGTGGCATCCCTTCTGATCGGGCCAAGTGCGAGCAATCTGGAACGTCTGGAGGAAGAACTGAAGCGGGTTATCTACATTAGAGGACATGAGGGGATCGAAGCCGGTAAAGTCCGGCTGATCGCATCGGGTACCAAGGACAAAGTTGAAAAAGTCGCCCTGCCGGTTAACAAAGGCGATATCATTGAAGTGGAAGTGCGCGAGCCGCACCTGAGCAATCCGGGTGACGGGATCGGACGTATTGAAGGCTATGTAATTGATATTGAAGATGGCGCGCATTACGTTGGTAGCCGCGTAATGGTGCGAATTGATAAGGTGTACCGTACATACGCCAAAGGGAAAATGATCTGATTGACCTTGATTGGCAGATATGCTAGAATTACAGAGTGCGGGTTTATCCCGTTTGCAACCGCTCGGAGCGGGCTTATAAATCCTTAATGGTGCCTGAACCGGCGAGTCTCGACGAGGAGGTGTGCATCCAGTGCATGCTGTGATTGAAACCGGTGCAAAGCAGTTTCGGGTTAAGGAAGGCGATGTAATCAGAGTTGAAAAACTCGCGGCCGAAGTCGGTCAGACAGTCGGGCTTGAAAATGTTCTGTTGGTATCCGGAGATGGCGTAACGAAAATCGGCCGTCCGTATCTGGAGGGTGCGAAAGTTACCGCTACCGTGCTGACACAGGACAAAGGCCCCAAGGTCTTATCGCTGCGTTACAAGGCCAAGAAGAACATCCGCGTCCGCAAAGGACATCGCCAGCCGTTTACTGCGCTGCGCATTGAAAAGATTGAATTTTAATATTGCTAATTTTGCTGAGGAGGTGGGGACATGGCTCACAAGAAAGGCGTAGGTAGTTCCAGAAACGGCCGCGACAGCAACCCTAAAATGCTAGGTGTCAAATGTCATGGCGGTCAGAAGGTTACGTCCGGCAGCATTATCGTGCGCCAGCGGGGAACCAGGATTCATCCCGGAAACAATGTCGGTCTGGGCCGTGATAATACCCTGTTTGCTCTCATCGACGGCTATGTGACTTTTGAACGCAAAGGACGCGATACCAAACAAGTAAGCGTCTATGAGGAAGCAGCCGTTGCCGGGAAGTAATTGAAAGTAATCCGAAGGCCGTTTAGAGTACGGCCTTCTTTTTTTCGGGTATAATAGGGAGCAGAGCTCAATAACTGTCTCTGGTGTCCCTGGGTTTTAGTGTCCCTGTACGCCTTGAAGGAGTGTTTCACTGTGTTTATTGATCATGCCGAAATAAAGGTGATTTCCGGCCGCGGCGGCGATGGATCCGCCAGCTTTCGCCGGGAGAAGTATGTTCCCCGCGGCGGACCCGATGGTGGCGATGGCGGCCGCGGCGGCGATGTCATTTTTGAGGTTAGTACTGATCTGACGACACTACGCGATTTTAGGTATCAACGCGTCTTTAAGGCTGAATCCGGGCATCCTGGAAGCGGCAGCGGCAGTTTTGGGCGGCAGGGGAAGGATCTGATCATTCCGGTGCCGCAGGGCACGATGATCATCGATGAAGCCGGGCGTGTCCTGGCAGATCTCACTCAGCCAAACCAACGCTATATTGCAGCCCGTGGCGGGCGTGGCGGGCGCGGCAACATACATTTTGCGACGGCCACCAGACAAACACCGGATTTTGCTGAACGGGGTGAGCCAGCCGAAGAGAAAATAATTCGGTTAGAGCTCAAATTGCTGGCAGATGTGGGTTTGGCCGGCTATCCCAACGCCGGTAAGTCCACCTTCTTGTCCCGCATCTCATCGGCGCGGCCGAAAATTGCCGATTATCCGTTTACAACGCTCGAACCGAATCTGGGGGTTGTGGACCTAGAGGGTGGAGGCTTTGTAGTTGCGGATATTCCGGGACTGATCGAAGGGGCGCATCAGGGCGTGGGACTGGGGCTTGATTTTCTCAAGCACCTGGAAAGAACACGAGTTATTGCCTATGTTGTGGATGTTTCCGGCATGGAAGGACGTAATCCGGCGGATGATTTTCGCAATGTCCGCCATGAACTGAACATGTTCAGTCCGGATTTAGCCAGGCGCAACGCACTCGTTATTGCCAACAAAATGGACATACCCGGAGCAGACGTTGGCCTTGAGCTGCTGGCGGAAGCTGTCGGAGAGTTTGGTTATGAAGTATTTCCAATTTCGGCAGTTACAGGCCAGGGAGTTCAGGAAGCGCTCTATCACCTGGCAGAGTTGGTCAAGAACTCGCCTGCTCCGGAAAGCCCGGTGATCGAAGTCCAGCCCGAGGAACCGCCCACTAGTCTGAGCGATTATGAACTGCGCTATAACGCAGAAGAAAACATTTTTGAAGCGTCTGGTGTGGCGCTTGAACGGCTGGTGGCGATGACCGATCTTTCCAGTGATGATGCAGTGCTCAGGCTGCAGCGTATTTTTCGCAAGATTGGTCTGGAAGAACGCATGAAACAGGCAGGCGCTGAACAAGGCAGTTTAGTGCGTATTGGCCAGACAGAATTTGAATTGGATCTTTCCCACGAGTAAGGAGTGATGCGGTTGCTTTCATCAAAAGCAAGGAGTTATCTAAGATCAATTGGTAACGAATTGGAACCGGTAGTTTACATAGGGCGGGATGGTGTCAGCGAGGCGATTATCAATCAAACCGACGGAGTGCTGGAAACCAGGGAATTAATAAAGGTGCGGCTTTTGCCTGACAAAGGTCTGACAGCACGCCCAATTGCCGAATTATTGGCCGAAGCTACCAAGGCAGAAGTAGTGCAGGTTGTCGGCAATAATTTCCTGCTCTTCAGGGCGTCTGCTAAAAAACCTCGTATTGAGTTGCCGCAGAACTGATGCAACGTATTGGCATACTTGGTGGCACCTTTGATCCCATTCATCTCGCTCATTTGATGCTAGCCAGCGAAGCGCGGCATCAGCTGTCGCTGGATCAGGTTTTGCTTATTCCCAGCAGAATCCCGCCTCATAAGCAGAATGGCGCTTTTGCTAGTGCGCAGCAGCGCCTGCATATGGTGCAACTGGCAATTCAGGGAGAGCCCGCCTTTAAGCTCTGTGACATTGAGCTGCAGCGCAGTGGGCCTTCTTATTCGGTTGATACAGTTGCCGCCATTCGTGAAACTCTTGCCGAACATGATGAAGTGTATTTCATCATTGGATGGGATGCCTTTATATTGTTTGATAGCTGGCACAATCCACGTCGTCTGGCGGAGTTGTGCCTATTTGCCGTGGCCGGGAGACCGGGAGCAGGAACTGTTGATCATCGCCGTTATCCGGAATCCTGTCCGCCAGATCGCGTGCGGCCGATCGACGTGCCGCAAATGTCAATCTCGTCCACCGATGTTCGCAGCCGCATTCGCGACGGCCGGCCTTACCATTACATGCTTCCGGAGGCAGTCTACCAGTACATCAAGGAAAACGCCATTTATTGATCCAGGCGGCATCATTTCCAATATTATGAGCCGTCCATTCGCATACCGAACAGGGCGTTGGAAATAATACTGAGTAGATGACAGGGAATCGGGATTCTTGAGCGAGCAGGGCCGTAGCACCCGTTCCTGGAAAGAGAGGTAAGCCGGTTGATGAGTAAAACTTTATACGTCGGGAATCTGCCGTGGGCAACCACTGAAGATGAATTGGCTAATTTCTTCTCCACCTATGCCACCGTTGTCAGCAGCCGCATCATCACAGATCGCGACAGTGGCCGGTCGAGAGGTTATGGTTTCGTTGAAGTCGAGGAAGAAGACGTGGATCGTGTCATTACTGCTACTAATGGCGTTGATTTAGGCGGTCGGGAAATAATCGTTAATGAAGCCAAACCACGTCCGACAAGAATGTAGCCATGGAGGGGCCTGCGGGCGCCCTCTTTTTTTTATGCCATTTTTGTGGTGAAAAGCCACGGTTCCTTCCGCTGCACTTGCCTGCGCGCCAGAAATTTGTTATATTGAAGCCAAAGATAATAATAACAATAAAGCGAGGGGGCGTGTGATTGGAGGCAGTAAAAATTGCGCTGCTGGCGAAAGAGGCCGGCGATGACAAGAAAGCCATAAACCCGGTTGTACTTGATGTAAGCGGTATTTCGAGAGTGACCGACTTCTTTGTCATTTTGTCCGGTAATACTGAAATTCAGGTGCAGGCCATTGCAGAAGCTGTAAAGGAAAAGTTGGAGGCCCAGGAAGTCACATATATCAGGCGGGAAGGTTTTTCCGAGGGACGCTGGGTACTCTTGGATTACGGGGATGTTGTGGTACATGTCATGCACCGCGAAGAGCGCGAATACTATGATCTTGAGCGTTTATGGGGCGATGCAGTAATTATATGAGTTTAAGCCGGGGACATCTCTGGATAAAATTAGCCGAAGAAGGCTGCCTTGAGGGGCAGCCTTTTGCTTTGCCATTTTAAAGCTGGTCATTTCACGCCGGTCTTGTCACTGCCGATCATGTCAACGCTGGTCATAGAGGGTATTTTTCGCAGAATAACTCCAGCTTCCTGCGGGAATCTTAAGTTTTGGCAGACGCCACGCTGGAGTGTGATTTGCTTGCAGGGCCGCATGATCAGGTTAATCCTGGCAATGGTGGTACTTGTGACAGGGATCGCGGCAGCAGTTGCAATTACCCTGTGCGTAACCGGTTTTCCGGAAGATCTCAGATTTTCGCCAAAGCAAGAGTATGTCTATCGAGTCCCATTTCCACTAAGTATTGTAATAAAAGAAGATCAGGCGGGCGTCATAAAACCTCCCAACACCGGTGCCAATGATAAATTCGGTGGCGTCTGTACCGCCCTTGTCATCGGACCGGAGCATACCGGCCGGGCTGAAATTGAGTTGAGGTTATTCGGGTTTATTCCCGTCCGCCGAGTAGTTGTCAATGTTACCGAGAGTGTGGAAGTCATTCCGAGCGGCCATGCCATCGGTGTATTGCTGGCAACTGAAGGAGTGGTGATCGTAGGGCATGTTCCGCTGCGCGGCATGGATGGGAAGCAATATCATCCAGCCAAGAATGCGGGTTTACAGGCCGGTGATGTTCTGATAGCCATTAATGATCAAAAAGTATCCAAAGTCGACGATGTGGAAAGGATTATTAACGGCCTGGCAGCATCGGGAAGCCTTATCTTAAAGATCAAGCGCAACGGACAAGTGCTCCACAAAGAGATTGAGCCAGTTGTTTCAGCGCCAATTACCGGCCTGAAACCCCGGGCAATGCTGGGTATATATGTACAGGATCCCACAGCCGGAGTAGGAACTCTGACGTTTTTTGATCCTAAATCCGGAGTATTCGCTGCCCTAGGACATATGGTCAGCCAGCCTGCTCCGGAAGTTAGGCTGGAGAGCGGGCAAAGCCGGATTGTCGAAGCTAACATATCCGGGGTGGAAGCCGGCAGTAAGGGAGAACCGGGGGAGAAAATTGGGACATTTCGGCCAGGATCGGCGGTCGTTGGCACGATCTATAAAAATTGCCGCTATGGAATCTATGGCCAGCTGCAACAAGAGCCCCCCGTTTCGGAATATGCCAAGCCGATTCGCATTGCTCCGG
Source organism: Bacillota bacterium (assembly GCA_050942765.1). Classification (GTDB taxonomy): domain Bacteria; phylum Bacillota; class UBA4882; order UBA4882; family UBA4882; genus UBA4882. Next base: position 4,926 of record JBMNNY010000026.1, on the reverse strand, counting down.
CATCCGAAGTCGAGACAGGTCCTGCTGAGATTCTTACCGTGCTCAGTGGTAATAAGGTGGGACGCTATGAGGTGTTCATTGAGCGGGTGAGTCCGCAGCAGCGGCCTGGAGACAAAGGTTTGGTAATCGCCATCACGGATCCGGAATTGCTTGCCAAGACAGGCGGCATTGTACAGGGGATGAGCGGCAGTCCGATCATCCAGAACGGCCGGCTGGTAGGCGCAATTACCCATGTGTTTGTTAATGATCCCAAACGCGGCTATGGCGTTCTGGCAGAATGGATGTGGCAGGAGGCCATCAGCACAGACTTGCCAAAGAAGGCACCAGAGGGTATATCTGGTGCCTTCTTGGTTTTACGTGTGCGTCGTGGCATGCAGGCAACCTTGATTGCGTGTTGAAGGGAGGAATTTGGGTGAATTTGGCGAACACGAACAAACATGACAGATAGACATAATACTAGTCAGGTCAAAATGATTGTTCAGCAGGAGTGTATGAATTTTGGAACAAAAAGAGATCCGCGTGCTGATTGCGGACGACAATGTTGATTTTTGTCTGATGCTCCGTGATTACCTAATGGGATATCCAAGGTTTACTGTTGAGGGAATCGTTCATAACGGACGAGAAGTACTTCAAAAGCTGCAAACCGTTGATATCGATGTTGTGCTGCTGGATATGATCATGCCTGAATTTGACGGTCTGGCTGTGTTAGAAGAGATTAGGCGTTCCGGTAATCGCAAAAACACTAAATTTGTGGTATTATCAGCTTTTGGACAGGAAGCAATGGCTCAGAAGGCGGCACAACTTGGCGTGGATTATTTTATTGTCAAGCCATTCAACCTTAATGTGCTGGCGCGCCGTATTATTGAAATAGTTGATAATATAAATACTGTAGTTGTGAAAAGTGATCCGAATATCAACGAAAAGGAAAAGCAAATTTCGCGCATTTTAGTAGAACTCGGTATTCCAGTTCATTTTCGGGGATATCTCTATTTGCGAGAGGCTGTTTTGATGGCCGTGGAAAACCCGGAAGCAGTGAATGGGATCACCAAAAAAATGTATCCATCTATAGCGTTGCGATATAATACAACCACCCACAGGGTTGAAAGATCAATGCGTTTTGCCATTGAGAAAGCTTGGTCCAACGGGAAGCTAGAAGCCTTGAACCGTTGTTTCGGGTTTGCAGTGGATGAGCGGAAGGGGAAACCTACCAATGCTTGCTTTATTGCCAAAATCGCTGATCAAATCCGATTGGGTTGGGAGGCATGATAGCATCAGCACCGAAAGCCTGCATATTGCTTTGCGGGGTACTGCCAAAGTAGATCGGCGCACCAAAGATTTAGTCAAGCGTCTGAAGCCGGGCGATATAGCCGTGATCGATCATGCGGATCTTGATCAGGTGGCCGCGGAGTCATTGGTCAAAGCCAGAGTGCGCGCAGTAATTAACGCCAGTAAATCTATCAGCGGCAGATATCCCAATCTTGGCCCGCGTACCATTGTGGAGGCGGGTATAATTTTGCTTGACGAAGTTGGCAGCGCAGTTATGCAAGACATCGCCGAAGGTGATCTCATCGAGATCATTAATCAGGATGTAATCCATGATGGACAGGTGGTTGCCTCCGGGACGATCATGACCGCGGATCGTATTACGGAGTTGATGGATGCAGCTGAAGCCAATTTGGCTGATGAGCTGGATAAGTTTATCCAAAACACGCTGGATTTTGCGGTCAGAGAAAAGGATCTGATTCTCGGAAGGATGGAACTTCCCGAGCTGCATACTGCGATTGCTGGCAAGCATGTTCTGATAGTAGTGCGAGGGCATTACTATCGTGAAGATTTAAGCACGATTAGTTCATATATCCGGGAAATGAAACCGGTGCTGGTCGGGGTTGACGGTGGTGCCGATGCGCTTTTGGAATGCGGTTACTTGCCGGATATAATCATTGGCGATATGGATAGTATTACAGATGAGGCTTTACGCTGCGGTGCGGAACTTATTGTACATGCCTATTCCGATGGGCGCGCACCGGGCCTGGAGCGGCTTCGGAAAATGGGTCTGGAGCCCTTAGTGTTGCCTGCTCCCGGTACCAGTGAGGACGTGGCCTTGCTGCTGGCGTATGAAAAAGGAGCGGCCTTGATTGTGGCCGTAGGCACCCACTCCAACATGATTGATTTTTTGGAGAAAGGCCGCAAGGGAATGGCCAGTACCTTTTTATCCAGATTGAAGGTCGGCTCAATTCTGGTGGATGCCAAAGGAGTCAGCATGCTGTACCGCGGACGGATGAGTGCGCGCTATTTGCTCTGGATCGGACTGGCGGCCGCCCTGACGATGGTAATTATTATTGGAAAATCGGATCTTATGCGCCAGTACTTCGAATTATTATGGATGAAGATTAGGATCATTTTGGGTCTATAAACTGAGGTGAACCGACAATATGATGATTGATATGCGTTACCATATCGTCTCACTGGTAGCCGTCTTCCTGGCGCTCGGGATTGGGATCTTGATTGGCGCGGCGGTCTTGGGAAACGGTACCCTGGTTCAGGAGCAAAAAGCGATGATTGACAGGCTGGTAGCTGATTTTGACGGTCTGCGCACCGAACAGATCCAGCTGCAAAGCCAACTGAAGGAGCAGCGTGCACAGCTGGACGCTAATTTGGCATTCGGCCGTGAAGTGCTCCCCATTTTGGTTAAAGATTTGCTCCCGGGACGGAGAATTGCAGTTATTCGCACTGGCGATGCGCTCAGTGACAAAATGTACAAAGAAGTCGCTTCAACCTTGCGCCTGGCCGGAGCCAAGATCACTTCGGTCACCACCTTTTTGCGCAATGTTGACTTCGCCGATCCGGTTTTTAAGCAGCAAACACTGGAGGCATTGGGTCTGGCGGCCGATTTTCGCAAGGATCTTTCTCAGGAGCTCTTTGGCAGACTGGCTGTCGAAATCGCCAGCGGTCAGGGCCTGGTTGCCATGGGCTTTCTTCAGGATTCAGCTGTGATTCAGTCCAGCGGTGATTATTCCGGAGCGATTGATGCGGTGCTAATCATTGGCGGAGTACGTGACTCGCTGCGTTCGACAAGCCGCACGATTGATCTGCCGATGATCAACGCATTCAAAGCCAACAAGATTATGGTTGTCGCTGCGGAGCCGTTTGAGGCAGAAACTTCTTACGTAAAGGATTATCGGCAGAAATCCGTGGCAGTTGTTGATAACATTGATTCTATTCCCGGACAGGTGGCACTCATTTATTCCATAGCCTGGAATAAAAAAGGGCATTATGGCATTAAGGAAGGGGCCCGTTCAATATTGCCGGAATTATAAGGTGTGGAGGTGCAGGCGTTGCTGTTTGATGCAGAAAAAACGCGCCGCGTGATCGCACTGGTTCCGGCATTTAATGCTGCGGCGACTGTCGGCGCGACTGTGGCGGCTCTGAAACTAATCAAGCTTATCAATGAAATCATAGTGATCGATGATGGTTCGAGCGATGGTACGGATGCTGAGGCCGAGAAGGCGGGCGCACAGGTGATTCGCCTTAGTCAGAACCGGGGAAAAGGCGGAGCTTTAAATGCAGGGCTTGCAAAGGTTATCAATGCGAACGCGAAATCGAATGTGAATGGGAGTGCGAACGCCGGCGTTAATGGCATTAGCAATGATGCAGCTGGCGCTGCTGTTAATGCCAACGATATCGTGGCATTGGTCGATAGCGATCTGGGCAGCTCGGCGGCAGAATTTGAAAAACTAATTGAGCCAGTCCTGAAGAATCAGGCTGACATGACGATCGCCCGTTTTCCAAAGGCGGTGAGAAAGGGCGGTTTTGGGTTGCTCAAAAAGACTGCCCAAAATGGATTAAAACTTTTTACCGGTATCAAGTTTGACAGTCCGCTGTCAGGACAACGGGTGCTTAATGCACGCGCCCTGCAGGCGATTGGCAGTTTCGAATCCGGGTGGGGCGTAGAAGTCGGCATGACCATTGATGTCTGCCGTAATGGCTTACGAGTGCGGGAAGTACCGGTTCAGATGAAGCATAGTGAAACAGGAAGGGATCTGGCAGGCTTTAAACATCGCGGAAAGCAGTTTCTGGGAGTAATCAAAGTTTTCGCCAAACGCTTAATGACGAGGTGATCATGTGTCTTTATATTCTTTATTACTTCATTGTGCGCTGGCGCTGATTTCTTTTTTCTCAGTGCGTCTCAGTCTCCCCAAAGTACTTGGAATGTTAAGTAAATCCGGTCTGACAAGGCCTAACTTCAGGGGCGAAAACATCCCTACCGCAGCTGGTATGGCTTTCCTGACTATGTCTTTTATATGGATCGCAGCTGGTGTTTTACTACGACTGTATTTTCCATGGCAGGCGCTTAGTCTGTTAATGCTTTTGATGGCATTCGGATTCGCCGGGATGATCGACGATTATCTTGGTAACCGTGCCTATAGCGGACTGAGGGGACACTGGCGCGCCTTGCGCTCTGGAGAGCTTAGTACCGGGGCTTTCAAGGCCATTTTCGGAGGAGCGGCCGCCCTGGTATTTGCAATTTTCGTGGCGCGCTTCACGGATGACGGCAAGATCACGATCTTGCTGATGAATACATTTATTGTGGCTTTATCGGCCAATGCCGTCAACTTATTTGATTTACGGCCGGGAAGAGCCGGGAAAGTGTTTATCTTCGGCACCGTTGCTCTGTTTTTGGTGGCATTCTCTCCCGAACGGATTACATTGATGTTTCCGATATTGGCAGCACTGCTGGGTTATCTGCCAGCGGACCTGTCCGCCAAAGCCATGATGGGCGACACCGGTTCCAATGCACTCGGTGCTGCATTGGGCGCGTTCGCAGTTTTTACATTGTCGCCTCTGGCAAAAATAATTTATTTGGTGCTGCTAGTCGGGCTACATGTTGTGGCGGAGCTTACTTCACTCAGTAAAATCATTGAAAAC
>JBMNNY010000025.1:0-17727 GCA_050942765.1 Bacillota bacterium | reverse complement strand
CACAGGCCTGATATTAATCAGAGCTTGCGGAGTAATGGCGTCAACATCCTGAATGGTCATTCTTTCACGCACGACACGTTCCATACGTGAAAGACCAATGCGGAACTGGTTCTGCAACAGTTCTCCGACTGACTTGAGACGACGGTTACCGAGGTGGTCAATATCATCTGTCTGACCTTTTCCAAGCAGCAGATTATACATGTAAGTCACTGTCGCCACAATGTCTTCTTTGGTGATGGTTTTCACATCACGCGGGATGTCCAGGTTAAGTTTTTTGTTGAGTTTGTAACGACCGACCCCTGCGAGATCATAGCGCTTGGGTTCGAAAAACAGCGTTTCAAAAAGCTGCCGGGCGCTTTCCGGTGTCGGAGGCTCGCCTGGACGCAGTCTTTTATAAATCTCAATCAGCGCTTCGTCTTCGTTGGTGGTGTTATCGCGCTCCAGAGTATTACGCAGGGCATCCGAATCACCGATTACATCAATAATCTGATTATTGGTGGCATAGCCAAGCGCTCTAATCAGAATGGTCGCCGGACTTTTTCTGGTGCGATCCACCCTGACGTAAAGCACGTCATTGGCATCAAATTCAAACTCCAGCCAGGCACCGCGATTCGGAATGACGCTGGCCGTAAAGAGCGGCCTGCCATTGGCGTCAAGAGTACTGCTGAAGTAAACCCCTGGTGACCTGACCAGCTGGCTGACGATAACACGCTCGGCTCCATTAATGATAAAAGTACCTTTTTCAGTCATTAATGGGAAATCGCCCATAAATACTTCCTGTTCTTTGACCTCTCCGGTCTCTTTGTTGATCAGACGTACGCGGACGCGCAAAGGAGCGGCGTAGGTAACGTCGCGTTCTTTGCATTCATCGACCTCGTACTTCGGTTTACCCAGACTGTAATCAATGAATTCCAGGACGAGGTTACCAGTAAAATCCTGAATGGGCGAGATGTCGTGGAACATCTCCTTTAGGCCTTCGTCCAAAAACCATTGATAAGACTTCTGCTGAACCTCGATCAAATTGGGAATCTCAAGGATTTCCTCAAACTTGCCGTAACTGCGCCGTTTGCGCGAACCACAATAAACAATCGTGCTGTGCCCGCGTTCTCCTGCGCGACTGGCGGCCGACCCTTCTTCCGCGAAAGCGGCGCCTGCAGCTTTTTTGATCCCGTTCGGCATACCGTTCACCTCTTATCCTAGATTCCTTGCTGAGCAAACGAGCATGCTAGGTATGTTGTAAGACTGCGCTTCTCAGCTCCAGCAAATAACCTCAATGGCATTAACTTGCTAAACCAGCCAAAAGTTCCATAAGTATAGAAGTAAAATTGCAGATGACAGATAAACAAATACGAAGTAAAAAAGACAACACAAAGCAAGGCTGCTCCCTGGCTACCTCGCTTGTATCAAAACCATAATAATTGCTGTTGATGATGAATTGAGGACAGTTTAATCCCTTGTGAAAATATGTAATTCACAGCGATTATCTCTTCGACTCCCCTCTACCACCCGCATTTTTTTATGTTAACATATCTTAGCATGCTTGTCAATCATCATTTAATGCATAAATTTTAAATGATCGATTGGGGACAGGTTTGTTTGGGCTATTTTGACCCATTTGGGGACAGGTTTATTTGGATCGTTTTGACCCGATCGGGGACAGTCCCCAAAAGGATCATTTCGATCGATTGGGGACAGTCCCCAAATGGTACAAAATGATCGATTGGGGACTGTCCCCAATCGATCGCGCTGTCTCCCAATCGATCGATCGCGCGCGTATTCACACACAAAAGCCGGGTCCCGTAGTAACAGGGCCCGGCTTGAATTGATCCGCAACCGTAGGATGTTACTTAATCTCCACTTTGGCGCCGACTTCGGTAAGCTTGGCTTTGATCTCTTCAGCGTCAGCCTTGGCAACGCCAGTTTTGACCGGCTTCGGAGCATTGTCAACGAGGTCTTTGGCTTCTTTGAGGCCCAGTCCGGTAATGTCACGGACGACTTTGATGACCTGAATCTTCTGAGCACCGGCTTCGGCGAGAATGACATCGAACTCGGTTTTCTCTTCAGCAGCCGGAGCAGCGGCGGCCGGGGCGGCGGCAGCAACGGCTACCGGAGCAGCGGCGGAAACGCCAAATTTCTCTTCAAATGCTTTGACCAAATCGGCCAACTCAAGAATAGTCATACCTTCTACGATTTCAAGTACTTGATCAATCTTAGACAATGAATTCTCCTCCTCTAACTTTAAGCATCAAGCTTAAGCTTTAAATGTGTTTGGCAAATTGTATTTGCATTGAAACGAACGTGAACAAAGTGAGCGAACGTGAGCAGACTTGAACGAAACGAACTTGAACAAACTTTCGAAACTGGCTCTTTAAGCCTCTGCACGGGAGGCACGCAGCGCTTCCAATGCGTATGCGAAGTTGCGTATGGGAGCGCCAAGCAGCCTGGCGAAATTGGTAACCGGAGCATTCATGCTGCCCATAAGTTTGGCGAGCAATTCGTCTTTGCCCGGCAATTCTGCCAAAGCCTTTACCTTATCGATTGAGATAACCTCACCGTTCAGTAAACCGCCTTTTAACTCCAGATTTTTATGACTCTTGGCAAATTCTGCAAGAATTTTTGCAGGAGCAACCGGGTCATCAAATCCGAAAGCGTAAGCAGTCGGGCCCTCTAGCAGTGGATCCAGGCCCTCGATTTTGGCCTCTTTGGCTGCCAGGGACGAAAGAGTGTTTTTCACAACACGGTATTCTACATTGCTTTCACGCAGTTTTTTGCGGAGAACAGTCACTTCACTGACATTCAAGCCGCGGTAATCTGCGATCACAACGCCGACCGCCTTCTCAAACTTTTCTTTCATTTCGGCTACGGTTGCTTCTTTTTCGGGTCGTGCCAAATAACTACACCTCCTATCCAATAAAATAGGGCCCCCGCAGACAAGGAGGCCCTTCATTGGCGAAAGGTCTTTTTGCCTCGGCAGGCGGGTTATTCAATACCCCTTAAGCATGTGCACCTGCTGTCTGCGGCAAATCGAAAAATTATAAGGCTTCAATGATACGAAAATACTAAAATACTTATTTCAATAATCTAATATTGTTTGGTTATGCCCTTAGTGTTAGTTCAGACAGTGCAGAGGTTACTTCTCCGTTCCTCCGCCTGCGGCTGCCACTATGGGGCTGATTTTCACACCAGGACTCATAGTGGAAGAAACCACTACACTCTTAATATAAGTTCCTTTGGCGGTAGCCGGTTTGGCCTTGACAATTACGTCAAAGAGGGTTTTGAAATTGCCAACCAGTTTATCAACGTCAAATGAGACTTTGCCAATCGGAACATGGACGATACCAGTCTTATCGACACGGTATTCGACTTTACCGGCTTTAATTTCCTTAACAGCCTTGCCAATGTCCATTGTCACTGTACCAGTTTTGGGGTTCGGCATCAAGCCTTTGGGACCCAAAATGCGGCCCAGTTTACCGACAGCACCCATCATGTCGGGTGTGGCAGCGGCGATATCAAATTCCAGCCAGCCTTTGGAAATGTTTTCAATCAAATCTTCAGCGCCGACCACATCGGCACCAGCCTCTTCAGCCTCTTTCGCTTTCTCGCCTTTTGCGAAGACAGCGACTCTGACTGTACGGCCAGTTCCATAAGGCAGTACAACGGCACCACGAATTTGCTGATCAGCATGACGCGGATCAACGCCCAAACGAATGGAAACTTCGACAGTCTCGTCGAATTTGGCTTTCGCCATATTTTTGATCATTGTAAGAGCTTCTTCGGGGCTATAGAGCTTTTGGGGTTCGATGGCAGCGGCCATCGTGCGGTAGTTTTTGCCATGACGAGGCATTCTTTCTTCCTCCTTTGTGGTACAAACGGACCTGGTCCTCCCACTACTGTGCCAGATAAATATTACAATATTACTTAATTGCTTTCTGATATCTGGCCTGCAACGCGACAACGCGACAACGTGACAATTAGTCTTCGACGACAACACCCATGCTGCGGGCTGTTCCGGCAACCATACGCATAGCTGCTTCAACATCCGAGGCGTTTAGGTCGGGCATTTTGATCTGAGCTATTTCGCGCACTTTGTCTTTGGAGATCTTAGCCACTTTATCACGGTTGGGAACGCCAGAACCTTTTTCAAGGTTAATAGCTTTTTTGATCAGTACTGGAACCGGGGGCGTCTTAGTGATAAAAGTGAATGAACGATCTTCGTAGACGGTGATAACTACCGGAATGATCATCCCGGCATCTTTGGCGGTCCGCTCGTTAAAAGTTTTGACAAACTCCATTATGTTGACACCATGTTGTCCAAGAGCAGGACCGACCGGCGGTGCAGCGGTCGCTTTTCCGGCGGGTACCTGAAGTTTAACCAGTGCCGCCACTTTTTTCGCCATTTGTTTGCACCTCCTTACATGCCAGATATAATCATTACTATTAGCATTACTGCTCTATTCAGAAATACGAACGCGTCATACGCGTTCGACCTGACCAAATTCAAGTTCAACCGGTGTTTCCCGGCCGAACATACTGACAAGCACCTTAATCTTGCCGCGTTCCGGATTGATTTCTTCCACCAATCCGTCAAAATTCTCAAAAGGCCCGCGGATTACCTTGACATGATCACCAACGGCATAATCAAATTTCTGCCGCGGTTCTTCCACCCCAAGGAGCCGCATAATGCTGCCTACCTCTTTTTCCTGCAGCGGAATCGGTTTGGTGCCCGAGCCGACAAAACCAGTTACCCCTGGCGTGTTACGCACAACATACCAGGAGTCGTCGGACATCTCCATTTCAACCAAGACATATCCGGGATAAATCTTCTTTTTGGTAAGCTTGCGCTTACCGTCTTTAATTTCGACTTCATCTTCCATGGGAACAACCACACGGAAAATCTTGTCTGCCATGCCCATGGAATCGACCCTGCGTTCCAGGTTGGCTTTGACCTTATTCTCATAACCCGAATATGTGTGAATTACATACCAATTTTTGTCCATGCCGGGACCCCTTTTCCCTCCAGATAGGCCATCAATCATTAATAGGCATTACCGGCCGTAATCTGTAAGGCAATACCGCTACCGTCATTTCTTAATGAACAGACTGAATAAAGCGGTTAATGAAAGATCGAAAATTGAAACGATTACGGCCATCAAAACGACCGTCACAATAACTACGACGGTATTATTGATCAACTCTTTGCGATTTGGCCAAGATACCTTACGTAGTTCAGCCCGCACTTCGCGGAAAAATCTTCCCACTTTGCCGGGGGCTTTTTTGGTTTCTGCCACAGAATCCACCCCTTTTCTCTTCAGAGAGCGCAATAAAAGGCGCTAGCTGCCACATGCAACAAAAAAGCTGGTTGCCATGAATGAGTTGCCACAGTTGCCACAAATGAATGGCAATTAGCGCGTCTCTTTATGCACGGTTTCCTGACGGCAGAACTTGCAGTACTTCTTCAGTTCAAGCCGTTCGGGGTTATTCTTTTTGTTTTTCATAGTACGATAATTACGATTCTTACATTCCGTACAAGCCAGGGTGATCCCCTCGCGCATCGGAAACACCTCCGCTGCTTAGCCTATGATTACAAGGACAACCTTGCATAGTCACTAATAGAATTTACCACAAAACACAGGACGTGTCAAGAAACTTTCCCTGCCGCCAAAAGCCGTTATTTTAAACATTGACTTCATTATTATGACCAATCCGCCGCAAAATGTCCAGCCACCCCGAAAATTTTATCAGGATTCTGTCAGGGCTTATCTATAAAAATTCTCGCCTAAAAATTTTCTCGCCCGAAATTCAAAAGAGAGATCTGTCCCGCAAGCCGCAGGACAGATCCCCTACGTTGAACAGATTAGTTTTATTACATTTATTGCTCTATTACTCGATAATCTTGGTAACAACACCGGCGCCGACTGTGCGTCCGCCTTCACGGATGGCAAAACGCAGGCCTTCTTCCATGGCGATCGGGGTGATGAGTTCGATTGACATCCGAACGTTGTCGCCAGGCATGACCATTTCTACGCCTTCCGGAAGCTTCGCTACACCGGTAACGTCGGTGGTACGGAAATAGAACTGCGGACGATAGCCATTGAAGAACGGGGTATGACGGCCGCCCTCTTCTTTGGACAACACGTAAACTTCGCCTTCAAACTTGGTATGCGGGGTGATTGAACCCGGCTTCGCCAAAACCTGACCGCGTTCGACCTCTTTGCGGTCGATGCCGCGCAGCAGGAGGCCGACGTTGTCGCCTGCTTCAGCCTGATCAAGCAGTTTACGGAACATTTCTACGCCGGTGACGACGGTCTTGCGGATTTCATCCTTCAGACCGATAATATGGACCTCGTCGCCAACTTTGACAGTACCGCGCTCGACACGACCGGTGGCCACTGTACCGCGTCCGGTAATGGTGAACACGTCTTCAACGGGCATCAGGAACGGCTTATCTACGGCACGCTGCGGAGTCGGGATGTACTTATCCACGGCATCCATCAGTTCCCAAATCTTGCCGCACCACTGGCAATCGCGAGAACCACAGCCGCATTCCAGAGCCTTCAGACCAGAACCGCGGATGATTGGAATCTCATCGCCAGGGAACTCGTACTGGTTCAAAAGGTCACGGATTTCAACTTCGACGACTTCGATCAGCACTTCGTCATCCACCATATCGACTTTGTTCAGCCAGACAACGATGTACGGCACGCCAACCTGACGGGCAAGCAGAATGTGCTCGCGGGTCTGCGGCATCGGGCCGTCCGCCGCTGATACAACCAGGATTGCGCCGTCCATCTGGGCAGCACCGGTGATCATGTTCTTGACGTAGTCAGCGTGACCCGGGCAGTCCACATGGGCGTAATGCCGCGCTTCAGTCTGATACTCAACGTGTGCAGTGTTAATCGTGATACCGCGCTCCTTCTCTTCCGGAGCCTTGTCGATTTCATCGAATTTCACGACATCTGCTTGACCGCTTTTCGACAAACACAAGGTAATCGCCGCGGTGGTGGTGGTCTTACCATGGTCAACGTGACCAATAGTACCAATGTTCACGTGCGGTTTGGTACGCTCAAATTTTTGCTTAGCCATTGTTCTCCCCCTTCGGTCTCCAGGATCATTATGCGTAATAAACGATAAACGATTCTTCTTATTCTACAAGGTGTCCAAAGATCCTTCCCGCAATCGATTGATTACTTTAGTGGCTTAATAGGCGTTCAGAAAGTCCGCCTGATAAACCCGCCATGCATCATCGATGTTAGTAATGTGAACTGTAATTGCCATACAGGTAACTCCGGACCACGTACAGATACTGACAGGATCACCATCTTCGTCACGCTTAACAAACGTCAGCCGATATCTGGTCCAGTCATCACTGGCCCGGATGCTATACTCATCACTGCCTTTATCGGGTCCGCCTTCCGGACCAGGGTTTATCACCTGATAATACGCGATACTGTATGGCGGCGCGGCCATGGAGAAATTAATAAAGTCACAGTAAGTTTCGAGAGTGCGTTCCATATAGAGCAGATAAGCAATGAAATCAAATGAGGTGTACTGTTTCACCTGCGTTTCGCTTTTGTTAAAGGAGGCAATCAGAAAATTCTCCGCCAATACACGTATTTCTTCCGGTACTCCGATCAAAACCGGAGCGCTGGGAACGGATTCCGCATCATAATTGTCATAGGCTACAATCCAGTAGAAGTATTGTTCGTCGACGATATCATCGATCGAATAATCACTCTTAGTGGATGTCAAATCGGTAACCAGCGTAGCCTTGGAAAAATCATTCACGGTGTTACGGTAGATACGATAGCCCTTGAGTTCCGGATCATTGGGCTTATTCCACTCCAGCATGATAGTGTTGCCATCCTCAACATGCTTCCAGCGGAAATTGGTTGGTGCTGCGGGGAGCAGTTCCCGTGCTCCAAAATCAAAATACTGCAGTTTTCCGTTTGTCAGTGATATTATCCAGGTCTCCAGGACTTCTCTCCAGCGCCTGGTCTTGCCAGCATAGCTGTCGCTAAACCGCCCGGCTAAAGACGCTGGTACTGCCACGGTCGCATTAGTGCCGGATGTACTTCTGTTGAAAGTTAGTGAACTGGTATCCAATACCCAGCTGCAAACCGGCAATCCGCTTAATGGGACAAACTGATCATAGATATAATTCACAAACGCAGCCTTGTCAAACGAAATTGATGAGCCGCCCACCGGCATCCATGTAAAGCCATCCGCCAGCATGCCAGTCATAGAGGCCTTATCACGCGCCAGCGCATATGTCACAAACTGTTGAACAGTTTGGAGAGCATTTACGACATAGACTTCCTTGCAAAGCGAGTAATCGCTCAAATTTTCCTTGCCCGCATATTCATCCACGCTGCGTACCCAATAATAATATGTTCCGGTCGGCAGATTATTCTCCTGATAACTCAAACCGGCGTTATCACCACCGCCCGAACCAACGCTTACCGATCCAATCGGTGTCGCGTCCCCGGCCGGCATTGTCGCCGTACTGGTACGATAGATCTTGTAACCGTCTATTTCCGGATCTTCAGGTACCGGAGCTGTCCATCCCAGCTTAGCCGACGCATCGCCAACTGTAGCCGTCAGGGTGTTCGGTGCCAAAGGCAATCGCACCTCGCCTTCGACTGTCAGCGCCGCCAACTGCCAACGCTGATTACCATAGCGCACTGTTCCGGATGCTGTATAGCCGTATCGTTCATAAGTTGACACCCGACGCATCGACCAGTTCTCATTGACAAAGGAAAATTCGACTTTAGACTCCTCAACAGCCTCATAATCAATAGCGGTTCCTGGGCGTACGGCAACATAATTGGCTTTAAAATCTGCCATTGCGTCCGCTTTGCCTTCAGGAGCATCCATCATATATGTATAGAGGAAATCGCTAGTCAGCCAGTCAGTTAGAGCACCGCCAGAGCCAGCGTCCTCGGTCATCAAAGCAGCCGCCTCATTCAAATCCTGTGGAATCACTGCCGGATTTGGATCAAGCTTTAGTGTGACTTCACACGGCACTCCGGCTACGAGCTCAAGGTCCGTCTGCTCGGCGCCAAAGTAACGCGGTGCTTTTTCAGCTCTGACACCCTGATAGCGTATTGGCACCAGGGTAATTGCAAAACTGCCATCCGTCGCATTGGACACGGCTGACAATTGTGGATTAGAGCCAATAATAACGACGGTGGCTTCTCCAAGCGGTTCACTCAAGATATCTTGAATCGTCCCGCGTACGGTCGTAGTCGAAAGAGTAATGGCCATCTGAAGCGGATCATCCGCCTCCATGATGGCATCCAGATCATCATCAACCCCGGCATCATTCAGCCCGCGTCCGGTGTTGACCAGATACAATTCAACTGCTGCCACCAATTCAGTCGTTTCGGGACTAATGTTCACGGTGAATACATTTTGCTCAGGATCCGCCATTTCAGACTTGCGAATGATATTCTTAATTGTCTGCGTTTGAGGTCCGTCGATTTTGGCATCACCCGGCAGATTGGCAGCCCGACCGATAATGATGTAATTACGGTCGCGCTTCAAGCCTTCAATATGATAACTGGCCGACTGAACTGTGCCAGCGCTGACTTCCTTCATATCTGCGTATTTCTGATTGTCATCCACAATCGAGACTTCGACGAACACTTTGGCTGACCAGTTAGGAAGCGAAGGCGCAAATGTGGCTGTGCCTTCGATCGAAATAACATCGTCTTCTATCTCCAGCAGTATCGGGTCTAAATTCAGCTGGGCATTTTTCTGCAGGGTAGCCGTTACATGTTGGGTCCTATATCCCGCCCGCGAAGCAGTAATGGTAACATTTCCTGCCGGAACAGCCGTAGAATACTGACCCTTCTCATTCGTCTCCAGCTTTTTGACTGTCTTGCCGGAGGTTACTTCGACGGTAACTCCGTAAATGGGCTTATTGGTCTGCTTGCTCAGCACAGTACCCTTAATATTGCCCAGGCCGGAATTATTGTCATTCTTTTTGCAGGCTGTCATCGACAGCAACACCAAAACGATGACCAGTATGCAGGTAATCCGTTTATTCATGGGCCATCCCTCCAGACAGTGCTTCGTTGTAGAATTGGCACCTAACGACATTTTACCATATTAGTTATCGGCATTTTGCGACAAGCGCTTGAGCGAACTGGTCACAAAAAGGCGATGAGACATAAAAAAAAGAACTGTCTTGTGCAAAACAGTTCTCAGTGTTCAGAATGGAGCCCGCGACCAGAATTGAACTGGTGACCTCATCCTTACCATGGATGCGCTCTACCTACTGAGCTACGCGGGCATTTGGTTGCGGGGGTAGGATTTGAACCTACGACCTCCGGGTTATGAGCCCGACGAGCTGCCAGCTGCTCCACCCCGCGATAAAAAACTTCTAGATGCATTATGGTGGAGGGGGAAGGATTTGAACCTTCGAAGGCTGCGCCAACAGATTTACAGTCTGCCCCCTTTGGCCACTCGGGAACCCCTCCACTAGAGCTCAAAAGAACCGACAATCGCAATTATACAACAGGGTTTATAATATGTCAAGATGGTACTGATTGGTTTTTAAACTCAGGATTAGCCAGATTTCATCGGTGTTCGTCAGCGTTCGTCAGCATTCGTCCCGTTTTTCCAAATACCGCTCTAATTTACGTTTCACACGCTGTAACGCGTTATCAATGGATTTAACGTGACGATGCAGTTCATGGGCAATTTCCTGATACGAACGGCCGTCCAAATATGACATCAGGACTTTCCATTCCAAATCACTCAAAAACTCGCCCATCTTGTGCTCAATATCTACGAATTCCTCACGACTAATGACCAGCTCTTCGGGATCAGTAACTTTGGCACCGGACAGTACGTCCAACAAAGTTCGATCCGATTCTTCATCGTAAATTGGCTTATTAAGCGAAACATAAGAATTCAATGGGATGTGCTTCTGTCTCGTAGCTGTCTTAATCGCGGTGATAATCTGACGTGTGATACATAATTCGGCAAACGCACGGAATGATGCCAGTTTATCATTGCGAAAATCACGAATCGCCTTATAAAGTCCGATCATACCCTCTTGGATAATATCTTCACGATCTGCGCCGATTAGAAAATAAGAACGTGCTTTAGCTCTAACAAAGTTTTTATACTTATTGATCAGATATTCCTGGGCGGCGTCGTTGCCTTCTCGTGCAGCTTCGACGATCATTTCATCTACCATTTCATCATATGAATCGAAGGCATCTCGCGGAATAGCTGAGCTCACCGACATCGCCTCCATATAATAAATAACTGCCCCGCTTGTCCATATGAACATTATACAATAGCGATAATTCAAGCGTCAAGCAAACAGCACAAACCAAAGGTTACATAATATGGCGGAAGCCACAAAAAAGCCGTCAACTAGCCACTTGTCAGACAGGTGCGATCAGCAGTTCGGCTGGCGGCCAAGTGGCGTTGTCAATGATCGTGTGAAGGGCTTTTAGGCGCTGCGTGGCTTCAGATAAGGTGCAGCGTATTGGCTGTATCCGGCGGCCAGGCCAGAGTTGCGCTGCCAAGGGACGATCGGCGCTGATCAGCACAGCCAGCCGGGGATAACCGCCGGTCGTCTGGGCATCTGCCAATAACAGATACGGGTTTCCGGAAGCCGGCACCTGCACGGTTCCGAAAGTAATCGGTGCCGAAATGATATCATGACGCACAGCCTTGATGGGCGGGCCTCCTTCCATGACAAACCCCATTCGGTCAAAACGTTGAGAAACGGTGAAAACCTGGCCGTAAAAAGCATCGAGCGCTTCATGGTCAAAAAGGGTTTCTTCAGGACCGGGAAGGAAATGCAGCGGCACCGGATCGTCGTGTGTGAACACGGTTGCGCTGACTGACTTAGCAAAGTCTTGGCGGAGGCCGCACCCGCCGCGAGTGCCAGCCGCCAGCGTTGCCTCTGCCATTACCGCTATGCGATCACCAGCGCGCAATGCTCGCCCGTGCCCATCATGGCCACCCAGCCCCGAACGCCCATCGGACGAAGCACTTCCCAATACAGGCACCACCGACAGTCCGCCTGCGACAGCCAAATATGCCCGACAGCCGCTGCCACCGCTCTGATCGCAAAATGCTCCCAGATATAGTTCGGCCCCATCAGGCCACTCAAACACTCTGCCCGAAAACAGGGGCTGGTGCACGTGTACATAGTGTTCTGTCCTGGTTTCGCACCGGTCAGCACCACAAATGAGTTCTCCGTTAACGCCATAAATGACCGCCAAGAGAGAATCAGTACCGTGATAGCGCAAAACCGGACCGCTGAACATCATTTCCAGGAGGGGTGCATCCTGCCTGTTACCGGCAATTTTGTTGGCAATGGCTGCGGCCAGCGGATCCATAGCCCCGCAAACCGGCACTCCCATCGCGCGATACCCATACCTGCCCCCATCCTGAATCGTGGACCAGGCCCCTGGCTCGATCACTTCCAGATAACCGCTATAGTCGGTATAATCATTATAATCGGTGTTCGCATTTGGTGTAGTTTTAGTCATGGCAGTCATTGCTTTATGGCGGATGCCGCAGCCTTTCCTGCACTCACCGCACTCACTGCACTCACTGCCGATCCCGGGGACACGATCGAAAATTCGGCATTATGCAGCGCTTCCGCTATAGCTGCAGCAAACCCGGCTGCGTTTGCCTGATCTCCATGAATACAGATGGTCCCGACCTGCAGCGCCAGGACTGTTCCATCCACGCACCGGACTTTTCCTTCCGCAGCCATGAGTACCGCCCGGCGGCCAGCCTCTTCAGGATCGCTAATCAGCGCATCTTCCCTGCTCCGGGGCGCAAGGCTGCCATCCGGCAAATACGCGCGATCGGCAAAACCTTCTTCGATCACGGTCACTCCGAGTTCTCTGGCAATAGTCACTGCTTCAGATCCGGCTGGCAGATACAGCAGCAGCCCCGGATCAACAGCTTTGACAGCGGTGGCAGCTGCTCTGGCGAGATTAGGATCACGGGCAATCATGTTATATAGTGCGCCATGGGGTTTTACATGGGCCAGTCTGGCACCGCTGGCTCTTGCAAAAGCGTCCAGCGCCCCTATCTGATAAATGATCAAATCCTCAGTCTCCCGCATACTCACCCGCAACTCGCGGCGTCCAAAACCCTCCAAATCGTGCAGGCCTGGATGCGCGCCAATCGCGACACCGCACTCAACCGCCATTTCTACTGTGCGCCGCATCACCGAAGGGTCTCCGGCATGAAAACCGCAGGCAATATTAACTGAAGATACATACTCCATGATTTCTCGATCAGCACCGATACGATAAACTCCAAAACTCTCTCCCAGATCACAGTTGAGGTCGATCTTTCGCAAGACTGTTCCCCCCTTTTTTGATCAGTTCTGGCCGCTCCTGGTTAGTCCAAACCGGTAAATCGGTAACGGCTGGTCCCGGCTCCCGGTGTCGTGCCTAGACCGGCTCAGACCGGCTCAGGTCGGCTCAGACCGGTTCAAATCGCACCCGGTCACCCGGCCGTAAATAACATGGCTCTGCGCGCTGTGCATCAAACATTGCGACATCGGTGCGTCCGATCAGCCGCCACCCTCCGGGAGCTTCACAGGGATAAATCCCGGTTTGGCGGCCGGCCAAACCAACAGATCCGCGCGGCACCTTCAGGCGCGGTTGCGCCAGCCGGGGCACCTCTATCGCCGATGGCACAATCCCCATATAAGGAAATCCGGGCAAGAAGCCGATCATGAAAACGTCATAAATCTGTTGGGTATGAATATTGACGACTTCTCGGGAAGACAGGCCGGTCAGCCTGGCAACTTCCTCCAGGTCAGGTCCATCCGTGCCGCCATAACTGACGGGAATGGTAATAATGCAGTCGCGTCCGGATTGCTGCTGATCAGCTGTATCCAGAGCGCCTAATTTGGCGATTAACTCATCATAGTGGATTAGCAGGGGATCATAATACACGGCCAGTTCCGCGTAGGCAGGACAAACTTCGATGACTCCGGCAATGGCAGCATGCTGAATGGCACAAGCCATGGCGTGCACCCGCCGATTGACTTCGGGAGCGATGCAATCCCCGAATTTTATGAGAACAGCCGAATCTCCAAAGGGCATGGTGATCCGGCCATTATTGGCAGTATATGCGCTATTGTTTTGTCTGCGGTCACCCATCATTTATCACTGTCCGAGTCTCTTTTGGGCATCGCGCCTGCGCAGCACTTCATAGATTAGCAGTCCGGCTGCTACTGAAGCATTAAGTGAGCCTACCTGTCCGCGCATCGGTATTGCCGCCAGAAAATCACAATGCTCACGCACCATGCGACTGAGCCCTTTTCCTTCACCGCCGATTACCAGACAGACTGCGCCTTCAAAATCAACGGTGCGATAATCTGGGCCGTCCATATCCGCCCCAATAATCCACAGGCCTTTTTCCTTTAACTCCTCAATTGTGCGGTTGAGATTGGTGACACGGGCTACCGGCAGATATTCAGAAGCGCCGGCGGAAGTTTTGACTGCCGCCGGGGTTAGTCCGACCGAACGCCGCTCGGGAATAATCACGCCATGGGCCCCGGCTGCTTCGGCCGTGCGGATAATCGCCCCCAAATTGCGAGGATCCTCAAGGCCATCGAGCATTATAATGAAAGGCGGTTCGCCCTTTTCAGCAGCAGCCGCCAGAATCTGATCAAGCGTGGCATAGGATCTGGCCGCGATGGCGGCAACAACGCCCTGGTGCCCTGAATCCGGAGCCATTTTATCCAAAATCGCAGGCGCAACTTCACTGACAGGAATACGCCGTTTATGTGCCAATGATAATAAGTCTTCCAGCCCGCGACGGTTCCCAACAGCGACGTACAGCTTATTCAGAGGGCTTCCTGCCCGTAAGGCTTCCATAACTGGTTTGCGCCCGGCAATATATTCTTCGTTCATGGATCCACCTCAGTTTTCCCGCCAAATTTACTCCACTTCTTTATGCAACCCGGATGCCGCTTACCACACACCGCATGCCGTGCACTACATACCGCATGTCGTGCAACACGCATCGCATACCACGCATCGCATACCACGCGCCGCATACCGCTTACCGCATACTGCGCACCTGCTCAGTCTGTCTGGCGCACACTGCCCAATCTGCCGCATCCGTGGGATCCTTCTCTGCAGACTCCCTCTGTTTCGCAGGATGGACCGGCTTTCTCAAATAGGAGCGGAGCCACACCGCGCACCAATTCGAGCATTCTCAGTGCCAAATCCCGAATCTCCCATTGAGCCCGCTGACAGGTGCGGTGTGCGAAGAAATTTAACAGTCCATGAGCGTTCATAGTGACCACGATTTTAGTTTCGCAGGCATTCGGCAGGACGTAACGGGCGTCCTCACGCGGAATGCCCATCGCCGACAGTTTTTCGTAAGCCGCGGCAGTTTCACTCATAACTCTCTCGAACTCTGCCAGGGCTTCTGGTACCCGGGCGATCGTCGGCGGAACAATATAATCAAAACTTTTTTCATTGACGTAACGCTGGGATTGCTGCGAATAGGAGGCAATTCTGTGTCTGACCAGTTGGTGCGTTAATGACCGGCTGACACCTTCGATCGCAAAAGTAAAAGAAGCGTGTTCAAACGGCGACCAATGTCCGGAGTCAGATAACCGCCGGATCAAGCGTTCGATATCCGATCGCTCCATGCGTTCCTGAAGCTCCTGTGCGCCAATAGCAGAATAGCATAGCCGCGCAGCCGCAGCCACCACCCGTTCCGGTTCCGGAGTGTATGCAACCAGATCACATCTCATCTTGAGCGACAGCCTCCTTTAGGGCGGCGCGCAGCAGAGTCTGCAGTCGTTCAGTACGCCCGCATAAATGCAAATATCCCAAGACAGCCTCAAAAGCCGTACTATGTCTGTACTCTAAGACATCCGCACTGCGTGGATGGGTGGAGGATTTGGCATTGCGAGCCCTACGCCATACATCGTGCTCATCCGGCTCCAAAATAGGCTCGATGGCATGCGCCATACGCGCCTGCGAAGAGGCGCGCACCAATGCAACTGTATGACGATGCAGTTCTTTTAATGGCCGGTTAAATTCTTTGGCTGTAAGAATCCGCACATACAGTTCAAAAACTGCGTCCCCAATATAGGCCAATACCAGTGGCGGCAAATTACTGGGATTAGTAGCGCAACTTTCGGTGTCTCCTGTGGCGGCTCCGGAAGCGGCTCCGACGACTGCTCCGATTTTTCCAGAGTCTTCGGATACACCTCTTTTTTCGTTATCTGTTAATCCCATAGTCAACCTCGCTTCTCATGCCTTCTTCCAGCGTACACCCTGCGGGGTATCTTCCAGTATAATTCCCTTGGCACGAAGTTCATCGCGGATCTGATCGGCCAAAGCCCAGTCGCGATTGGCTTTTGCCTGCTGCCGCCTGGCAATTTGCTCTTCCACATACGATGCCAGTTCAGCATCGACCTCTTCTTCAAAATCAAATAAACCTAAGATTCCGCCAAGCTCGCGCAAGAGAGCGGCCGCTTTGGCTACAGATTCAACGTTCCCGGGAGTGCGGTCGAAATCCTTCTCGACAATTTCGCGGTTAACTTCCCGGACCATATTGTAGAGCGCCGCCAGGGCTACCGGTGTGTTAAAATCGTCTTCCATGGCTGCAATAAAATCACTCTTGGTATTCTGAAGCAGGTCGTCAAATGACACGGGTGCACCAGTACCGGCGTTGGAATCCTTGGCGGTTGCCGGACCGGCCTTGACCAGATCTTCCATGGTCCGTAAGGCGGTTTCCAGACGTTCCAATCCTTTGGCAGCTGCTGCGAGTTCGTCAGCGCCAAAGTTAAGTGGCGAACGATAATGGGCTGATACGATAAAGAACCGGATCACTTTAGCCGGATATTTCCCGAGCAATTCCCGGACAGTCATAATGTTGCCCAGTGACTTGGACATTTTCTCACGATCAATTACCAAAAACGCATTATGCAGCCAATACCTTGCCAGCGGTTGATCCGTATAGCCTTCGGACTGAGCAATCTCATTTTCATGGTGTGGGAAGACCAGATCCTCTCCGCCGCCGTGAAAATCGAAGGAAGTGCCTAAGTACTTCAGAGACATGGCCGAGCATTCAATATGCCATCCCGGACGACCAGGGCCCCACGGGGAATCCCAGGACGGTTCGCCCGGTTTGGCAGACTTCCAAAGTGCAAAATCCATAGGATGCCGCTTACGCACATCTACTTCGATGCGGGCACCAGCCTGCATATCCTCCAATGAGCGGCCCGAAAGCTTGCCATAGCCCGGGAAACTCTCAACGGCGTAGTAAACATCTCCGTCAACTACATAAGCATGGCCTTTATCGATCAGACCCTTGACCATCTCAATGATCTCCGGTATATGTTCGCTGACTTTCGGCACGATATCAGGCATTTCAATCCTGAGTGCCTTCAAATCCTTGAAATATTCTTCGGCAAATTCGGCTGAGATCTCCAATGCCGGACGCCCGGTTTGCAGGGACTTGGCGATAATTCTGTCATCCACATCAGTAATGTTTTGCACCAAAATAGTCTTGTAACCCATGTAATTCAGAAAACGCCTGATGACATCCCAAACCAAAGGCGGGCGGGCATTGCCAATATGGGCAAAGCTATATGGGGTGATGCCGCAGACATACGCGCTGACAACCCCTTTTTCACGCGGAATAAACTCTTCTTTTTTGCCGGATGCAGTATTATAGACCCAAATACTCATTGAAATTCCTCCG
>JBMNNY010000211.1:0-3154 GCA_050942765.1 Bacillota bacterium | reverse complement strand
CTTTGCACATCCGGAAGCCGGCGTCACCTACATTTTGGGTACAGACTATTTCGGCGAGTGTAAGAAATCCTTCCTGCGCATGGCGATGTATATCATCAAGAAGCGCGGCGGGCTCGGTTTGCACGCTGGCAGTAAAGTCCTGAAAATCAAGCGCAATGGCAAACTTCAGGAAGTTGGCTTTATCATGTTTGGTCTTTCTGGAACCGGCAAAACAACCTTGACCTTGCATGATCACGGTTTACAGGGTGAAGAGGGCGTTATCATCCGGCAGGATGATGTGGTCCTGATGAATGAGAAAGGTTTCTGCTACGGTACGGAGCGCGGGTTCTTCATTAAGACGGAAGGTCTGGAACCTTCGCAAGAGGTGCTTTATTCCGCAGCCACCAAACCAACTGCCCTATATGAAAATGTCTGGATTCAGCCGGACGGAAAAATCGATTTTATGAATAGTGTCATCACCGGCAACGGTCGCGGTGTAATCCTGCGCAGTGATGTTGCCAATACAGATGATACGATCGATTTGCAGAAAGCCAATAAAATTCTCTTCATTACCAGAAGAGACACGATTGTGCCGATCGTCGCCAAGCTTACTCATGAACAGGCTGCGGCGTACTTCATGCTCGGTGAATCGATTGAGACATCTGCCGGTGATCCGACTAAAGCCGGACAGTCTAAGCGTGAAGTCGGTACAAACCCGTTTATTATCGGACCGGAGTCTGAGGAAGGCAACCGCCTGCTCGATATTCTCAAATCCAACACTGACATGGAATGCTACCTGATTAACACTGGCAGTGTGGGCAAGAATGGTGACAAAGCAGGCACCAAGATTACCATTAAAGTGACAACCTCAGTAATGAAGCATATTGCCCTGGATGACATTGAATGGGTCCAGGATCCAGACTGGGGTTATCTGGTACCTTCCAAGATTGAAGGCATCGATATGGAAGCTTATGATCCCAAGCGCTATTACACCAAAGAAGAGTATCATAAGCTGACCGAAGAGCTGCGGGCTGAAAGAAAACAGTGGCTGGCCAAGTTCCCCGGATTGCGTCCGGAAATCGTCAAAGCTGTTGAGAAGTAAGATAAGCAGCAAATAGATTCACCTTCCAATGCGAAAAAGCCGCCTTTTCCCTTCGGGAATCTGCGGCTTTTTTTGGAAGGTTCGTACTTTATCCGTGTCCTAATAGCGGCGGATGGCGGCGCATTGGCAGGATTAGCGGTGCATCGGCAGGATTAGCGGTGCCGATGTCGAATTGGACGCGCATCGAATTCATAGTCGTTGGCGCAGCTTAAGACTTAGAGAAAGGATGAAATCAGTGGCTGATAAACACTACCTGGATTGGTCCACCATCACTGACCTTGTGGACAGGCTTGTCGAACAAATTCGCGGCCGCGAATATGACGCATTGCTGGCGATTACCCGCGGCGGAATGATCCCAGCCTGCCTTATCAGCGAAAAGCTGGACATGCGCAATATTTTAGTCGCTTCTGTCATGTTTTATTCCGGCATCGAAAAAACACTTGAGAAGCCGATCTTTATGCAGTTTCCGGCGGATCCATATTTGAAAGGCAGCAGGATTTTGGTGGTTGATGATATTTGGGATTCTGGCAAAACCGCCATGGCAGTACGTAATCGGATTATTGAAGTGAATGGTACACCTGAAGTGGCTGTCCTGCATTACAAACCGTCCAAGTCGCATTTCCCGGGGCAGCGGCCTGATTTTGCCGCGGCAGAAACCGATGAATGGATTGTCTATCCGTGGGAGCCCGATGAGCAGTAAGCTGTTTGAAGCTCTATGTATATGTGCGAAAATTATACATAGAACCACAGATTTTATCCACAGTGTGGATAGGTGGATTGCTTGATCGCAGGCGCAGGCGTTGGAGAAGACGCGCACATGCGATATGGACTGCGCGATGCCGCACATTGCATTGCATTGCATTACATTGCATTGCGTCAGGCACGCGCAGCGTGGAAGGTGGGTTCGCTATGAACAATGATTTCGACAATAAGATTTTACGCGGCAAGTTTAGACTGGTCTTTCTATCGCTGTTGCTCTTGATTGGCGTTATTGGCACTTTTTTGAGCGGCGGCTGCGGAGTCAATGGAATTAATAAGGAAGTGGCAGCCTTTGCCGCCGAAAATCACTATGTGATAAATTCAACTACAGATTTGGAAGATTTCTCAGATCTCGATTTCTTGTTGCCAGTTGCTGAAAACAACAGGGTGATTCTATATGGCGAAAGCCCTCATGGTACCAGAGAGCATCTGGAAATGATCTTTCGCATGCTGGTTTTTCTGAACCAGAAGGCCGGATACCGATACTTCGCACCTGAAACAGACTTTGCTTATTCGGAACTGCTGAATCGCTATTTGGAATGCGGTGATCCGGCGCTGCTGGACGAAATGGACATCTGGACTTATTACAATGCCGCTCGTACCAAAGATCACCGTCAGCTATGGGAAAAGTTGTACCTATATAATCAAAAAATCCCTCATGAACAGCGCATTGTGGTCATTGCCACCGACATCTCCCATGGTGTCAGCTATGCAGTCCGCAAACTGGGCAGCATGGTTCAGAGCCTTCCGGAAGGAGCGCCGCGTGAGGAGTTAACCGCCATCATCAATCAGAAGTTTACGAGTCTGGAGCAGCTATATCAAGCATTGGTGTCGTTTGAGGAAACCCTTGCAAAGCTGGCTCCCCAGCTGCGCCCGATCATGGCCGATTATGAGCAGGCCGCATTTTATGTCTACAGCACCAGACGCAGTGTTGAACTTGCTTATCGGCAGGATCAGAGCGGATTTGACTGGAACGCCGAGCGTGAAGCCATGATTAAAGAGTACTTTCGTTGGTATGTCAGCAACTTCGAAGGTGCGCCGGAAGATATGCGTATTTTTGCCTGGAATGGCGCCGCTCACGTCACCAAGGTTCCAGAGCCGCACTTCAGCTACGAGCATGTAGGAGTCTGGCTGGACAAAGAGTTTGACTGGAGCCGTGGCAAAGTATTCTCAATCTATGCCGGTGCTAGTGGCGGCGAACACTGCTATGGCAGTGGTTCTGGCATGAAAACGGCCTCCGTCGGACGGCAGCTATTGGACGGATTCATGAAAGGTCTGCCCGGGAACCTCGCGATGGCTGCGTTATTTACCCGT
>JBMNNY010000230.1:0-2674 GCA_050942765.1 Bacillota bacterium | reverse complement strand
AAAAACGAAAACCGCCAGCCTCAAAGCCAAACTCCAGCAAACGATGCAGTGTCTTAGCCTGTTGCCCGGTAGCTTCATTCATGCGCTTGGCAGCCCGGCCGGTCGGTGCCGCCAGCAGCGTACGCAGTCCTGCACTACGGAACACTTCCAGCAGCGTCTTCAAAGTGGTGGTTTTGCCCGTTCCGGGGCCGCCGGTAATTACCAACACGCCGTTCTTCAGCGCGCTCTGTACCGCCTGCATCTGCGCAGGTGCCAACTTAATGCCATTCTGCTCCTGCACTCTCTGAAAAGCCGCTGTAACCTCTTTTCCGGGCGGTTTTTTGGCTTGCAGCAATCTGATCAGTCTTTCAGCCACAGTGCGCTCCGCATAATAAAATTGAGCTGGGTACAAAAGGCTCCCCAAATCCGGATTCCCTTCGCAAATAATGCTTTTCTTCTGTATCAGAGCCGGTAAAGTGCCGCGCACTGTTTCCTGATCAACCGTCAGTTTATCAGCAGCCCAGGCGACAAACTCGTCCAAGGGCGCATAGATATGTCCTTCATTGGTCATTTCGGTAATGAAAAACTCGATTCCAGGAATCAACCTCTTGGGCGATTCCAACGGAATTCCCATCGCCAGTGCGATTTTATCTGCGGTTTTGAATCCAATGCCAAAAACGTCTTCCGCCAGACGATAGGGATTATCCGAAACCACTTGGATTGACTTCCGCCCATAGGTTTTATAAATCTTGGCGGCATAAGCGGGCGTTACACCATAGCCCTGCAGAAAGACCATGATGTCTTCAATTTCGCGATGCGCAGCCAATGCGGCGCAAATAGCCTCATGTTTCTTGGTGCCAATCCCTTCAACCTCAAGCAACCTCTCAGGATGATTACGAATAATATTCAGAGTTTCCAGACCGAATTGGGCGACGATCCGGCTCGCCATTTGCGGACCAATACCCTTAATCAGGCCCGAACCAAGGTACTTTTCAATACCGGTGAGCGTGGCCGGCGCCAGTCTTTCAAAAGATTGAAACTTAAACTGGCGGCCATATGAAGCATGGTTTTCCCAATCGCCGCTCAGTCGCAGCGATTCCCCTACCGATACCGGCATGATTGTCCCGACCACCGTACAGGAAGATCGGCCATCGGAGGTTTTGAAACTGGCTACCGTATAACCATTTTCTTCATTGTGAAATGTAAGTCTCTCAATAACTCCCTCAATCACGGGCATCGGGGCAACCGTCCTTCCAATTATGAAAATGGCTGTTGATTTGTTCAACAGCCATGTCAGCTACACTACTCAAACCGTGAATCTTGGCTTCTTGGAGTTCTCCATTTGCTTGGCCATGCGTCGGCCATTATCATTGGAAAGGCTGTAGCGCGCGAATAGGTAATAATCATCAGTGGGACCAATTCCGGCTGATGAGTCCATAAACCGGACCTGCCCGTGGTAATTCGCTGAACTGCTGGCCGGGCCCCCGCATTTGGGGCAAATCCCGGGATGGATCATAATCTTAAATGGTCCTCCGCACTTGCAGACATCCATACTGTCAAGCCAAAGTTCTTGGATCATGCGGGCCTTTTCCCAGGCACTGGCCTTCTGATAGTGTTGGATTAGCTCGGCAGGAAGATTCTTCAGCGCATTCGCCTCATAGTACCTCGATTCCAAATGAGCGTCAAAGACCACGCTCTGGCCACAACGCGGACATCCAAGCATCATATACGGCTGAACCGGGCCGTGATCAGCAATCGGCACTTGCACGGACAAGTACGAGATTTGACACTTCTCACAGTTATGTTCTTTAAACTCCGAAGGGAAAAAAGCTGTGGTTGGAACGTCCATAGCAGCCTCCTACCGCAATTGCAGCCTTTTTTCTCCCTATAGAATTCATCATAAGACAGCTTTATCCTGCCTCGGAAGCAATAAACTTCTTAAAGGCTCTTTTTGATAAGGCCCACCTTGTCCAATCTTTCCCAAGGCAGATCCAGATCTGTCCGGCCAAAGTGGCCATAGGCTGACACCGGACGGTAGATGGGACGCCGCAAATTCAAATCGCGGATGATGGCCGCCGGACGCAAATCAAAATGCTCGTTGATAAGCTCTATTATCCGGCGATCTGCGATCTTGCCAGTCCCAAATGTCTCCACCGCAATCGAAACCGGCCGGGCAACTCCGATAGCATAGGCCAGCTGAATCTCAAGCCGATCGGCAACGCCTGCGGCAACGAGATTCTTGGCTACGTACCGCGCCGCATAGGCTGCTGAACGATCCACCTTGGTAGGATCCTTTCCTGAGAAAGCGCCTCCGCCATGCCGGGCAGCCCCGCCATAAGTATCGACAATAATCTTGCGACCGGTCAGGCCCGAATCTCCCTGCGGACCACCGACGACAAACCTTCCTGTCGGATTTACAAAGTACCTGGTCTTTTGATCCAGAAACTCCTCTGGAATAATGGGCTTAATGACCTTTTCAATGATGTCATGCCGGATTTGGTCCTGTTCAACCTCAGGATGGTGTTGGGCAGAGACAACGATCGTGTCCACGCGTACAGGCCGATTGCCCTCATATTCCACCGTTACCTGGGTTTTTCCGTCCGGACGCAAATAGGGAATTTCTTCGTTGCGCCTTACCAGCGCTAACCGGCGCGCCAATTTATGCGCCAATGAGATCGGTGCTGGCATCAGTTCA
>JBMNNY010000210.1:0-3237 GCA_050942765.1 Bacillota bacterium | reverse complement strand
TCCGTATCCATTTCGGGATTTATGTGGCGCCGGCGTGGCCTTTAAGTTAGCCATGGCGGTTGCTGACAAGCTTGGCCTAAGTAATGAAGAAGTATTCCGTGAAATTGATTTAGTAGCTTTGGCAACCGTTGCTGATATGGTGCCTCTGTTTGGCGAGAACCGCATTATTGTTAAGGCTGGATTAGAACGGATTACCAAGACCACGAATGAAGGTCTGAAAGCTTTAATTGCCGTCTGTGGCATAGAAGGCCGTGAGATTACCGCGGGACATTTGGCTTATTATCTGGCACCCAGGATCAATGCTGCCGGACGCCTGGGCTATGCGCAGACAGGCATCAATTTGTTTTTGGCGACAGATCCAGATAAGGCGCTGGCATTCGCCAGAAGACTTGAGACCGAAAATCGGGAACGTCAGGCCATTGAAGCCGAGCTGACTGAATGTGCCTGCCGTCAGGCGGAAGAACTGCTTGCCAAAGGAGATCGGCGTACTCTGGTACTCGCTGGCGAGCACTGGCATCATGGCGTCATTGGTATTGCAGCCTCCAAGATCGTGGAACGGTTTTATCGCCCGGCCATCCTGATTGGATGGGATGGTACCGAAGGACGAGGCTCGGGGCGCAGTATCCAGGGGTTTCACCTTTATCACGCTTTGGAAAGGTGCGCCGCACATCTGACCCGTTTTGGAGGTCATGAGAGCGCCGCCGGTATTTCAATTAACAAAGATTCTTTGGAGCCATTCGCAGAAGAGTTTGAGAACTATGCGCAGGAATGTCTGGATGATAGAGATTTAATTCCTTCTTTGAATGCGGATGTCGAAATAGAATTGGAGCAGGTAACGCTTGATCTGGCGAGACAGCTCGCTGAATTGGGACCTTTCGGTTCGCAAAACCCTGAACCGATTTTCGTCTGTCGGAATATTATGATGATCTCGCCCAAAGGAGTCGGTGGAAACGGAAAGCACTTGAAGTTCAAGGCACGCAGTAGTAAAGCATGCATCGATGGGATTGGGTTTGGTTTCGGATCATGGTTGCCCGATTTGCAGCCGCAAACCGCCGTGGATTTGGCATTTTCCCTGGAAGAGAATTGCTGGAATGGAATTTCCAGTGCCCAGGTTAATGTAAAAGATCTTAAAATAGTGCTGTCAGCTTAGCTAGAAAACGGAGGCAGACAAGATGGATTTTAAAAAATACATTAGAGAAGTACCCGATTTTCCAAAGCCAGGGATTGGATTCAAAGACATATCCCCGCTTCTGGCGGATGGCCCTGCATTTAGATATGCAGTCAATGAACTGGCCAGTCGCTTTAAGCCGGGTGAAATCGATAAGCTTGTGGGCATTGAATCGCGTGGATTTCTGGTAGGCGCTCCATTGGCTTATGCCATGAACGTTGGGATTGCCCTGGTACGTAAACCAGGAAAACTGCCTGGCTGTGTCGAACGCATTGAATATGCGCTGGAGTATGGCACTGATGCACTGGAGATTCATCGTGATGCCATTGAGCCCGGAACAAAAGTCCTGATCGTTGATGATGTTTTGGCAACCGGCGGTACGATGTCAGCCACTGCTCAACTGGTCCGCAAAGTTGGCGGAGAAATTGCCGGCTTTGCATTTTTGCTGGAACTGGACTTCCTGAAAGGCCGGGAGAAGTTGGGCGAACTGGGCGATACTCATATTGTATCATTAATACATTACTAGACTATAATGGCGCGTTAATGACGCGATCAAAACAATAGCTCCAGCCGGTCGGAACATGCTCGGTTCCGACTATTTTTCACCGGAGAACAGGGGGTGGCGGATGTGTCTCTGGAGAAGCTGATTAAGACGGTCAAAAGCTATAACCCTAATGCTAACATTAAAAAGCTGGAAGAAGTTTATGAGTTCGCGGCCAAAGCGCATAAAGGGCAAAAACGCGATTCCGGGGATGCTTATATCCAGCACCCGCTGAATGTCGCGCAGATTCTGGCTGAGATGCAAATGGACATGACGACATTATGCGCGGCCATCCTGCATGATGTCGTCGAGGATACGGATGTTGTGATTTCGGATATCGAAGCCAAATTCGGTTCAGAAGTCGCCATGCTGGTGGATGGAGTTACCAAACTTAGCAAAATTGATTTCCAGACGCAAGAGCAGCGTCAGGCAGAGAACCTGCGTAAGATGTTTTTGGCAATGGCCAAAGATTTCCGGGTTGTCTTAATAAAGCTTGCGGATCGCACGCACAACATGAACACGTTGAAATACCTGCCCGAGGATCGGCAGCGGCGCATCGCCCAGGAAACCCTTGATATCTATGCCCCGCTGGCGCATCGTCTGGGAATGTGGAAGATTAAATGGGAACTGGAAGACCTGGCATTCCGCTATTTTGATCCTACGGAATACTACCGCCTGGTTCACATGGTGGCCAAAAAACGTAAAGAGCGCGAAGGCTATCTTGACGGAGTCATGGCGACACTCAATGAAACCCTGAAAAAACGCGGCATTGAAGCGGATATTCAAGGCCGTCCCAAGCACTTCTACAGCATCTACAACAAGATGAAGAAAGAAAACAAGGCATTTTCCGAAATCTTCGATTTGCTGGGGCTCAGGGTTATCGTTGACACGGTAAAAGACTGCTATGCCGTGCTTGGCGAGATTCATAATCTTTGGAAACCTATTCCCGGAAGGTTTAAAGACTATATTGCCATGCCGAAATCGAATATGTACCAATCACTGCATACCACTGTGATTGGTCCCAATGGCGAGCCGCTGGAAATTCAAATCCGCACCAAAGAGATGCACGAAACCGCCGAATTTGGTATGGCAGCCCACTGGCGTTATAAAGAAGGCGCTGCCGCAAAAGAGTTTGAAGAGAAGTTTGCCTGGCTCCGGCATTTGCTTGAATGGCAGCGCGAGTCCAGTAATGCTGAGGAATTTCTGGAGACCTTGCGCATCGACCTCTTTATGGATGAAGTGTTTGTTTTCACTCCGAAAGGCGATGTCAGGAGTCTGCAAAGCGGATCGACCCCGGTCGACTTCGCCTATACCGTGCATACGGATATTGGCAACCGCTGTATCGGAGCTAAAGTAAACGGCAAGTTGGTGCCACTTGATTACAAACTGGTTAACGGTGATCTTATTGAGATTATCACCTCCAAACAGGCGACCGGGCCGAGTTTGGACTGGCTGGCTTTTGTGCAGACCTCCAAAGCGAAAAGTAAGATCCGGCAGTGGTTCCGTGAAGAACGCCGCGATGAAAATC